>JAHDVQ010000139.1:4687-8029 GCA_023384595.1 Vicinamibacteraceae bacterium | reverse complement strand
GTGGCGCCGTAGATCAGGATGGAGCGGGCGCCCATGGCGTGCCGGCTACAACAGCTTGCGCTCCTTCGCCTGCGCCTCGAGCTCGGCCTGGAACTTCGGCGCCGCAATCGAGATGAGCGCCTCGGCACGCTCGCTCAGGTTCTTCCCGAACAGGTGCGCCACCCCGTACTCGGTGACCACATAGTGCACGTCGGCGCGGCTCGTCACCACGCCCGCCCCGGGCTTGAGCGTCGAGACGATCCGCGATTGCGCGCCGCCCTTGGCCGTCGCCTGCACGGCGATCACCGGCTTGCCGCCCTTGGACCGTGCCGCAGCCCGGATGAAGTCCACCTGCCCGCCGAACCCGGAGTAGATGTAGGTGCCGATCGAGTCGGAGCAGACCTGGCCGGTGAGGTCCACCTCGATGGCCGAGTTCACCGCGACGAGGCGGTCGTTGCGGCTCGCCACCGCCGGATCGTTCACGTACTCGACCGGATGCGCCTCGATCATGGGGTTGTTGTCGAGATAGCGATAGAGCTCCGAGCTGCCCAGCGCGAACGTGATGACGGCCTTCCCCGCATGGATCGTCTTGACGTTGCCGGTGATGATGCCCCGCTCGATGGCGCGCATCGCGCCATCCGAGATCATCTCGGTGTGGATGCCGAGATCGCGAAAGCCGTCGAGCTGCTCGTAAATGGCATCGGGAATGCCCCCGATACCCATCTGCATCGTCGCACCGTCCTCGAGCAGGCCGACGATGTGCGTCCCGATCGCCCGTTCGATCTCCGAGATGCTGCGCGCGCCGAGCGTCGGCAGCTCCGCCGTGTGCTCGACAATCGCGTCCACGCGGGACACGTGCACGAAGCAGTCGCCGAGGATGCGCGGCATCCGCTCGTTGACCTGCACGACGACCTTCTTCGCCAGCCGCGTGGCGGCCTTCGAGGCGAGCACCTCGACGCCGAGGCTCATGAAGCCGTGCGAGTCGGGCGGCGAGACCATCACCATCGTGACGTCGATCGGAAAGATGCGATCCTCGAAGAGCCGCGGGATCTGGTGCAGGAACACCGGCACGTAGTCGGCGCGCCCCTCGTTGACCGCGGCCCGGTCGGCCGGCCCGACGAACATGGAATGGTGGCGGAAGCTCTTCTCCATGCCGGGACCGGAGAGCGGGTCGTCGCCAAGCAGCAGCACGTGACCGAGCCGGACGTCGCGCAGCTCCGGCGCCCGCCGCGCCAGGGCCTCGACCAGGGCGCGCGGGATGGCGGCGTTCCCGCCGTAGTAGATCCGGTCGCCGCTCTTGACGACCTTTACCGCCTCGTCGGGGCTGCACAGCTTCGATTTGTAGGTATCGAGCCAGCTCACTGGTCGCCCCCCCTCTCGAGCAGATCGGAGAGCAATTCGGCGGACTCGTGCAGGTGGCTGGCGACGGCCTTGTGCACGAGGCGTCCCTTGTAGGCGTAGACGCCTGCGGCCAGACCGGGATCCGCCTGAAGGGCGCTCTCGAGGCCGGTCCCCGCGATCGCAAGCACGTACGGCAGGGCCGCGTCGGACAGCACGCGCGAGGCCGTACGAGAGATGTTGGAACTCATGTTGGGTACGCAGTAGTGCACGACGCCGTGCGCCGTGAAGGTGGGGTTGTCGAGCGTCGTGGGCCGGCTGGTCTCGACGCAGCCGCCCTGGTCGATGGAGACATCGACGATCACGCTCCCGGGCCGCATCGTCCGGACCATATCCTCGGTGACGAGGAACGGCGCGCGCCCGCCCGGAATGAGCACCGCGCCAATGACCACGTCGGCAATTCTGAGCAGCCGCGCGAGCTGCGCCTGGTTGACGACCGCCGTGTCGATGCGCCCGTGCACCCGCTGGTGGATGCGCTGCAGCTTGCGCACGTCGGCGTCGAGCACGATGACGCTGGCGCCGATGCTCACGGCCCGCTGGGCGGCGACGGTGCCCACGGTGCCCGCCCCGAGAATGAGCACGGTTGGCGCGGGCACGCCGGGCACGTTGCCGAGCAGCACGCCGCGCCCGCCGGCGGTGATCTGCAGCAGGTGGGCGGCCTCCTGGATCGCCATCTGGCCGGCGAGATCGCTCATCGCGAGGAGGATCGGGCGATCGCCGCCCTCGTCTTCGATGATCTCGTAGCCGATGAGGGTGGCCGACCGGCGCCGCAACTCGTCGAAGACGGGCCGCGGCGCCACCGCGAGGTGATGGAATCCGCAGATGACGAGCCCCGGCTTGACGAGCGCCAGCTCCTCCTGACCCAGCATGTTGACCTGGCAGACGACGTCGGCGCGCTTGAAGACCTGCTCGGCGTCGTAGACGACCTCGGCCCCGGCCGCGACGTAGTCCTGGTCGGTGAAGTGGGCGGCGGCGCCCGCGCTGTGCTGCACGACCACCTGGTGCTTGTGCCGCACGAGGCTGGCGACGGCAAACGGCGTCAGCCCGACCCGGTGCTCCAGGCGTTGCGTTTCTCGAGGGATTCCGACGATCACGGGGTGACCTCCTCGGTGGATGAAGTCGGTAGGCTGGCGCAAGGGGCTGGCGCGAGACCGCCGGGCGAGGGCCGCGCCGCGGGCGCAGCCGTCGTGTCCACAGAGATGATCAACCCCATCCGGACGGACTGTCAATGCGCTCGCACCTTCCCCAGGACCCGCGGACGTGGCCGGTGCCGGGACCACGCGCGCGTGGGGGCGGCGGTCAATACTCGTCGGATCCCTGCACCCAGAGAAACGACTGGATGTCGATCATGTCGCGCGGCGCGAGGTCACGCAGATCCCGGCGCAGATGTGCACGTCGGGCTGCGCGATGAAGCCGAAGACCGTCACGAGCGGCCAGGTCAGCACGCGCGTCTGACGGCGCGGGAGTAACGCCACCGCGCTCACCCATCGCTCGAAGCGTCGCTCGAGAGCGCCGCGCCCGTGCCGGAACTCGTAGAGTCCCTCGGCAAACAGGCGCGCGCCGTCGCTCGTCCTGATGGCGTCGCGCAAGGCCATCTTCTCGAACGAGAAGATCATGCTATGGCGGGACCGCTGCTCGACCCTGCATCGGGCCCAGATCGCAGATACCCTGATTCTGCCGCAAGCCGCCCGAAATGGCGTCGCCCAGCCGGACCCGTCGCGATGCGTTCGCTCCGCCGGCCCTCCCAAGAACGTCCCGTCCTGATGCAGCCGGCGACGGAGCGAGTTACGCTAGGCCGACCCTGAGCCACCCCCAGGCCCGGGCCAGGGTGGAGCGACTGCCATGCCGACACCTCCGACCGCCACGCGTTCATGTCTTTCAGGAATCGCCCGGGCCCTCGGGCTGGCCCTCCTGCTCGTCACCGGCGGCCGCGGCGCGGCCGCCCACGGCGCGACGCCCCAGGCG
>JAHDVQ010000139.1:0-4587 GCA_023384595.1 Vicinamibacteraceae bacterium | reverse complement strand
TTTCCCTGGCGCGGCGCGCACCTCGACGTCGCGCGCCACTTCATGCCGAAGGAGTTCGTCAAGAAGTACATCGACCTCCTCGCGCTCCACAAGCTGAACACCTTCCACTGGCACCTCACCGAGGATCAGGGCTGGCGGCTCGAGATCAGGCAGTATCCGAAGCTCACCGAGGTGGGCGCGTGGCGCAAGGAGACGCTCGTCGGGCACCAGTCGCGCGACCGGTCGCAGTGGCAGTTCGACGGCAAGCCGCACGGGGGCTTCTACACGCAGGAGGATGCCCGCGAGATCGTGGCCTACGGCAAGGCCCGCTTCGTCACCGTGATGCCCGAGATCGAGATGCCCGGCCACGCGATGGCGGCCATCGCGGCCTATCCCGAACTGGGCGTGACCGGCGAGCCGCTCGAGGTCGCCACGCGCTGGGGCATCTTCTCGGACATCCTCAACGCCGAGCCCTCCACCGTGCAGTTCATGCAGAACGTGCTCAGCGAGGTGCTCGAGATCTTCCCGAGCCGCTACATCCACATCGGCGGCGACGAGGCCGACAAAGCCAAGTGGAAGGAGAGCCCGCGCATCCAGGCGCGCATCCGTGAGCTGGGCCTGGCCAACGAGGACGAGCTGCAAAGCTGGTTCATCCGCCAGATGGACGCGTTCCTCACCGCGCGGGATCGCCGGTTGGTGGGCTGGGACGAGATCCTCGAGGGCGGTCTGGCCGAGAACGCGGTGGTGATGTCGTGGCGCGGGACGAAAGGCGGCATCGCCGCCGCGCGCGAGGGGCACGACGTCGTCATGGCGCCCGAGAGCCACACCTACTTGAATTACTACCAGGCGCCCGACCGCGCCACCGAACCCATCGCGCATCCCGGCCTGCTGCCGCTCGAGCGGGTCTATGCCTTCGATCCGATTCCCGAGGATCTCGAACCGCAGTTTGCGCGCCACGTGCTCGGCGCGCAGGCGCAGATCTGGACCGAGTACCTGAAGGGGCCGAAGAACGTCGAGTACCAGGCGTTCCCCCGCCTGACGGCGCTCGCCGAGGTGGTGTGGACGCCGAAGGACCGGCACGACTACCAGGATTACCTCGCGCGGCTGGCCGCGCACGAGCGCCGGCTGCAGGCGCTCGACGTCAGCTACAGGCCGGTGCGGTAGGAGGCGCAAGTCGATGCGATACGTGATGACACTGCTGTTGGGAGTCGTGGCCGGCGCCGCCCTGGTCCTCGCGTCGCCCGAGTCGCGAAGCCTCTTCGCCGATGCAGAGACGCGGCGGGCGGTGGCCGCCGTCAAGCAAGGGATCGTCGACGGGCACCGGACACGCGACCGCCGGGCGCTCGCCGCCCTGTACGCCGACGACTACACGGCGCTGGACGGTACCGGCGGGGTGCGCGCGAAGTCGGACCTGCTCGACGGGCTTGCCTCTGCCCCGGAGATGATCGAGGGCCGGTACGAGCTGCGGGCCGTCCGACGTTGGGGCAACATCGCCGTCGCCTCGGGTCACGGGCGTATGCTGTACCGCCAGCCCGACGGATCGACCCGCGTGGCCGAGTACGATTCGGTCAACGTGTTCGAGCTGCGCGACGGTCGCTGGCAGTACGTGGCCGCGTTCCTGCCCTGACCATGGGCGGGAGGGGACGCGACCGGCCATGTCCTCGATCGGTTGCGCACTTCGCCATCAGGACCCGGTCCCGGGAGGCAGCCATCGCGACCGAATCGCGCCCCCGGGGCATGGGACCGGCCGACACCGTGCGTCATCTGGCATCATCTGCAGATGGTCGCGGGGCCCCGCCGTCCCGACACGAACGCGCTCGTCGTGAGCCTGCTGCGCGACCTCGCCGCTGTGCAGACCTCTCGCCAGAAGCGCTGGGGCTACGCGCGCGCGGCCGACGCGGTGGCCGGGCTCGACGCGCCGATCGAGTCATACGTCAGAGCCGACGGGTCGCTGCGCAAGATCCCGCACGTGGGCCCGTCCTCGACGCGCGTCATCCTCGAGGTGCTCGCCACGGGCGCATCGGCCACCGTCGAAGAGGCGGTCGCCGGCAGCGGGAAGGCGCGCGAGGTCGAGCGGAGCCGCGGCCTGCGCGACACGTTCCTGACGCGGGCCGACGTGATGAAGGCCCTTCGCAGCCGCCGTCGCGACGTGGTCTCGCTCGACGACTACCGCGGCGACCTGCAGATGCACTCGACCTACAGCGACGGCAAGCAGTCGCTCGAGGCCATCGTCGAGACCGGCCTGGCGCGCGGCTACGAGTACGCCGCCGTGACCGACCACTCGCACGGCCTGCCGATTGCGCGGGGCGTCTCGATGGCGCGCCTGGCCGAACAGCATTGGGCCATCGATCGCCTGAACCGGAAGTACGCCGGACGATTCCGGTTGATCAAGGGCATTGAAGCCAACATCCTCGCCGACGGGAGCCTGGACCTCACGCCTGCCGAGCGCCGGCGCGTGGAACTGGTGGTGGCCGCCCCGCATTCGGCGCTTCGCTCGGCGTCGGACCAGACCGGGCGAATGCTGGCGGCGGTCAGGGCGCAGGGCGTCCACATCCTCGGACATCCCCGCGGCCGCAAGTACGGCGTGCGGCCGGGCGTGACCGCCGACTGGGACCGCGTGTTCGACGCGGCGGCGCGCAAGACCGTGGCCATCGAGATCGACGGCGATCCGCGACGGCAGGACATCGATCACGAGCTCGCCCGTCGTGCGCTCGCCGCTGGCTGCCTCTTCGCGCTCGATAGCGATGCGCACGCCGTCTCGGAGTGGGAGTTCGCCGAAACCGCTGTCGCGCACGCACGACTCGCGGGCATTCCGGCCGAGCGGGTCGTCAACTGCTGGCCGGTCGACTTCCTGCTGGACTGGGCGCGGGGACTGTCCGCATGATTTTGCCGCAGCGCGGCATGACGCGCTAGAATCGACTCGAGGTGCCATGACCTCGAAGCGCGTCCTCTACTACGGAGCCGGCGGCGGCTCCGCCTCGGCTCTCTTCAGCCGGCTCGCGTTGGTGTCAGGCTGCCGGGTGCGCCGCGATCGCGGGGGACCGGTCGTGACGCGCCAGGGCTACAGCTTCGCCTTCACGCTGCGCCGCGACATCCCGTCGATGCTCGGCGCGCTGCACCGCGACTTCTTCAACCTGGTCCTGCTCGACCTGCGGGACGACGGGCGGCCGGGCCGGTCCTCGCGACGCCCGGACGCCTTCTCGCGGGGCCTCCAGTTGCTCGAGCGGATGGACCAGGAGCTCGACATCGAGCGTCGCTACGGCTTCCACCGCATCATCGTCCTCGTGAGCGACTCGGACGCCGGCGACACCGATTGCCGGCTGGCGTCGCTCGGCCTCCACGGCGTGGGCTGCGTCCTGCGCGAGACGACGGGCCGCCGCGCGGCCCGCGGCGGCGCGAGATCGGACGCGTTCGCCTGCCGCCTGATGGACGAGATCGTGCGGCTGGTCGTCCACCGCAGGCCAGGCAAGACCGCCCTCTGCGCGGCCGGCGGAGGCATCACGGGCCTGCACTTCGAGCTGGGCACGATCAAGTGCCTCGAGGACTGCTGCACGCCGGGCGCGCTCAATCGCCTGCCGCTGTACTTCGGCATCAGCGCCGGGGGCGTCGCCGTCGGCATGCTGGCCAACGGCTACGCCATCTCGGAGTTCATGGCCTCCATCGCCGGCGTCGAGGGCGGCCGGCTGCCGCGCGTCGATCTCAACCTCTTCGACGTGGCGCATCTCGACTTTCGCGGGCTGGCGATGCCTCTCCGCCAGGTGGCCGTGCTGGCGGGCCGCGCGGCCAGCCAGCTGGCGCGCGGGAGGCTGCCGTTCTCGCTGGGCTCGCTCGTGTTCGACTACGGGGATCTCGTGCACGCCCCCTTCCACACGGGCGGGTTCGAGGCGATGCTGGCCGACAGCTTCTCACGCCCGGGGTGCAGCAACGACTTCCGCGCGCTCGGTCACCGCCTCTTCATCGGCGCCACCGACCAGGACCGCAAGGTGCACGTGCTGTTCGGCGACCCGCCGCACGACGAGGTCCCGGTGAGCCGCGCCATCCAGGCGTCCATGAGCATCAACCCCGTCTTCGCGCCGACGATGGTGGGCGGGCGCTACTACGAGGACGGGGCCGTGACGCGCACGTCGAACTTCACGGAGGCGATCGCGCGCGGGGCGGATCTCATCTTCACGATCGACCCCTTCGTGCCGTACGTCTCGAAGGAGCCGGGATCGGCGCGCACGCGCGGCGTCTTCTACAACGCCGACCAGGACCTGCGCACCGTGTCCTACACGCGCTACGAGACGGCACGCAACTTCGCCATCCGGCGGCACCCCGAGGTCAGCCTCTACACGCTCCTGCCCACCAACAACCTGCGTCGGCTGCTGTCGGTCAATCCGATGGATCACCGGCCGTATCTGGAAATCTGGAAGGGCGCCTACCTCGGCACGCTGCGGCGGCTCCACACGCTCGAATACCGCATCCGCGGCGACCTGGCCGCGCACGGCGTCGGGTTCGACACGGCGCGCGCCGACGCGATTGCCGAACGGCTGTCGGCCTCGGAGTCGGTCACCTACGACGATTTCTTCGTCGACGGCCGCGTCGAGCTGCCGGTGCCGGCCTGACGGG
>JAHDVQ010000423.1 GCA_023384595.1 Vicinamibacteraceae bacterium | reverse complement strand
CAGGAGGAATCCGCTGATCAGCGCTGCCCTCGGCCGCCTCGTGTCGATTCGTCCCGGCGAAGGCCGCGACGTCGCGTGGGCGTGGCTCTATCTCTTCTCGGTCTTCACCGCCTACTACGTGATCCGGCCCATTCGCGACGAGGCGGGGGTGGCCGGCGGCGTGCAGAACCTCTCGTGGCTCTTCACGGGCACGCTCGTGGTCATGCTGCTCGCCAACCCGCCGTTCGCGGCGCTCGTCGCGCGGCTGCCGCGGATGCGGTTCATCGCCATCACCTACCGCTTCTTCATCGTCAACCTGCTCATCTTCCTCGTGCTGCTCCAGACCTCCAGCGGCGAGGCAAACGTCTGGGTGGGCCGCGCCTTCTTCATCTGGACCTCGGTCTTCAACTTGTTCGTCGTGTCGGTCTTCTGGCAGTTCATGGTGGACCTCTTCACCAACGAGCAGGGGAAGCGGCTGTTCGGGTTCATCGCGGCGGCGGCGACGGTCGGGGGCATCGTGGGCGCGAGCGTCACGGCGACGCTCGTCCACTCGCTGGGTGCTCCACGGCTGCTGCTCGTGTCGGCCGTGCTGCTCGAAGTCGGCGTCTTCGCCGCGCGCCGGCTCGGGAAGCTGGCGCCGGCCATGCACACGCCCGCAGCGGGCCGCGAGGCCGGCGATGCGACTGCGCGCGACGACGCGCGGACTGCGCGCGACGACGCCAGGACCGCGCGCGACGATGCCCGCGAGGCCCGCCGAGCCGCGGCCACCGAACCGGCGGTCATTGGCGGCGGTGCGCTCGCCGGCCTGCGCAACGCGCTCAGCTCGCCCTACCTGCTGAACATCTGCCTCTACATGCTGATGTACACGGTGCTTTCGACCTTCCTGTACTTCCAGCAGGCCGATATCGTCGATCGCACGTTCGAGAGCCGCGCCGCCCGCACGGCCTTCTTCGCGCGCGTGGACCTGCTGGTGAACGCGCTGACGCTCGGGGCGCAGGTCTTCCTGACCGGGCGCGTGATGAGGCGGGCCGGCGTCGCGATGACGCTGACCTTCGTGCCCGCCCTCACCGCCGTCGGGTTCCTGCTGCTCGGCCTCTGGCCGACGGTCGCCATCGTCGTCGGCTTCACCGTGCTGCGGCGCGCGGGCAATTTCGCGTTCGCCCGCCCCTCGCGTGAGGTACTCTTTACGGTGGTCAGCCGGGAAGACAAGTACAAGACGAAGAACTTCATCGACACGGTGGTCTACCGCCTTGGCGATCAGGTCGGCGCGTGGGCGTCGAGCCTGGTGGCGATGCTCGGGTTCGGGGCCGGGGCGATTGCGTGGACGGCGGTGCCCGTGGCGTTTGCCTGGGTGGCCAACGCGTGGTGGCTCGGCCGGCGCCAGGAGCGGCGCGCGCGCCAGGCCGCGCCCGGCGTCGAC
>JAHDVQ010000138.1 GCA_023384595.1 Vicinamibacteraceae bacterium | reverse complement strand
GAGCGGCCATGAGCAACAACTTCCTGCCCATAGCATCCTCCCCACCGGCGCCAGGGGCGCCGGCTGTTCTGGGGGCAGGACTACACGGCTATCCGTCTGCGGGGGCTTACACTATTTCGAGATTATTGTCAAGAAGAACCGCCTGCGGGAAGAGGCGCTTGCGGAAGAGCCGCCTGCGGAAGAGGCGCCCGCAGACGAGGCGCCCGGCAGAAGCGCGGCCGGGGTGAGGAGCCAGGCTATTGCCGGGGGAGCTGCTTCAGCATCTCACGGGCGGTGGCCGCCTCCTGGCCAGCAGGCGCAAGCGCCACCACCCGCTCGAGGTGGGCTCTCGCCTTGTCGGTCGCGCCCTCGTTCACGTACACGAGCGCGAGGTAGTAGTGCACGAGCGGCTGGTTCGGGTCGATCTCGAGGAGCTTCACGAAGCCCTCGCGTGCGCGTGCCGTGTCGTTGGCGTCGTACGCATCGAAGGCCAGCTTCATGAGTCCCTTGGTCGCGACCGCGCGATCGATCGGCACCATCGCGACGAGGGCCGCAAACAGCACGTCCTTGTCGTCGAGCCCCAGGGCGGCGTTGTAGCGCAGCCGGATCGCCTGTTCGTTCCCCGGATCGGCGTGCAGCACGGCCGCGGCGGCTCGTTCCGCCTCGGCGTGGCGGCCGATCTTCACCCCCGCCGCCGCCAGTCCGAGAAGCGCCGGCTCGAGGGCGGGATCGATGGACAGCGCCTCCTCGAACTTCGCGAAGGCGGCGGTGTCGTTCCCTGCGCGGACCAGTGCCACGGCCTCGTTGTGGACGCGCCTGGCTTCCTCGGCCCGGCGTCCGACCGCTTCGAGGTCCTTCAGTGCCTCGGCGGCCCTGGCGTCGTCCTTCAGTCCCCGGTACGCCTGCCACCGCGCCGTGAGCACCGCTTCGTTGCGCAAGCCGAGCGACATCGCCTTCTCCGCCGACGCCGCCGCCTGCTCGTAACGACCGGTCTGCACCTGGACCTCGCCGAGAGCGGCCCATGCCTGGGCGAGCGTGGGGTCGTGCCGCACGGCCTCTCCGAACTTCGCTTCGGCCATGGCGTAGTCCCTGGCCTTGACCGCGGCGACCCCGGCGTTGAAGGCGAGCACGGCGGGGCCCGACGCCGTGGCTGGCGCGCTCGCCACGGTCACCGGGGCCGTCGGCTGCAGCGCCCACTGGTGACGCGCCGTCCCCAGCAGGTCCCATCGCTGATCGACGTCGAGCGGCGTATAGCCCGCCTTCTCGAACCGGTAGTGGTAGGTGACGCCGACGTCGCGAAAGTCGACGATGAAGAGGCCCTTCTTGTCGGTGGTCGCGACCTCCCTGAAGGAAGGCACGTCGGGCGAGGTCGCGGTCACCGTGACCCCCGCGATGGGGGCGCCGTCCGGATCGAGCACCTTGCCGATGAGCCGCGCCTGCTTCTGGGCCAGCGCCGCCCCTGGGACAAGGCACGCCAGAACCAGGAGCCATACGACCCTGCGCGTGCTGGACATGTCGTCACCTCTCGTCCGTGACGTGGTTCCCGGGGGCCACGGGCCATCCTACGCCCGCGCGCGCTCGCTCGTCGATTTTCGCTGTTTCTTTGCCAATCGGCCCCCGGTGGCGCTATCGTGGGTGCCGGCACGCCACGATGACACCGCTCTCCGAACTCGCGATCCTGGTGCTCGATTGTCAGGCGACAGCCGCGGCGCCGCGCGGACACCTGCTGGAGATCGGGTGGAGCGAAGCCGGAGCCTCGAGCAGCTTCCCTGCCCGGGCGGTGCTGGTCCGCCTGCCGGCCGGCGAGCGCGTGCCGCCGGCCGTCGCCCGCGTCACGGGGCTGACCACGGCCATCGCCGCCCAGGGCGTCGAGGCGCCCGATGCCTGGCGCGGACTGCGCGCGGCCGCCGCCGGGCTGGGTGCGCAGCCGGCCCCCGCCATCGCGCACTTCGCGCGATTCGAGGCCGGGTTCCTCCGCGCACACGCCGGCCACGCCCCCGCGCTCGACCTGCTCTGCACACATCGGATCGCCCGGCGCCTGCTGCCCGGTCTCCCCCGCGCAAGCCTGCGCGCGCTCACCGGTTACTTCGGCCGCGCCGTGGGCGCGCTCCGGCGTGCCGCCGAGCACGTCGAGGCGACGGCGTTCGTCTGGCGCGAACTGGTCGCCCTGCTCGACGAGGAAGGCATCGAGACGTGGGAGGCGCTGCGGCGCTGGCTCGCGGCGCCGGCGCCCGCGCGGGGCCGCGTGCGGCGGGTCTGGCCCATGCCGCGCGAGACGCGCCTCGCGCTCCCCGACGCGCCCGGCATCTACCGGCTGCTGCGGACGAGCGGCGACGTCTTGTACGTCGGCAAGGCCGCGTCGCTGCGCGCCAGGGTCAACAGCCACTTCCGGCGGCAGCACGGCATCGACGAGCGTGCGCTCGAGATGCTGTCGCAGGCGCGTGACCTGTCGTTCCAGGTGGCGCCGAGCGCGCTCGAGGCCGCGCTGCTCGAGGCCGACGAGATCAAGCGCCGCACACCGCCCTACAACATCGCGCTCTCCGCCAGCCGCGCCATCTGGTTCGCCTGCCACGACCTGGGGGCGCGCAGCGAGACGCCCTCGGCGGGCTTTCGCGTCGGCCCGTTTTCCTCGTCCGAGACGCTCGACCAGTTTGCCGCGCTCGTCCGCGGCGATCGCGCCGCCCTGGGGCGGTATCCCCCGGACGCGCACGTCTTCGAGACGGCCCTGGCCAGGCTCCGGGACGCGCACCACGAGGTGACGGCCGGCCCGCCGGACACCCACGTCCGCTGGCTGCGCCTCGGCACGCGCCTGTGGCGCGAGGGCCGGCGCGATCGCGCCGCGGAGGGCCACGACCTGGTAGACGACGAGGCTCCACGGGGGGCGTGGTCTCCGGCCCAGGTGCGGGACGCGCTCGAACGGCTCGCGCTGCGCGCCGCGATCGCCCGCCGCCGGGCCCGGTGGATCACCCGCCTGGCCGAATCGAGCATCGTCTGGCACGAGCGCGGCGCGGCGCGCGCCAGGCTGATCGTCATCGAACGGGGAGACGTCGTGGAGCAGACCGACGTCGAGCCAGGTTCGCTGCCGCCGGTCCCGCCTGGCCACCTCCGCGCGCCGGCCGAGCGAAGGGCCGCCTTCACCCTCGCGCGCTTCGATCGCCTGCGCGTGCTGAACACCGAGCTGAAGCGGCTGGTCGCCGACGCCGCGGCCGACGCCGCACCCCACGTCGCGCCCGTCGCGGTCCGCCTGGGTGCCGGCCCGCCGCTCTCCGGCGTGCGACTCGCGCGCGTGCTCGCCTGGGTGTGACGTGCGCGTGCTGTTTCTCTCGGACACGCACCTCGGGTTCGACCTGCCCGCGCGTCCGCGTGTCGCGCGCACGCGCCGGGGTCCCGACTTCTTCGCCAGCTTCGAACGCGCCCTCGCACCCGCCTTCGCGGGCGAGGTCGACGTGGTGGTGCACGGCGGCGACCTGCTCTATCGGAGCCGGGTGCCTCTGTCGCTGGCCGACGCCGCGCTCGAGCCTCTCCGGCGCGTCGCGTCCTCGGGCATCCCCGTCGTGCTCGTGCCCGGCAACCACGAGCGGGCGCGCATGCCCTACCCGCTGCTCGCGCTCCACGATGGCCTCCACCTCGTCGATCGGCCGCGCGCGATCGTGGTCGAACGGGGGGGCGTGCGGGCGGCGTTCCTCGGGTTTCCCTACACGCGCGGCATCAGGCAGGCCTTCTCCGCGCTGCTGTCAGCGGCCCGCCGCCACGCGCCCGCGGCCGACGTCACCGTGCTCTGCCTGCACCACTGCATCGAGGGAAGCACGTGCGGGCCGGGGCACTTCGTGTTCCGATCCGGACCCGAGGTCATCCGCGCCGCGGATCTGCCCCGCGACGTCGCCGTCACGCTCTGCGGCCACATCCACCGGCACCAGGTGCTGCACCCGCCCGGCACGGCGCCGGTCATCTACTCGGGCTCGACCGAACGGACCTCGTTCGCCGAAGCGTCCGAGACGAAGGGCTACGTGATCGTCGACCTCTCGCGCCGCGGGCTCGAATCGTTCGCCTTCACGCCTTTGCCGGTGCGTCCCATGGTGACGTGTCCCGTCGGCCTCGACGGCCTCGACAGGGCGGGAGCGTGCGCCCGTGTGGCGGCTGCGCTGGCGGCGACGCCGGCCGATGCGGTCGTTCGCGTCATGGTCACCGGCGCGGTGCCCGCCGGGCTCGACGCGGCGACGCTTCGCGCGCTGGGCGGGACACGCGTCGTCACATGGCGCGTCCTGGGCTATCCTGTGGGCGTTCCGTTCAGCTGACGCTCTTCGACGCGCACGGCCGGCCCTTTGGGGTCCGCCCGTCCGATGCCCGCTGCTCGAACGATGACACCTGAACTCGAAAAGGCCGACGTGCCGATCCTCGTCGTCGCCGATCCCCAGGACGACCTGAAGGGACTCGTCGAAGCGCTCGCCGGGGAGGTGAAACCCATCACGATCCTCACCGACGAGGACCGGGCGCTGCAGGCCATCGCCGAGGGCGGCCCTCTGGTTCTCGTGCTCGCCTTCAGCCGGCTCGAGTTGTCGCAGGCCTTCTACCTGCGAACGCTCAAGCGCGGCCCTCGCGAACGCCTCGATGCGCTCCAGACCCTCGTGCTGTGCGATCGCACCGAAGCCCGGAAGACCTACGATCTCGCCCGAGACGACGTGGTCGACGACTACCTCGTCGCGCGGCCGCTGTACGACCCGTGGCAGTTCGCGCTCTCCGTGAAGCAGGCACGCGATCGGCTGGCGATGCGCCGCTGGGTGGTCGGGGTGACCGGTGGTGCGGAGGCCGGCGACATCGGAGGCCTCGTCGACGCGCTCGACGAGGCCGTGACGGTGCAGGCGCCGGCCAACGCCCGGCTCCGTGACGCCGTCGCGAACCTCAGAGCGGCCGTGACCGGACTCTCGGTGCAGCTGATCGAGGGAGCGCGGATGGTCGAGGCCTCGCGGAATGCCCGCGAGGCGGCCACCAGCCGCCCCGTGTCGTCGATGGGTCTCCAGGCAGAACGCACCGCTCCCGGCCAGTCTCCGGAATCATCGACCATCCTCGTGATCGATGACGACGACTTCTACCAGCGCGTGGTCAGGCGGGTGCTCGAATCGGCGGGGCATCACGTGGTGGGCATGCCGAGCGCGGAGACCGGCCTCGCGGCACTGCGGCAGGAGCGGGTCGACCTCGTGCTCATGGACGTGGAGCTGCCGGGCATGACGGGCATCGAGGCCACGCGCCGTATCCGCCAGCAGTCCGCGGCGGCGCCGCTTCCCGTCATCGTCCTCACACGGCACAGTGAGCAGACGACCGTGGCCGAGGCGCTCGACGCCGGCGCCACCGACTTCATCGTGAAGCCCGGTTCGCGCGAGACGCTGCTGCTCAAGGTGCGGCACGCGCTCGGTCGCCGGACGGCGGGACGGGCCTCGGCAGACGCGGCGGGGAGGACCGGTCGATGAGCCGCATCCTCCTCGTCGACGATCGGTCCGACAACCGGTACCTGCTGCGAACGCTGCTCCAGGCGCACGGCTACGAGGTCGTCGAAGCGCCGCACGGCGCCGAAGCCCTCGCGCTCGCGCATGGCCACGCTCCCGATCTGGTGATCTCGGACCTTCTCATGCCGGTGATGGACGGCTACACGCTGATGCGGCGCTGGCGGTCCGACCCGCGCCTGCAGTCGATCCCCTTCGTCGTCTACACCGCAACGTACGTGGACGCGCAGGACGAGCAGCTCGCGATGGATCTCGGCGCCGACGCGTTCCTGGTGAAGCCGGCCGAGCCCGACGCGTTCCTGGAGTGCGTGCGGGGCGTCATCGAGCGCGCAGGGCGCCTCGACATCGAACCGCGACGACCGTCGCTTTCGGACGAGGACCTGGCCACGACCTACAGCGAGGTCCTCATCAGGAAACTGGAGGAGAAGGCGGTGGCGCTGCAGGAGGCCAACGACGCGCTCCAGCGCAGCGAGGCGCTCTATCGCAGCCTCTTTGCCGCGCATCCCGAGCCCCTGTGGGTCTTCGACGTCGAGACGCTCGCCTTCCTTGCGGTCAACGACGCGGCCGTCGCGCTCTATGGGTGGGCGGAGGAAGAGTTCACGCGGATGTCGGTGCGGGACCTGATCCCGGACGACGATCAGGCGCGGTTGAGCGCCGGGCTCGACCGGGCTTCGCGGGAGGGGCTCGGCTCGCCTTCGGTCTGGCGTCACAGGCGCCGCGACGGCACGCTTGTCGACGTCGAGGTGCGGACCCACTCCCTGGTCTTCGAGGGAAGGCCGGCGCGCGTCGTGCTGGTCACCGACATCACCGAACGGAGGCAGGCGGAGCTGCGAGGGCGCGAGAGCGCCCGGCTGGCCGAGATGGCTTCGACGCTTGCCCGCATGGGCGGATGGGACGTGGATCTCACGCAGCGGACGATCCACCTGTCGGACGAGGTGTGCCGCATCCACGAGGTGCCTCCCGGCACCACGCTCAGCATCGAGGACGGCTTCGAGGCCTACGCGCCTGAATGGCGGGAGCGCATGCGGGACGTCCTCACCGCGTGCGGGCGCCAGGGCATCCCCTTCGACGAGGAGGTCGAGGTGGTGACGGCGCGAGGCCGTCGCGTGTGGGTGCGATCGGTGGGCCGCGCCGCCACCGACGAAACGGGCGTGATCGTCCGTGTCGAGGGCGCCATTCAGGACATCACCGAGCGGCGAAAGCTCGACGAGGAGCTCCAGCGGCATCGCGATCACCTCGAGGAGCTCGTCGCCGAGCGGACCGGCCAGCTCGCGGAGGCGAGGCGGGCGGCCGAGGCCGCCAACCGGGCGAAGAGCGCCTTCCTCGCCAACATGAGCCACGAGATCCGCACGCCCATGAACGGCGTGCTCGGGATGGTGGAGGTGCTCGGGAAGACGCCACTCACCGATCAGCAGGCCGAGCTCGTGGCCACCATCCAGGAGTCGGGCCGGGCCCTGCTCGGCATCATCGACGACATCCTCGACTTCTCGAAGATCGAAGCCGGGCGCATCGAGATCGAACGCCGCCCGCTCTCGGTGGAGAACATCGTCGAAGGCGTCGCCGAGTCGCTGCTTCCCGTCGCCCGCCAGAAGGGCGTCGACCTCGACGTGTTCGTGGCGCCGGAGATCCCGCCGCTCGTCGTCTCCGACGAGGTCAGGCTTCGGCAGATGCTGTACAACCTGCTGGGCAACGCCATCAAGTTCTCGTCGCGACCCGATCGGCGCGGTAAGGTCCGGATCGACGTGGACGTCGTCGCCAGCGACGACGCGGACCCCGTCGAGAGCGACCCGCTGCGACTCACCTTCATCGTCAACGACAACGGGATCGGGATGGCGCCCGAGGTCGTGGCGCGGCTCTTCACGCCGTTCACGCAGGCCGAGACGGCGACCACGCGCCGCTTTGGCGGGTCGGGCCTCGGGTTGACGATATGCAGGCGTCTCGCGGATTTGATGCACGGCGACGTCACCGTGACGAGCCGGCCGGACGCGGGGGCGACCTTCACATTGACCCTGCCCTTCGAGCTGCCCGCGAGGCAGCCCGCACCGGAGCGGCCGGACCTGACGGGCCTCGAGTGTCTGGTCGTGGAGAGCCCGGATCTCGATGCGACGGCCGTCGGCCGCCATCTGCGACACGCCGGCGCGGGCGTTCGCATGCTCACATCGCTCGACACCGCCCTCCTCGACGGGCAACCGGATGGCGACGCCGTCATCATCATGGCTGCGGGCACGTCCCTCCCGCGCTTTGCCGACGCCCCGACGGTGCGGCAGGTGCTCGTGGGGCGCGGTCGCCGGCGTCGCCCCCGCCTCGACGCGCCAGGGATCGCGACACTCGACGGACACCCCGTGCGGCGCCAGGCCCTGCTCCAGGCAGTCGCGATCGCCGCCGGGCGCGAGACCGAGGGCGCGAACGCCGACTCCCGCCCCCACACGCGGCTCGCGCAGGATGTCGTGTCGCCGGCGCTGTCTTCGAGCGCCGCGATTCTCGTGGCCGAGGACGACGAGGTGAACCGCAAGGTCATCCTGAAACAGCTCGAGCTGCTGGGCTGCCGCGCCGAGGTCGCCGCCAACGGCGTCGAGGCCCTGCGCAAGTGGCGCGACGGGCGCTTCGACCTGCTGCTCACCGATCTGCACATGCCGTTGATGGACGGCTATACGCTCGCGCAGGAGATTCGCCGGGGGGAACGCCAGGCCGGGGCGCACGACGACGCCTCGCGGGACGCGCCGACGCGACGCCGGCCCATCGTCGCCCTCACCGCCAATGCCCTTCGCGGTGAGGACGAACGCGCTCTCGGCCTCGGCATCGACGACTACCTCACCAAGCCGCTGCAGCTCGAACGGCTGCGCGAGACCCTCGCCCGCTGGCTCCCGCGTCCCGGCGCCACCACACCTTCCGCATCCGTCTCCGACGGTACAGCCGTCTTCGACAGGACAGCGCTCGAGAACGTGATCGGCTGCGACCCCGTCGAGATCCGCGAGTTCCTGCGGTTCTACCTGGAGTCGGCCTCCCGGCAGGACGGCCACCTCCGCGAAGCGTGCGCCGCCGGCGACGTGATGGCCGCAGGGGCCATCGCCCACAAGCTGGTGTCTTCGTCCCGATCGGTGGGCGCGCTCCGCCTTGCGCGTCTGGCTGACGACATCGAACGGACCGCGAGGAGCGGCGACGCCGGGGGGCTGCGAACACTCGCCGCCGCCTGGCCCACCGAGTTCGCCCGCGCCACGGCCGCCATCCGCCGGGTCCTCGAGGGGGAGGGCGGAGAGTCCTGGTGAGCGGGCCAGCTCGTGTCCCGATCAGAGCGGGGGGTCGAATGGCAGGGTCACGGTGAAGGTGCTGCCGCGATCCGGCTGGCTCGTGACTTCGATCGTGCCGCCGAGCCGTTCGACAATCCGCTTCGAAATGGCCAGCCCGAGACCGGTGCCGTCGTGACGCTGCGCCGGGTCGCCCACTTGGGTGAACGGCTTGAACAACTTCCGCATGTCATCCGGATGAATTCCGCACCCGGTATCTGCCACGCAGATGCGGAGGCCGGTGTGCTGCGCGGCAGCGGACGCCGGCGCGGGGGATGGCTCGGCCGTCACCGTAACCCGTCCGCGCTCGGTGAACTTGATGGCGTTGCCGACCAGGTTGAGGAGCACCTGCTCGAGGCGCCGTCGATCGCTCGTGATCTCGCCGGCCCCCGGCAGGACTCGCACCTCCAGTTCGACCTGCTTTCGGGCGGCCTGCGGCTCGAGACTGCGCACGGCCTTTTCGATGGGCTCCCTCACGTCGAAGATCGACAGCGCCAGCTCGATCTGGCCGGCTTCGATCTTCGAGATGTCGAGCACCTCGTTGATGACGCCCAGCAAGTGGCAACCGCTGTCCTTCACAATGCGGAGCTGCGCGGTCTGCTCCTCGTTGAGCGGGCCGGCCAGTCCCTGCAGCAGCACATCGGCGAACCCGATGATGGAGTTCAGGGGCGACCGCAGTTCGTGAGACATGGTCGAGAGAAAGGCCGACTTCATCCGGTTCGCGATCTCGGCGCGGTCACGCGCCTCGGCCAGCTCCGACGTCCGCTCGGCCACCCGCCGCTCCAGGTCGGCGGCATGCTGCTGGAGCGTCGCATGGAGCCGGCGCAGCTCGGCCTCGCTGGCTTCGAGGGCGGTCTGCGCGCGGGCGCGCATCCGCAGTTCCCTCGCGAGCAGCGCCGTCAGCAGCAGCGCCGTCACGAGGATGAACCCCAGTCCCTTCACGATGGACCACTCGGTGCGCGCGCCGGGGTCGAGCGACAGCTCCGCCAGCACGCGGTCCGACACTAGGATCCAGGTGCCGGCAAAAACCGCGTAGGGCACCACGATCCGTACGAACGCCGAGCCGATCGACGAGCGCGTCATGCCATCACGGGTGTGGTGAACGGATACGGAATTCTACGGCGAACGCGCGCGGGCGCAAGGGGTCTCTGACCTACCCCGCCCACAGTTCGAGGGCCCGCCTGAGGTCGTCGGACTTGAACG
>JAHDVQ010000422.1 GCA_023384595.1 Vicinamibacteraceae bacterium | reverse complement strand
GTGCCACCTCGACCTCCTGAACCCGGAACTCGCTTGACGTGATCGCTCGGCCTAGCCCCAGCGCTCCTTGTGTTGATACCATTCCGCCCGTTCGCGCTGGGGCTGCCCGGAACGATGAGTGGTCGAGACCCGCTGGTGGACCCGCGAAAACGGGGTCGGGAGTCATTTTCGCGGTCTGCCAATCCGAAAATAACTCCCGACCCCCTTTTCGCCCAGTCATGCATCTGCATATCGACTCAAGTGAGTTCCGGGCCTAGATCGGGGCGTCGTGAATCCAGCGGTGCGCCGGATCCTCGTAGAGCGCCAGTTGCCGCTGAACCCCGGCCATCGCCCACAGGTAGTAGAGACGGTAGCCCGGCGGCGACGAGACCGGGTGATACCCGTACGGAAGCAGCACCGCGTCGCCGTCGCGCACCTGGTGGGTCACCGACTCGCCGTCGTTCGTGTAGAGCATCTGGTGTCCGAAGCCCTGGGGGGGATCGAGGCGGTAGTGGTAGACCTCCTCGAGACACGGCTCGCCGTTGCGGCCATCGTGCTTGTGCGGCGGAAAGCTGCTCCAGTGGCCCGGCGGGTTGAAGGTCTCGCCCACCATGAGCCGCTGCACGTACGGGTCGCGCACGAAGATGTCGTGCACCTCCCGCGCGTACGTCCCCCGGCCCCGCCGGTTCACCACGACATCGTCGGGGCGGGCGATGGCGGGCGTGGCGGGCCCGTCGGCGGGCGTGGCCACGATGATGGCCTCGATTGCCGTGTCGGCGGCCACGACCATGCGGACACCAGGCGGGATGTAGACGGCCGTGGCGCGGTCGGTGAAGACGCCGTTCCGGGTGAGGCCCCACTGCTGGTCGCCCACGGTGACGCGGCCGCGGCCCTCCTGCAGCACCATGACGGCTTCCTCGCCATCGCGCGCGTATTCGACCGTCGCGCCGGATTCGACGCGCAGCCGCCAGCTCGTGAGTTCCCGGGCCCCGTGCTCGCCCCGTTGCTGGAGCAGGTGCAGGCCGGGGGTGCGCGGCACGCGGAAGAGGGTGTCGGTGAGCATCACGCGTCCTTCGAAGGGGCCGCCGGCCGACCGGCGACCGCGATAGCTTATAATTGGTTCGACCACTTTTCAAGGCGCCTGGGGCCGCCCGTGTTCTGCGCGTTCCGGACCGTCACCGGCCGCGCCGCCATTCTCCGCGTGGAGACGGCCCACAAGGCCGCAACGTCGCGGCACCACATGTGGTATGTCCAATCCAGCCGTCACAGTGGCAGGACGCCGGCCGCAGTCACCGGCCCGCCCGGTGTGCGGACCTCTATCGTGGGCCAGCCGGCATCGCTCGTCAGCGCTTCGAAGCCCTCGGGGCCAACGAGCACCGTGTCTTCGACCTTCGACCCCGTGATGGACGGGTTCCAGGCAAACG
>JAHDVQ010000002.1:91698-94599 GCA_023384595.1 Vicinamibacteraceae bacterium | reverse complement strand
CGGATGCGGTCGGGGTGCTCCTTGTAGAACTCCGGATCGGCCATGCGGGCATGGAGCGTCTGCTGTTCCGTCTCGAGCTGCTCGATGCGCCGGGGCAGTGCCTCGAGCTCGCGCAGTTCGCGGTAAGCGAGGCGTTTCGGCGCGCTCTCGACGCGCGCGCCAGCCGTCGCAGCCTCCGGCTGGCTGACGGTCGCGGAACGGCGTGTGCCCGCGCCGTTCGTGCTCGAGGGCCGGGGCGGCGCCGTCTGCTCCGCCTCGGACGCCAGCCGGGCCTTGTGGTGCTCCCAGTCCGCGTACCCGCCGATGTACTCGCGGACGACGCCATCGCCTTCGAAGACGAGCGTGCTCGTGACCACGTTGTCGAGGAACCGGCGGTCGTGGCTGACGAGGAGCAGCGTGCCGGGCCACTCGACCAACAGGGCCTCGAGCAATTCGAGCGTGTCGATGTCGAGGTCGTTGGTCGGCTCGTCGAGCACCAGCACGTTGGCCGGCCGCGTCAGGAGTCGGGCGAGCAGCAGGCGGTTGCGCTCGCCGCCCGACAGGGCCTTCACGGGGCCTCGCGCCTGATCGGGCGTGAACAGGAAGTCGCGAAGGTATCCGTGGACGTGCCGCTCGACGCCGCCGACGACCACGCGGTCGTTGCCATCGGCAATCGTGTCGAACACCGTCTTCGCGGGATCGAGCTGCTCGCGCTGCTGGTCGAAGTAGACGACCTGCACGTTCGCGCCGGTGCGCACCTCGCCGCTGTCCGGTGTGAGCTCGCCCAGGAGCAGCCGCAGCAGCGTCGTCTTGCCCGCGCCGTTCGGGCCGATGAGCCCGATGCGGTCGCCGCGCATCACGCGGAGCGAGACGTCGCCGACGACCGGCAGGCCTTCGAACGCCTTCGACACGTGGTCGGTCTCGAAGACGAGCGCGCCCGGGCGGTCGGCCTGGTCGGCCTGTAGACGCACGGTGCCCGACGCTTCGCGGCGCGCCCGCCGCGCCTCGCGCATGGCCATGAGCGCCCTCACGCGGCCCTCGTTCCGTGTCCGGCGCGCCTTGATCCCCTGGCGGAGCCACGCTTCCTCTTCGGCGAGCTTGCGATCGAACTTCTCGTGGGCCAGGGCCTCGTTGGCCAGCCACTCTTCCTTCTTGCGCAGAAACGTCGGGTAATCGCCTGGCCACGACGTCAACCGGCCGCGATCGAGCTCGACGATGCGGGTGGCCACCCGTTCGAGAAAGGTCCGGTCGTGGGTGACGAAGACGACGGCGCCGGCGTACTCGCGCAGGGAATCCTCGAGCCAGGCGATGGCGTCGATGTCGAGGTGATTGGTGGGCTCGTCGAGCAGCAGGATGTCGGGCGCGGCCACGAGCGCGCGCGCGAGCAGGACCCGGCGGCGCCAGCCACCGGACAGCGTATCGACGGTGACGTCGGCCGCCAGGTCGAGATGCGAGAGCACCTGTTCGACGCGCTGCTCGAGGCGCCAGCCGTCCTGCTCCTCGAGCTCGTGCTGCAGCTGGCCGAGGCGCTCGAGTGCGGCCGGCGACGGATGGTGCGCGACGTCGAGCGCGGCCCGATGGTAGCGGCCGACGAGCGCGCTGAGATCGCCGAGTCCGTCGGCGACCACGTCGAACACCGGCCGTGTCGTCGAGAGCGGCACGTCCTGTTCGAGCCGCGCCGCGCGTGTGGCTGGCGCTCGCCAGATCGAGCCGCCGTCAGGGGCCTGCTCGCCAGCCATCACACGCAACAGCGTGGACTTGCCCGTGCCGTTGCGCCCCAGCACGGCGATGCGTTCCCCGGCGTCGATCTGCAACGACACCTCGTCGAGCAGGGGCAGGTGTCCGAAGGCGAGCACGATCCGGTCGAGGACGAGCAGGGGCATCTGGACGATCGTACACGGGCGGGACGAGGTCGCCGCACCGACGCTTTCAGCGCGCTGGCGGGTCGTCGCCCCCGCGCGCCGGCGAATCGGTCTCGCGCGCCGGCGGGTCGTCGGCCGCGTGGGCCGGCCAGCCGTCGCCCCAGCGTGCCTTGCGCGCGGCCTTGAAGCTCCGGCCGTCGCGGCGGCTGACGACGAGGGGTTCGGCGCGACCGTCGCGACAGAGCCGGAGGCACACGTGTCCCTTCTCGATGCGCGGCGGGTGGATGATGCGCGCCGGCGGCCTCCGCGCTGGGGCGCGCGTGGCGACGAGATAGGCGAACTTCTCGTCCTCCCACCCCAGCGATCCGTCCTTCACCTGGCGGTGCAGCCGCGTGCGCTCGAGGCGCGTGGCGAAGTGGCACCAGTCATCGTCCTCGAGGGGGCAGCCGAGATCGTGCGGGCACGGCGCAATCACGTGCGCCCCCCACTCCATCAGCCGGCTGCGCCAGGCCATCAGCCGTGCGTGACCGCGCGGCCATCCCGGTTCGACGACGACCAGCGCCCCGCTCGTGGCGTGCCACGCGGTGCCGAGAGCCTCCAGCGCGTTCCGGGCGTCGAGTTCGCCGAGGACATACGCGCACAGCACGAGATCGTGAGGTGGCAAGGCGGGCGGGCGAGTGAGCGACGCGTGGACCACGTCGAGGCGGGGGCGGTCCGCCCCCTGGAACGGTGCCGCACGGTGGGTGGCCGCCTCGCGAAGCCGCGTTCCGAGCGCGAGCATCGCCGTGTCCGAGTCGAGCAGCGTGGCGTGCGCGATGGATCCGCCGAAGACGTCTTCGACGGCCCACAGTCCCGTGGCGGGTCCGGCCCCGAGATCGAGCAGGGACGCAGGCGCCAAGCGGGGTGCGGCGGCTGCAAGGCGCGCCAACGCGGCACGGACGGCGGCGAAGGTAGCCGGCATGCGCGCGACCACATACGCGATCCTCCGCGCCTCGTCGTCGGGCATCGCCGTGGCGCCGTCTCGATAGCGCTCGGCCATCGCGGCCGCCGCCGCTCGAAG
>JAHDVQ010000002.1:87641-91598 GCA_023384595.1 Vicinamibacteraceae bacterium | reverse complement strand
TCGCCGTGGCGCCGTCTCGATAGCGCTCGGCCATCGCGGCCGCCGCCGCTCGAAGACGGGCCACGGGCACGCTCGCGCACACCTCGTCGATGGCATCCTTCAGCGCCGCCGGGAGCATGGCCACGATTCTAGACGCGGCGGAGATCGGGAGATCAGGAGATCCACTGATCCCCCGATAATGTCGGTCATGGTGGCCGGACGCGGGCGCACGAGGCCCCGTGGCTGATGGGTGCCCGCTCCGCTGATCCGTCGATCTCCCGATCCCCGCTCCCCGGAGTCTTCGTCATGACGATGCGCAGAGTCATTGCCTGGACGCTGTCAGCTGGCCTGATCGCGGCGGCGACCGCTATCGCTCCATTCGAGACCTACGCACAAGCGGGCAGGGCCGGCACGCGCAGCGCGCAAGCCTCCGCGGTCGCCTTCTACGAACCCGGCATCTCGCCAGACGGACGTGAGATTGCCTTCGTCTCCGGGGGCGACATCTGGTCGGTGGCGGCCACGGGTGGCGCCGCGCGGCTGCTCGTCGCGCACCCTGCCGACGATCGCCGCCCCTTGTTCTCGCCCGACGGCGGCCATCTCGCGTTTGTCTCCACGCGCACGGGCCACGGCGACATCTACCTGCTGACGCTCGCGACGGGCGAGTTGCGGCGCCTGACGTTCGACGATGCCGCCGAGATGCTCGACGCCTGGTCGCCCGACGGCGAGTGGATCTACTTCTCGTCGTCGGCGCGCGAGGTGAGCGGCCTCAACGACATCTTCAGGATTCGCGCGCGCGGCGGCACCGCCATTCCGGTGGTGCGCGACCGCTACACCAACGAGTTCGGCGCCTCTGTTGCCCCGGACGGGCGCGTCGCGTTCGCCGCGCGCGGGATTGCGTCGAACCAGTGGTGGCGGCACGGCCACAGCCACATCGACGAGTCCGAACTGTGGGTGAAGCGTCCGGACGGGAAGGGAGTGGATGCCTTCGAGCGGCTCGTCGACCGCGGGGCGAAGGCGCTCTGGCCGATGTGGGCGCCCGATGGCCGCGCCGTTTACTACGTCTCGGACGCGAACGGCCACGAAAACATCTGGATGAAGCCGCTCGACGACGCGCCGCGGCCGATCACGTCGTTCACGCGCGGCCGTGTGCTCTGGCCGAGCCTCTCGCGCGACGGCGGCAGCCTGGCCTTCGAGCGCGACTTCGGGATCTGGCTGCTCGATGTTGGGACGGGCCGCACGGCGCGGCTCGACATCGTCCGGCGGGGTGCGGTCTCCGCGCCGGCGGTGGAGCGGGTGCGAGCGACCGGCGACTACCAGACGCTTGCGCTCGCGCCGGACGGCAAGAAGGTGGCGTTCGTGGCGCGCGGCCGCGTGTTTGCCGCGAGCCTCGCGGACGGCGGCGACGCGGTGGCCGTCACGACGAGCGGCATGGCGAGCGGCCTCTCGTGGGCGTCCGACAGCCAGCGCCTGGTCTACGTGTGGGAAGCGGAGGGCGCGACGCGTCTCGCCGTCCACGAGTTCACGACATCGGGCCAGTCGATGCTCACCGACGGGCGGTGGTCGGCCTACGCCCCGCGGTGGTCGCCCGACGGCCGCACGTTGGCCTACCTCTCCGACGGGGCGGCGATTCGGTTGCTGGACCTCGCGTCGGGGCAGGACAGCGTGCTCTCGAAGGGGCAGTACCCCGGGCGGTTCGACGCGGGGCAGCCGCTGGCGTGGTCGCCCGACGGCGCCTGGCTGGCCGTGCTCGAGCGCGGCACCAAGGGGTTCACGAACGTGCACGTCGTGCGCGTCGCCGACGGTTTCTCGCGCGCGGTGAGCACACTTGCAAATACCTTCGCCGACGGTGTCACCTGGGCGCCCGACGGATCGTTCCTGCTGTTTCGCACCGGGCAGCGCACCGAGCCGGGCCAGGTGGCACGCATCGATCTGCAGCCGCGCGTGCCGCGCTTCCGCGAGGACCGGTTCCGGGAGTTGTTCGAACAGGAGCCGGGGACGCCGGGCCGCGAAACTCCCGATCGCCAGGCTCCCGATCGCCAGGCTCTGGAGCACCAGTCTCCCGAGCGCCAGGCTCCCAGCGAGCCGGTTTCGACGCCGCCGTCCGCACCAGAGGCCGCCCCCACGAAGAGCGGCGGGCCGCGGGCACCCGCGTCGAAGCCACCGGCCAAGGTGGACATCGTCTTCGAGGGCATTCGACAGCGCGCGAGCTACGTCCCGATGGGCCTCGACGTGGCGAGCCTCGCCGTGACGCCCGACGGGAAGTGGCTCGTGGTGTCGGCGCGCGCGGAAGGGCAGCAGAACCTGTACGCGTGGTCGCTCGACGAACTTCAGCGCGAACCTCCCGTGGCGCGGCAGTTGACGACGACCGCGACGGCCAAGGCCGGCATCCAGGCGACGCCCGACAGCAAGGAGATCGTGTACCTCGACGCGGGGAAGGTGCGCGTGGTCGATATCGCGAAGCGCGAGGCCCGCGGTGTGGAACTCACGGCCGAACTCGACGCGGACTTCGGCGAACTGAAGGTCGCGGCGTTCGATCAGGCGTGGGCGCTCATGCGGGACCTGTTCTACGACGAGCACTGGAACGGGGTGGACTGGGCCGGGGAGCGCGAGCGGCTGCGACCTTACGTGCTGTCTGCGGCGACGCCAGACGAGTGGCGGCGGCACCTGTCGCTCATGATCGGCGAGCTGAACGCCTCGCACCTCGGCATCTCCGGCGACTCCTCCGGCGTCCGGCCTCAGACGGGCCGCCTGGGACTCGACGTCGACTGGGACGAGTACGCGGAGCACGGACGCGTCCGCGTCGCCAGCCTGGTCCCTCTTGGTCCCGCGGCGCTGGCCGGCGGGATCCGGCCGGGCGACTACCTGGTGAGCCTTGGCGGCACGCGGCTCGACGCGGCGACGAACCTCGAGGCCGTGCTCCAGCACACCATCGGCAAGCGCCTCGAACTTGGCGTCTCGCCGACGCCCGACGGCGCCGCGGCTCGAACAGTCGTGGTCAAGCCCGTCGACCTCCCGACCGAACGCGGTCTCCGGTACCGAGCCTGGGTCGAGGAGCGGCGCGCGTATGTGGAGCGCGTGAGCGGCGGCCGCCTGGGGTACGTCCACCTGCCCGACATGGGCGCGGGGTCGCTCGACCAGCTCCACGTGGACCTCGATGCCGAGAACCACGGGCGCGAGGGCGTGGTCATCGACATCCGCAACAACAACGGCGGCTTCGTCAACGCCTACGTGCTCGACGTCTTCTCGCGCCGCCCTTACCTCGGGATGACGATGCGCGGGGGGACGATGGCGCCGGCGCGGGCGGCGCTGGGGCAGCGGGCGCTGGAGCGGCCGACGGTGCTCGTGACCAATCAGCACTCGCTGTCGGATGCCGAGGACCTCACCGAGGGCTACCGGGCGCTCGGTCTTGGCAAGGTCGTGGGTGAGCCGACGGCGGGCTGGATCATCTACACGTGGAATGCACGGCTGGTGGACGGCTCGGTCTTCCGGTTGCCGCGCGTGCGCATCACGGGCGCCGACGGGAAGGACATGGAAAACAACCCCCGCCCGGTGGACGTGTCCGTCACGCGGCCGCTCGGCGAGGATGCGACCGGCCGCGACAGCCAGCTCGACGTGGCGGTGCGGACGCTGCTCGACACGCTGGATGCGGATCGAGCCCCGAACCGTGCGAGATGACTATTGCCTTCCCCCGGGATGACTTCGTCATGATCACGACCGAATCACACGAGACGGCATCCGGGAACCAGCGCGGGACACTGTCGCGCTTCAACTCACGTGTAATCAAGCAGCTGCACGCACGAGCCGGTGCGCCTGACCGTCGGGTGTCGTTTGGCTCGTCGCGTCGGCATGTCTCTTGCTCAGCTCGGGTCCAACGGGTCATGTGTTCGATGCCCCGGCGCGTTCCCCCGGCGGCGCCATGGGTATCCGTGACTCCCGATGGGACGCAGCACACGCGTCCAGGAGGGGCGGATGGGCCAG
>JAHDVQ010000002.1:65732-87541 GCA_023384595.1 Vicinamibacteraceae bacterium | reverse complement strand
TCCGTGACTCCCGATGGGACGCAGCACACGCGTCCAGGAGGGGCGGATGGGCCAGAAGTTCTCGAAACGCGTCTGGAGTGTGATTTTCGCGGCGGTGTTCGCCATGGCCTCACCGGCGGCCGCCAACACCCTGAGCTACTTCGACACGGTGACGGGCACCGACTACGCCGTCTTCGGCTACGGCGGGATGCGTGACATCGGCACCGGCACGGTCACGGTCAGCGGCGTCAGCGGCACGGTGACGCGCGCCATCCTGACGTGGCACGGCCCGACGCAGACGACCAACACGTCGGCCAACGCCACGGTGACCTTCAACGGCACGTCGGTGACGGGAACGAACATCGGGCTGTCGGCCGACAACAACTGGGGCTTCGCCAACAGTCAGGCATACTCGGCCGACGTGACGGCGCTTGTCACCGGCAACGGCGCCTACTCGCTGGCCGACTTCGTGAAGGACGGCGGCCGCATCAACGTCAACGGTGTGTCGCTCGAGGTCTTCTACGACGACGGCGACAGCACCAACGACCGCGACATCGTGATGTTCCACGGGAACGACTCGAACATCCCGAGCATTTACGATCCGACCGGTTGGCAGGCGGTGCTGAACGGCATCAACTACAGCGGCGGGCCGGCGTCGCTGGTGTTTGGCGTGTCGGACGGCCAGAACTTCATCGGGGGCGACGAGGCCATCCGGCTGAACGGCAACATCTTCGTGCCGGCCGGGCCCACCTGGGATGGCAACACCGTCCCTGGCGGCCTTGGTGGACCGTCGAACGGTCTGCTCTGGGACATCCGCTCGTTCGATCTGTCGACGGTTCTGGCGCTCGGGATCAACAACCTGTCGCTGACGACCGATCCGGTCATCTCGGACGCACTGGGCTTGATCCACCTGGCGTTCAACCTGCCGGCGGGCGCCGCGCCGCCGCCCCCGGGCGTGCCGGAACCGACGACGATGCTGCTCTTCGGCGCCGCCGCGACGGCGCTTGCCGTCCGCCGCCGCCGCGTGAGCCGCTGACGTTCAGCGCTTCTCCGTGGGGAGGGCCGCCCTCGGCCCTCCCCGACGATTTCCCGACACGGGGTCGGGAGTATTTTCAGTTTTTGCCACCCCCCGCGTGGCGCCCAACGCCCACGTCACGGCCTGCCTCCCGCGGACTCTGCCCCTACCGCCTCTGATACACTCGTCCGTGCCAGACCAGTGCGGGCCGTTAGCTCAGTGGTAGAGCATCTGACTTTTAATCAGGTGGTCGCTGGTTCGATCCCAGCACGGCCCACCATGAGCCGGGCGCCCGCCACGATCGCCCGCCCGGCGCCCAACCATGCTGCGGGCGGGCCCCGCAGCCCTGCAGTCTCCCCTTCATGACCCGCCTCTCGATCCGCACCCGACTCACGCTGCTCGTCCTCCTCACGGCGGTGTCGCTGGCGCTGCTGCGCTACGACGGCTTTCACCGCACGCGCCGCATGGCCGAAACAATGACCGCGCTCTACGAGGAGCAGGTCGTTCCCATGCAGACCATGCTCGAACTGCGCGAGCGCGTACGGAACCAGTTGCTCGACGTGCCCACGCAGGTGCGCCTCGGTCTGATGACGCCGCCGCAGGCTCACGCGCTCGTCGAGCGCGCGGCGGCCGACGTGCAGCGCGTGTGGGAACGGTACAAGGAGCAGGCGACCAGCCCGCGCCAGCGGCAGGTGATGGTGCGGCTGGATCCGGTCGTCGCGCAGGCGGGCGCCGCGGGCGCGCGGCTCCAAGGGACGCTCGCCGGCGGCAGTGCCGAGGCGATCGACGACGCGCTGCGCGACGCGCACCCGATTGTGACGCGGTTCGATGCCGAGGTGGAGCAGGCAGAGCGCCTCGTCCGTGACGACGTCGATCGGCAGTACCGAACCGCGCAGGCCGACTATGAACGCGGGCTCGTCTGGAGTGCCGTCTGGGTCGGCTTGTCGCTGCTCCTCGTCACGGCCTTCGGCTGGACGATCCGGCAGAGCGTGGGCGGCGCGCTTACCCGCGTCACGCGGCAACTGCGCGAGCTGACGCAGGGGCGCGCCGACCTCTCCGCCCGCATTCCCGTCGAGCAGCAGGACGAGGTGGGCCGCGTGGCGACGGCCTTCAATCAGTTCATGGAACACCTCCAGGGCCTGCTGAAGAACGTCGAGACGGCCGGCCTCCGCGTGACATCCTCCTCCTCGCAGGTCTCGGCCTCGACGCGGCTGCTCGAGACGACGATGGCGCAGCAGCTGGCGGCGACGAGCGCCGTCGAGGCCACCGCTCACCAGATTGCGAGCACGGCGGCGTCGCTCTCCGGCACGATGCAGGAGATCTCGCGGCGCGCCGAGGACGCGCAGGCGCTGGCCCAGCGCGGCGTGGACGGCCTGCGGCGCATCGGCGGCGCCATGGGCGGCATGGAGGCGGCCACCAGTTCGGTGTCGGATCGCCTCGCCACCATCAATGCCAAGGCCGCCAACATCACGGGCGTCGTGACCACCATCACGAAGGTCGCCGATCAGACGAACCTGCTGTCGCTGAACGCCTCCATCGAGGCGGTGAAGGCCGGCGAGGTGGGACACGGCTTCGGCGTGGTCGCCCAGGAGATCCGGCGTCTCGCCGACCAGACGGCCGTCGCGACGCTCGACATCGAGCAGATCGTGAAGGAGATGCAGGCGGCCGTGGCCTCGGGCGTGATGGGGATGGACAAGCTCGCCGAGCAGGTGCGCGAGGCGGTCGAGGAGGTGTCGCGATTCTCGGTCGAGCTGCGCCGCGGCATCGAGGACGTGAATACGCTCATCGCGCGGTTCGGCAGCGTCAACGAAGGCATGGCCTCCCAGTCGGCCGGAGCGAGCGAAATCAGCCTGGCCGTGTCGCAGTTGAGCACCGGCGCCACCGAGACCTCGCAGGCGCTCAAGGAATCGATGCTGGCGGTGGCGGCCCTGAACGAGACCGCTCGCGAACTCGAGCGCGAGGTCTCCCGGTTCGGCACGGCCTGATCGATGCTGGTCCTCGCCTTCACGCTTGGCGGCGAACGCTGTGGCGTCGACGTGCACGACGTCCACCGCGTGCTGCCGGCCGTGCCGCCGCGCGTGATGAAGGGCGCCCCCCCGCACCTTCCGGGCATCGTCACGTATCGCGGCAAGGCCCTGACGGTCGTCGATCTGCAGGCCTGGTCCGCCGGCGAACCCGCCCGCCCTGCGCTGGCCACCCGCCTCATCGTGCTCACGCCCTGGCGGCCCGGACAATCAGGGCCCGACACCGCGGTCATCGCCGAGTGCGTCAACGAGGTGGTCGCCGTCGATGAACACACGCTCGCCCTGGACCCGAGCGACCCTGGCGCGCCGTGGGTGCGAGGCCGCGTCACGACCCCGGTCGGGCCGCTGACGCTCGTCGCGCTCGCCGAGTGGGTGGCGGCCGCCTCGGCTTCGCGCTCACCCTCGGCCGCCTCACGTCGTCAGACGGGGCGGGGCAGCGGGGCCGGTGGATTCGAGCGCCGCGGCGGTCGGCCATGATCGGCACGCCGCCCGACGATTTCGTACCGCCGCCCTCCTGCTGGCGAACCATCGGGGTCTACGGCGACGGCCGGCCGACCTGTCCCTGGCTCGCACGCCACCATCATTGCCGCCACTGCGAGGTGTTCCTGTCGGCGGCGCGCGGACTGCTGGCCCGCGCGCCCAGCGAGGAGCTGCTCGCCGAGTGGGCGGCCCGCCTTGCCGAACCCGAGCCGGCCCCGCCGGGACCTCACGAGGACGTCCTCGTGCTCGTCGTGGGTGAACGTCAGGCCGCCGTGCCCGTCGCGGCGGTGCGAGAGGTCGTCAACGTTCGCACCATTCGCCGCCTGCCGCCGCCCGCCGCATCCGCCATCGTCGGTCTCGTCAGCGTGCGCGGAGATCTGCTTCCGTGCGTGTCGCTCGACATCGTGCTTGGAGGCCGCCCGGAGCATCCGCTCGCCGGACGCCGTCTCGTCGTGGTCGGACGCGGCGACGAGGACGCGGTCGCGCTGCTCGTCTCCGACGTGGCCGCGGTGCGACGGATCGAGGTGGTGGCCGAATCGCCCGACGACTTGCCCGACCAGGTCGCCGAGCGGCCGCTCGTCAGGCGCGTGCTGCAACTCGATGCAGCCGAGGTCCCGCTGGTTGATCCGGCAGTGCTCGTCGAGACCCTGCGGAGGCACGAGTGATGGCGGGCGAGGGCCGGTCGTCGTTGTGGGACCTTTACATCGGCGAGGTCGAGTCGCATGGGCGCGCGCTCGAGCACGGCCTGCTGGCGCTCGAGCGCGACCCCGCCGCTGTCGACGACGCGGCGTCGCTCATGCGGAGCGCGCACTCGTTGAAGGGGGCCGCGCGCGTCGTGCGCCACGACGCGGCCGTCGCGATTGCGCACGCCATGGAGGACAGCCTGGTGGCCGTCCAGGGCGGCCGCCTGTCGGTCTCGAGCGAGCTGGTGCAGTGCCTGCTCGACGGCGTCGACCTCGTTCGACACCTCTCGCCGGTCGACGAAGCGGATCGGGGCCGCCTGGTGGAAGAGGCGCGTCCCCGGATGTCCGACTGGCGCCAGACGCTGACGCGGCTCACGACGGGACCCGGTGACGTGGCCCGTGGCATCGCGTCCCCGGCCGCTGAACCATCGCAGGCCGCTCCCGCGACGGCCCCTGCACCGCCTCGTTCCGAAGTCGCGGCCCCGGCCTCCGTCTCGCTGGCCGCGGCCACGAGTTCCGGCGACGAGGCCGAGCGATTGCTGCGCGTGTCGGCGCTCACCCTCAATCGGGTGGTCGCGCTCGGCAGCGAGCTCGTGGTGGCGTCGCGCTGGGTGGAACCGTTTGCCGACGAGTTCAGCCAGTTGAAGCGCCGCGTGGCCGAGGCCGCCGCCGCGCTCGACCAACTCGAGCTCGCGCTCGAGGCCGCCGGTGTGTCCGATGCCCTGACGAGCCCGCTCGATCGCGCACAGGGCGAACTCGAACGCGTGCGCGGCGTCCTCGCGGAACAGAGCGCGGCCTTCGAGCGTCGCAGCCAGCGGCAGTTCGCCGCCGTCGAACGTCTGAACCAGGAGGTGCAGGCCGCGAAGTTCCGGCCATTCGGCGAGGTCGTGGAGGCGCTGCCGCGACTGGCTCGCGATCTCGCCCGCGACCTCGGCAAGCGCATCGCCGTGCGCGTCGAGGGCGAGACGACGGGCATCGATCGGGACGTGGCGGCCCTGCTCGACGCCCCTCTCATTCACATGGTTCGCAATGCCGTCGATCACGGCATCGAAGCGCCGCACGTTCGCGAGGCCGCCGGCAAGCCCGCCGAGGGCACCATCTGGCTGCGAGCCACACAGCGCGCGGGCCGCCTGTTCCTGGAGGTGGCCGACGACGGACGAGGCGTCGATCCCGACGCGATTCGCGCGCTCATCGTCGAACGCGGCCACGTGCGTCCCGAGCTGGCCGACCGGCTCACGGAGCAGGAGCTCCTGCGCTTCCTGTTCCTGCCCGGCTTCTCTACGGCCGCCTCCATCACCGAGATTTCAGGACGCGGCGTCGGGCTCGACGTGCTGCAGAACGCCCTTCAGCGGGCGGGCGGGGTCATGCGGATCGACAATCAGCCCGGGCGGGGGCTGCGCTTCGTCATCGAGCTGCCGGTGACGCTATCGGTCCAGCGGGTGTTGCTCGTGGTCGTGGGAGGCGAGACCTGCGGGGTGCCGCTCTCGCGGGTCTCGCGCGTCGTGCGGCTGGAGCCCGGAGACATCGAGGGTGAGCCGGGCGAGTGGCGGGTGAGGGGTGAGGCCGCCGGGGCCGGCGACCGCGTCGTGCGGGTCGCGGACGCGCGGACCCTGCTCGGCTTCGGCGTCCCCCGCGATGGGGCGCCGGACGGGATGGCCCTCCTGCTCGCGAGCGGCCCCGACGAGGCGGCCCTCGTCATCGACGAGCTGCTCGGCGAGCAGGCCCTCGCCATCCGCCCCGTGCCCGCCTGGCTCGGACGCATTCAGGGCGTCGACGCCGCGGCGGTTGGAGACGACGGAGCGCCGGTGCTGCTGCTCGACGTGGACGACCTCCTGCGCGTGGGCCGCGCGAGCGTGGCCCGAACGGAGGCGCCGTCGTCGCGGCCTGCCGGCGCCACGCGGTCGCGCCGGGTGCTGGTGGTGGAGGACTCGGCGACGGTGCGGGAACTCGAACGTCAGATTCTCGAGCAGCACGGCTACGAGGTGACGACCGCGGAGGACGGGCTCGAGGGATGGGCCGCGCTGCGCGCCGCTCCCTTCGACCTCGTGGTGTCGGACGTCGACATGCCTCGGCTCGACGGCTTGTCGCTCGTGCGGCGCATGCGGCAGCATCCCCAACTGGCGTCGGTTCCGGTCGTGATGGTGTCGTATCGCGATCGCGACGAGGACCGCGCGCGCGGCCTCGCCGCGGGGGCCAGCGCGTACCTGAGCAAGGGCAGCTTCCACGACGACACGTTCATGGCCGCCATCGGACGCCTGCTCGGTGGCCGAGAGGTCGAGGAATCCCGATGACTGTTCCGTTGTCTCCTTCTGCCGCTCCATCGGGACCCCTGGCCGGGCCGGCGGCGACCGTGCTCCTCGTGGACGACCAGGCCATGATTGGCGAGGCCGTGGGACGCATGCTCGAACGCGAGGCCGACATCGTCTTCGTCCACGAGCTCGATCCCGCGAACGCGCTCGCGCGGACGGCCGAGGTGAAGCCGACCGTCATCCTGCTCGATCTCGTGATGCCCGAGATCGACGGCCTGACGCTGCTCCGGTTCTTCCGCGCCAGCGAGGCCACGGCCGCCGTGCCGATCATCGTGCTGTCGTCGAAAGAGGAGGCCGAGACCAAGGCCGAGGCCTTCGCGCTCGGGGCGCACGACTACCTGGTGAAGCTGCCCGACGCCATCGAACTCGTCGCGCGCCTCCGCCACCACTCGGCCGGCTATGTCGCGCAGATCGAGCGCACCCTCGCGTTCGAGGCGCTCGCGGCGAGCGAGCGGCGCCTGGCCGACGAACTGGGGGAGGCCGCCACGTACGTTCGATCGCTGCTTCCGAAGCCGATGAGCGGGGCGATCTCGGCCGATTGGCGGTTCCTGCCCTCCGTGCAGCTGGGCGGCGACTCGCTCGGCTACGAGTGGCTCGACGATCGGCATTTCGCGATCTTCGTGCTCGACGTGAGCGGCCACGGCGTGAAGTCGGCGCTGCTGTCGGTGACGGCCATGAACGCCTTGCGCACGCAGACGCTCGTCGAGACCGACTTCTTCGAGCCCGCGACGGTCCTCGCCTCGCTGAACGGCGCGTTCCAGATGGAGGAGTACAACGACATGTACTTCACCATCTGGTACGGCGTGTTCGACACGGCGACGCGGCGGCTGAAGTTCGCCAACGCGGGCCATCCTCCGGCGCTGCTGCTGGCACCGGGCGGCGAAGCGCCGGTGAAGCTGGGCGGTCCGGGCTTCACGATCGGCATGCTGCCCGGCGTGCCCTTCGAAGGCAGCGAGGCGACGATTCCGCCGGGGTCGAACCTGGTGCTCTTCAGCGACGGACTGTACGAAATCACCCAGCCTGACGGCACGCTCTGGTCGTACGACGAGCTGGCGGACCGCATCGGCGCGCACGATCCGGCGGGCGGGCTCGTCCCCCTCGACTGGTTCGTCGAGACGATTACCGGGATCCGCGGCAGTCAGGCGTTCGAGGACGACGTCACGGTGCTGGAGTTGCGGTTCGACTGAGCCCGTGTACAATCGACGTTCGTGCCCACAGTTCCATGCTCCAACAGGGCGCGGTCGTTCGCGGCCGCGCTCGGCGCCGGTCTCGTCGCTCTCCTGACGGCCGCGGTGCCCGCGCACGCGCAAGACACACGCGCGGCACAGATCGCGGGGGCACAGGCCCAGAAGGCCGCCACCGTCGAGCCTCCGCGCCGCGGCTGGCTCGAGAAGACGCTCGGCGGCCTTCGCGAGCGTGGCGACCGCATCGCCCCGCCGATCGGCTTCTTCCCCTGGTTTGGCAGCGTGTATTCGGGCGGCGCGATCGCCGCGGGGCCGGGGCTCCGCATTCCGTTCGGCGACACCGGTGAAATCAAGGCGTACGCCGGCTGGTCGGTCCGCAACTACAAGGCGGTGACCGGCGAGGTCACGTTCCCGGCCGTGTGGCGCGGGCGTGTGCAGGTGACGACGCGCGGCCGCTGGGTCGATGCGCCGACGGTGCCGTTCTACGGGCTGGGCAACGACTCGAACGACAGCGACCGGACGAATCTCGGGCTGCGGCCCATCGAGGCCATGGCCGACGTCGTGGTCAGGCCGCTCCCGTGGCTGTCGGTGGGCGGCGGCGCCGACTTCCTGAAGTTCGACACGCGGCGCGGTGGGGGGAGCGAGCCGTCGGTCGACGAGGTGTACAGCCCCTCGGCGCTTCCGGGACTCGGTGCGGACCCCACGCTCCTGCGCAGCTTCGTCCACGTCGGCATCGACACCCGTCCCGACCCGGGGTACGCGCGGCGCGGCTCGGTGCTGCGCATCGAGGCCTCGCAGTTCACCGATCTCGATTCCGAGGGCTACGACTTCCGCTCCTACCAGATCAAGGCCGCACAGCTCGTGCCGGTCCTCAACGAACACTGGGTGCTCGCGCTCCGCGGGCACCTGTGGACGACCGACACCCGCGACGGACACGCCGTGCCGTTCTTCCTGCTGCCGTATCTTGGAGGCAGCGACGAGCTGCGGTCGTTCTCGACCCTCAGGTTCCGCGACAACCACGCGCTGTTCCTCTCGGCCGAGTGGCGGTGGCCGGTCACCGAGATGATGGACATGGCGGTGTTCGTCGACGCCGGCAAGGTCGCGGCTACGCGCGGCGACTTGACGCTCACGGGCCTCACGACGTCGTGGGGGCTCGGGGCGACCTTCCACACGCTTCGCCACACGCTCGTCCGGCTCGAAGCGGCGCACGGCCGCGACGGGTTCCGCTTCGTGTTCGGCGTCGGTCCCACCTTCTGATTCTGTTTCCTGGCGCGCGCAATGAGTCGTGTCACGAGTCCCTGGCGTTCTCGCTGGTTTGTGGTCGCCGTGGCGGCCGCCGCGCTCCCTCTGGCGCTCGCGGCCCGACCGGTGGCCATCGGCCCGATCTTCCCTGACGATCCGCTCACGCGCGAGCCGGAAACCCGCGACGCGTCCGGCGTCGCCGCACGCGAGATCCCGGATCTCTACGACCGCGTCCGTCACATGATGGGCGACCGCTCGGACGAACCGCTCGACCAGCGCGCGCTGAACGTCAACACGATCGACGAGGTGCCCGACTCGAGCTGGTTCACCAACCGCATCGGGACACGCCCGTTCACGGCCGACGAGGTGCGCCGCGGACCCAATCGATCCGACGGGCCCGCGCCGGGCCTCTGGGTCATCGTCTCGGGCAAGGACGAGGGCGCGACGGCCGGCTTCGAGATCGTCGATGCGGCCGGCGGGCGGTGGCTCCTGAAGTTCGACGGCCGCGAGCACCCGGGCATGGCCAGCAGCGCCGAGGTGATTTCGACCAAGCTGCTGTGGGCCCTCGGCTACAACGTTCCCGAGAATCACGTCGTGGCCGTGCGCCCCGAGCTGCTGCACGTCGCGCCCAAGGCCATGCTGCAGCCCTTCGGCGCGCGCACGCGCTACATGCGGCAGCCCGACATCGCCGAGATCATGCGCGACGCGAGCCCGAACGGCGACGGCACCTACCGTGCCGTCGCGAGCCGGCAGCTTCCGGGCAGGCCCGTGGGCGGCTTCCACTTCGCCGGGACACGACCCGACGATCCCAACGACATCGTGCCGCACGAGCACCGCCGCGAACTGCGGGCGCTGCGCGTCTTCTCGGCCTGGATCAACCACACCGAGATCCGCGCCTCGAACACGCTCGACACGCTCGTCCCCGCCGACTCCGGCGACGGCCTGCGGGTGCGGCATCACCTCCTCGACTTCGGCTCGACGCTCGGCAGCTGGACCTTCAAGTCGCGGCCGCGATGGTCGGGGTTCGAAACGGTGTGGGAGGGCGACGGGATGCTCGGCCGCCTCTTTTTACTCGGCCTGCCGGTGCCGCGCTATGCGGTCATGCCGGTCACCGAGTCGCCGGAGATCGGACGGCTGCCCGACGTCAACGAGTTCCACCCCGACACGTGGAGGCCCCGCGTCACCAACGCCGCCTTCGCGCGGCTGCGTGACGACGACCGGTTCTGGGCGGCGCGGCGGCTGGCCGCCTTCGACGACACGCTGATCGAGGCGGCCGTCGACGCGGCCCGCATCGAGTCGCCGGCCGCACGGGCCGCGCTTCTCCGGCTGCTCGCCGCCCGCCGCGATCGCATCGTCGATGACTACGTCACGAAGGCCCTGCCGCTCGCCACCCTGTCGCTGAGCACGGACGGCAAACTGCGGATCGACGACTTGCCGGCCGTCACCGGGGCGCCGTCCGGTCCGGGGACGTGGCGCGTGGAGTGGTTCGCGTACGACCCGACCTCGGGAGCGATGACGCCCGTCGCGAAGACCGAGGGCGCGGCCGGCGACGCGCTCACGATGCCCCGCGCGCTGCGCGGCGACACGGTTTCACCGCCGGGGGGCGCGCTCGGAGGCGCGGCGTCTGCGGCGGGTGCGCCAGCGACGCGGCGCTGCGTCGCGGCCACGCTGGAACGCCCGGACGACCCCGCGCGCGCCGGACAGTCGGCCCTGGCGGTGTTCTGTTCCTCCGGCGAGGGCGAGTGGAGGCTCGTCGGTCTCGAGCGAAGAAGGCTGTAACCATTTGAGCAACTCGTCGGTATTATTGAGGGGGCTGGCGCCCGCGCATTCCCGGCTCCTTCGCTTCGGGGGGAGTGAAGGGGCCCGCGTGGCAGCGCCGGCCCCTTGCCATTGGCGCGCCGGGTTGGTCCTGGCGTTCGCGCTGGCCGCCCTTGCCGCCGGAGCCTGCACGGCCGCCCGGCCGCCCGCGCCCTCTCGAGCCGCCGCCCCAAGCCCCGTTCCGGCTTCCGGGGCCGCGCCCGCGCCCGTCAGGCTCTCGCTCGTCGCCTCCACCGCGCTCACCACCGATACGGCGTTCCCGGCGCTCGGCGCCGCCCGGTTCGGCGGCGTCTCGGGCTGCGCGTGGGATGAGCAGGACGGCTCGGTCTGGGTCGTCTCGGACGATCGGGCCGCGCCGCGGATCTTCCGCGTCGATGTGGAGGCCGTGAAGGGCACGCTGTCGGTGGTGCCGCGCCAGGTGATCGACCTCGCGCAGGGTTCCGGCGCCGATGACTGGCCGCCCGTTCTCGATCTCGAGGCCATCGCCATCGACGGTCCGCGCCTTCTCGTGGCCTCGGAAGGCGACGGCGCGCGTCGTCCGCGCGTGCCGCCCGCGATTCTCGCATTCGGCCGCGACGGGCGTCTGCTGACGCGCATCCCGCTTCCCGCGCACGTCGTTCCCGAGCCGATGGGCGACCAGCGGCGCGGCGTGCGATCGAATCGCGCGCTCGAATCGCTCACCCTGGCCGGGAACGACACGCTCATCACCGCAACCGAGGGGCCGCTCGTGCAGGACGCCGACGGCCCGGATTTCGAACGCGGCGCGCGCGTGCGCTGGCTGACATTCACGCGGGCGGGAGATGGATGGAGCTACGACCGCGATTACGAGTACCCCCTCGACACGGTACGCCGGCCCGAGGGGTTCGGCGCGAGCCACGTCGAGGCGGGGCTCGTCGAGTTGTTCGGCCTCGGCCCGGGGCGCGTCCTGGCCCTCGAGCGCGCCTTCGTGAGGGAGACCGGTGGCAGCCGACGTGCCACCAACCACGTGGCGGTCTTCGATGTGGCCGTACCCGGTCCGGCGGCTCCCGAGACGGGACTGGCCAAGCGTCTGGTCATCGACCTGGCCGACGTCGCGCCGCGTCTCGTGCCGCGGTTGAGGAACCTCGACAACTTCGAGGCGATGTGCCAGGGTCCCTCGCTGGCCGACGGCTCGCGAACGGTGCTCCTCGTCAGCGACAACAACTTCAACGCGAGGCAGACCACGGGGTTCGTGCTCCTGCGGATCGAGGAGCCGCGCGACCCCGAGGTGGCGCCGCCCGACGGGACGCCGCCACCGCTTCGCGTCCATGTCGATACCGATGTGGGCCCCGACGATCTCGCCGCCCTCGCGTTTCTCCTGGCGCGCGGTGACGTCGAGGTGACGGGCGTCTCGCTCGTGGAGGGCATCAGCCGTCCCGCCGACGGACGATGGCGTGTGGCGCGCCTGCTCGAGGCGGCGGGACGGACGGGCGTGCCGATCGGGATCCCGGGCCCTGGACACCCTGTGCCGCCCCGGCGCTTCCCGGCCGAGTGGCGCCTCGACGATCGCCTCATGGCCGGCGCGTCTCGAGACGACGGGCACGCCGTCGCCCGCGGGGCGCGCGACCTGCTCGTCGAGGCCTTCTCCCGCGGGGACCGCGTGCTGGCCCTGGGTCCGCTCACCAACGTCGCGGCCGCCCTGACGGGGCGCGCGGCCACGCGAGGCCGTCCGGCCGTCACGGCGATGGGCGGCGCGTTCGGCGTGGCGGGGAACGTCGCACGCGACAACGGACCGGGCACCGCGGAGTGGAACTTCCACGCCGACGCGGGTGCCGCCGCCACGGTGATGTCCCGCGCGGCCGTCACGCTGGTGCCCCTCGACGCGACGGGGCAGGTGCCGGTCACCCGCGACTTCGTCGAGGGGCTCGCCGCACGCGCCACGGCGCCGCTCGGGCAGTTGGCGGTCGAGTGGCTCTCGACGCTCTGCCCGGTGGCCGCGTGTCACGACGTCTTCGCCTGGGACCTCGTGGCCGCCGTGACGCTGGTCGACCCGCGGGTGCGGCTCGGCGAGGAGGCGGCCGGCATCGACATCGTGCGCGAGGGCGCCGACGCGGGCCGCAGCCTCGCGCGCCGCACCCTCGCCGGGCCGCACCGCATCGTGACCGCGGTCGACCGCGATGCCTTCACGCGCGTCTACGCCGCCGCCATCGGTGCGCCTTGAGCGCGTCGATCGGGTAGAACGTTCCGCGCCAGACGATGCCCCCGCGACGCCAGACCAGCCACATGCCCCGCAGGAAGAGGCCGCCCTGCACCACGGCCGCGGCCGGCAGCCACAATCCGGAACTCCGGGGCAGGCCGATGCGCCGCGCGCAGTCGGCGCCGAGCACGGCCATCAGGGCCCATGACGCGCCCCACGCCAGGAGCGGGGCGCCCGTGTCGAGCGCCAGACCCACGACGGGCGCGACGGTGACGACGACCATCGCCGCGACGCTCGCCAGCGTGGCCGCCACCCGATAGTCCATCCCCGCGAAGGTGTTCTTCTCGAGCCCCCGCATCATCTCGCCGAACGATCGGTACCAGACCACGCTCACCTCACCGTCGCCGTAGGCGACGTCCAGGCGACGACCCTCGGCACGCATCAGCCTGCCGAGGGCGAGGTCGTCGTCCGGCCTGAGGCGGATGGGGCCGTGGCCGCCGATGGCCCGATACGTGGCCGCCCGCACCAGGTTGAAGGCGCCGAACCCCACGTACGCCCCGGAGTACCGGAACCGGGCGAGGTAGGGCTGGATGTAGATGGTGAAGAAGGTGAAGAATCCGCCCAGCAGCGCGGCCAACCAGTACCCCGGCACGTCGATGCGGGGCGTCACCGCCAGCAGATCGACGCCGCGTGCTTCGGCGATGGCCACACCGCGCCGGAGCGCGGTCGGCTCGAGGACGACGTCGGCGTCGGTGAAGAGCAGGTACTCGCCGCGTGCCAGGCCCGCGCCGACGTGGAGCGCGTGGTTCTTGCCCAGCCACCCGTCGGGAAGCGTCTCGACGTGCACGACCCGCACGCGTGCATCCGCCGCCGCGACGGCCTCGGCCCGCTGCCGCGTGTCGTCTTCCGACCGGTCGTCCACGAACACGATGTCGAGGGCGGGGTAGTCCTGCCGGGCGAGCGAGGCGAGCGCGGGACCGACGTGCGTGCCCTCGTTCCGCGCGGCGACGACCACCGTCACCGGAGGACAGCGGCCGGGGTCGAGCGGCGCGATCTGCCTGAGGCGCGCCACGGTGCGGTTCCCGACGAGCGGGACGACGGCGAGGACGACGGAGAAGGCGAGGAAGGCGGTGGCCAGCATGCTGGTGTAGACTCCCACGCGTGTTCCGCTACCGCCGCCCCGTTCGCTTCGCCGACATCGACGCTGCCCGCATCGTCTTCTTCGCCCGGTATCTCGAATACTGTCACGACGCGCTCGAGGCGCTCTTCGCCGACCTCGACGGCGGCTACGTGCGCCTCATCATGGAGCGCGGCATCGGCATTCCCACGGTCAACGCCGCCATCACCTACAAGGCGCCGCTGCACTACGGCGACATCGCGGTCTTCGACGTCGAGGTGCTGAAGCTCGGACGATCGAGCATCACCGTCCGGCATACCATCCGCCGTGAGCGCGACGACCTGGTGGCGGCCGTGGTCGAGCACGTGGTGGTGACGGCGCGCATCGACGCCGACGTGCCCATCACCATTCCGATTCCCGACGACATGCGCGCGCTGCTCGAGCCGCACATGGCCGTGTGACCCTCAGTCGGTCTTCCGCTCCCAGACCACGCGTCCGCCCGCCACGGTGACGTCCACGCGCAGGTCGCGCAGCGTCTCGGGCGGCACCCGGAAGGCATCGCGATCGAGGATGACGAGGTCGGCCAGCATGCCCGGCGACAGCTGTCCCTTCCGGGCTTCGTCGAACCCGGCAAATGCGCCCTCGCGCGTGTAGGCCTTGAGCGCATCCTCGACGGTGATCTTCTGGTCGGGCACCCACCCGCCGGGCTGCTTGCCGTCGAGCGTCCGGCGGGTCACCGCCGCATAGACGCCTTCGAGCGGCGTCGGGGGCGCGACGAACCAGTCGCTGCCGAAGGCGACGTGCGCGCCGGCACCGAGCAGCGCCCTGAACGCGTAGGTCGTGCGGCTGCGCTCGGGGCCGATGACGCGCTCGGCCCAGCGCCCGTCGTCGATGGCGTGGTAGGGCTGCATCGAGGCGATGACGCCGAGTGCGGCGAAGCGCGGAATGTCGGCGGGCCGCAGGTGCTGGGCGTGCTCGATGCGGAACCGCCGGTCGCGCGGGCCGTTCTCGCGGGCGACGCGCTCGTAGATGTCGAGCAGGACGCGATTGGCGCGATCGCCGATGGCGTGGATCGCCACGTGGAGGCCGGCGCGGTCGGCGGCACTGACCTGGCGATAGAGCGTGTCTTCGTCGGTCACCAGCAGCCCGCGATCGGCGGGCGCGTCGGTGAACGGCGCCTCGAAGGCCGCCGTGTGCGAACCCAGCGAGCCGTCGACGAATCCCTTCAGCATCCCGAAACGCAGCCAGTCGTCACCCGGGCGGGCCGCGGGAGCCGGGCGGTTCGCCCCGGCGCGAGCGACACCGGCCGAGGGCAGCTTCGACTGAATCCAGCCGTGCAAACGATTCCACGTGGCGAGCGGCACGGCCGCGTAGATGCGCGTGGTGAGGCGGTTGGCCGAGCGCGCGGCGACGAACGCCTCGAGGTCGTCCCACGTGCCCATGTGGTGCACCGAGGTGACCCCGCGTTCGGCGACGTATCGCTGCGCCGCGTCGAGGGCCCGCGCGACCATCTCGGGTGAAGGCGCCGGGACGGCGCGCTCGACGAGTCCCATGGCGTTGTCGCGCAGCAGGCCCGTGGGCTCGCCCCTGTCGTCGCGTTCCACGACGCCCCCCTCGATGGGGGCGACCGTGCGATCGACGCCGGCCTTCTGCAACGCCAGGCTGTTGGCGAGGGCCATGTGCCCGTCGAGGCGGTTCACCCATACCGGGTGATGGGGGGTCACCGCGTCGATCCAGCTGCGCGTGGGGAGTTCGCCGCCCCACGCTTCGTGATCCCAGTCGCCCCCGGTGATCCACGTTCCAGCGGGCACGGTGGCGGCAAACGCCTTGATTCGCTCGATGAAGTCGGCCTTCGACGCCGCGTCGCGCAGCTGCACCGACGCCAGCCGGAACCCGCCTTCGATGAAGTGCACATGGGCGTCGATGAAGCCGGGCGTGACCAGGCGGCCACCCGCGTCGATGACGCGGGCCGGCGACCCGGCGGCAAGGGCGTCGATCTCGCGCGTGGAGCCGACCGCCAGCAGACGATCGCCCGCGACGGCCAGGGCTTCGGCCCAGGGCGAGACCGGGTTGGCGGTCCAGACGCGCGCGTTCCGCACCACCAGTGTAGGTGTCCTGTCGGCATCGTCAGGCGACGCGGCTTCGGGAGCGGCCATCGCAGCGAGCAGCCCCGCGGCCGCCGCGAGGAGCAGGGGAGAGAACACGGCGTGGCCGGTGATGGGCATGCTGGGAGTGTAGCCGATATAATCGCCTTCACCCCGCTCGCGCCGCACGCCGTGTCGCCGCTGGCACACGAGGGCCGGGAGCCGGGCCCGAGGAGCCCCCTTTGTGATTGCGGTCGTCTGGCAGTTTCAGGTGAAGAGAGGCCAGGAAGCGGAATTCGAGCGGCTGTACGGCGCCGACGGCGAGTGGACCACCGTCTCGCGCAAGAGCCGCTCGTTCATCGGCAGCTCCTTCCTGAAGGAGCTGTCCAGCGACAGGCGCTATCTGCTGGTGGAGTACTGGAGCGAGATGCTGCCGTACGAGCGCCACCGCCGCGACCTCGTCGAGGAGATCGAGCCGCTCGAGCAGGCGCGCGAGGCGATGCTCGAGTCCGTGCTGCCGCTGGGGGTCTACGACGCGCTCGACGTGCCGGATCGCTTCGGCCCGGCCTGGTCGCGCAGGGATGGCCGGTAAGCAGCGGTAGAGGCTACAAAGGCTACAAAGCCTACAAAGGCTACAAAGCCTACAAAGGCTACGGAGGCTACAAAGGTACTGCACGTACCTCTGCAGCCGCCCTTGCCGCCCTTGTAGCCTCCCTAGGCTCTGTGGGCTCTGTAGCCTGCGTAGGCTCTGTGGGCTCTGTAGGCTCTGTAGGCTTTGTAGGCCCTGTAGGCTCTGTAGGCTTTGTAGGCTCTGTAGCCTATTTCTTCACAGTAAAGACAGCCCGCGCCTCGGTCTTGTCCCACTGGAACTCGAGGGCGCCGCGATTGCCGTCTTCCTCTTCGATGTCGATCTCGAACTGCTCCTTGAAATCCTCGGGGCCGACGGTCATCGGCACGCGGCCTAGGTCCTGCGCCTCGTCGTAGCGCGTCCCCCACTGGCCGACCTGCTTGTTGATGACGAGCGTCCACTCCTTCTCGCCAGGGATCGTGTAGAGCGAGTACTTGCCGGGCGCGACGGTCACCGAGCCGAAGGCGAGCGTGGTGTCGGTCTCGAGAATCGTCGCCTCGTCGGCGCCCGTGCGCCAGATCTTGCCGTAGGGCACGAGGTCGCCGAAGATGGTGCGGCCCTTCACGTAGGGACGCCCGTAGGTCACCGAGATCTTCGCGCCGTGCACCGTGGCGGCGGCCGTCTCGTGGGGGCTGGCCCGCTGCTTCTGCTGCTGCGCGTCGAGCGCGATCCCGACACCACCCACCATGACCGCCGCCATCAGTCCTGCTACTACGTGTCTGCGCATTGGGGACTCCTCTCGAAGAACAACCAGCTCCAGGCTCCGGGCCCCGGGCTCCAGCCTAGAGAATCTCCTGCCCGAGCGCTGAGAGCACCAGCTCGGTGCCCAGCGTGGCCGTCGAGTTGCGTACGTCGAGCACGGGGTTCACTTCGACCATGTCGAGCGCGAGCAGCCGCTCCGAGTCGGCCAGCATCTCCATGGCCATGTGCGCCTCGCGGTAGTCGAGGCCGCCTCGGACAGGAGTGCCGACGCCCGGCGCGATGCCCGGGTCGCAGACGTCCAGGTCGAAGGAAACGTGCAGCCCCATGGTATCGCGAGTCGCCGTCGCGATGGCCTGCTCCATGACGGCGGCGATGCCGAGGCGGTCGATGTCCTTCATCGTGTAGACGTGGATGCCGGCCTCGCGGACCATCGCCTTCTCGCGCGTGTCGAGGTTGCGCACGCCGACGAGCACCGTGTCCTGCGGACGCACCTTCGGGCTGAAGCCGCCGATGCCCGCGAGCTCGGCCGGCTCGCTTCCGAGCAGGGCTGCCAGCGGCATGCCGTGCACGTTTCCGCTGCCGGAGGTGAGCGGCGTGTTCATGTCGCCGTGCGCGTCGATCCACAGCAGCCCGAGCCGCTGGCCGCGGCGATCGGCATGGGCCGCGGTCGCGGCCACCGATCCGGCGCCAAGACTGTGGTCGCCGCCGAGCACCAGGGGAAAGCCCCCCGCCTCGAGGACCTCGAGGGCCTGTTCGTACAGCGCCTGGCAGACCGCCGAGATTTCCTGGATGTACTTCTTCCGCGTGTCGCCGGGCTCCTTCGTCTCCTGAATCGGCGTGGCGAGGTCGCCGCGGTCGACCAGCTCGTAGCCCAGCTCACGGACCCGGTCGTCGAGTCCCGCGATGCGGAAGGCGGACGGGCCCATGTCGACACCGCGCCGCCCGGCGCCGAGATCGAGCGGGACCCCGATGATGTGCACGGGCCGTCGCGTCGTCATCGTGCGGCCTGCCGCTTGTAGGACACCGAAATTCCCTCGCCGGACGGCGCGACAATCGAGGTGAACAGCTGCGGGTGGGTGCGCACGAGGTCGAGGAAATCGGTCAGCTCGTCCTTCTTGTTGATCACGTTGTGCCCGAGGAACAGCCCGCCCGCGCGCAGGCGCGGGAACACCAGCTCGAAGAACTTGCGGTAGTCGCGCTTCCAGGCGTCGAGGAACACGAAGTCGAAATCTCCCTGGAGGCGGGGAATCTGGGCGAACGCGTCGCCGGACACCACCGTCACGATGTCCGAGAGACCCGCGCGCGCGACGTTGTCCTTCAATTCGCGCGCGCGCTGCGGGTCGTATTCGATCGTGGTCAGCCGGCCGCCGGTCTCGCGCAGACCCAGTCCGATCCAGATGGCGCTGTAGCCGCTCGCGCCGCCGATTTCGAGCGCCGACCGCGTGCCGGATGCGGCGACCAGCGCCCGGAGGAACCGGCCGTCCTCCTCCGACACCGCCAGCTGTCCTCGGTCGCGGGCGCGGATGTCGTCGAGCAGAGCCGCCAACGCAGCGGGCAGGCCTTGGTGCGCCCGCGGGGCGGCGCGCTCGACCGGCGCGCCGGCTCTCGGGGCGCCAGGCGTGGCGGCACGTACTCGTGACGGTGCCGACGGGGGCGCCGTCTGCGCGGAGACGGGCGTGGCGGTGAGCGACAGGCAGAGCGCGGGCAGGATGAAGACGCGTGGGTGCATGGGGTGATGGTAATCCGGGGTCGGGAGTATTTTCAGTTTTTGCGTACGGGTGACGGAAATCGGGGGGCGGGAAATTGGGGTCGGGAGTTATTTTCGCCCCTTCGCGCACCGAAAATGACTCCCGACCCCATTTCCCGCCCGGATCTCCAATCCCGATTTCCGTCCCCCCCGGGTACGCAAAAACTGAAAATACTCCCGACCCCTATGTCAGGGCGGCGGCAGCCGTGGCGCGGCCGTCCGTGATGCAGTCGGTGATGCCCGTCACGCGGAAGCCGCTGCCCGTGATGTAGAGCCCCGGGAGCTGGCCGAGCCGTTCGTCGATGCGCGCCAGCCGCGTGAGGTGGCCGACCTCGTGCTGCGCGTTCGAGCGGTCCCACCGGTAGGCACGCACCAGCACGGGCGCCCCCTCGATGCCCAGCAGGCCTCCGAGCTCACGCTCGGCGAGCGAGGCGAGCGCATCGAGGTCGAGCGCCATCAGCTCGGGGTTCCGCGCGCCGCCGATGAAGGCTCGCAGCAGCACCATCCCCGGTGGCGCGCGCCCGGGCCACTTCGACGACACGAACGAGGCGGCCATCAGCGAGCACTGCCGCTCGGCGGCGGGCACGACGAAGCCCGCACCCGCGAGCGGGTGCCTGACCTGCTCGCGCCGGTAGCCGAGCGCGACGGTCGCTGACGAGACGTAGCCGATTTCGCCGGCCAGCTCCGCCAGCGCCGGATCGACGCCCGCGAGGAGCGCCTGCGCGGCATACGCCGGAACGCAGAGCACCACGCGGCGCGCCTCGAGCGCGCCGCCGCCGGCGAGGCTGAGGCGCCACGTCCCGCCGTCACCGCGCGCGAGGGCCTCGACGCGCGAGCGCGCGCGCACGGTGGCGGGAGGCAGGGCAGCCATCACGGCGCGCACGAGTTCCTCGAGTCCGCCGGGCAGCGACCGGAAGATGCCGTCGGGCGAGGGCCGGGCGGGCGCCCGGCGGAAGGCGAGGATGAGACTGCGGTGCCGCGTCTCGAGCTCCACCAGCCGCGGAAAGAGCTTGCGCATCGACAGCCGCTCGACGTCTCCCGAGTGGATGCCCGCCAGTAGCGGCTGCGCCAGGTAATCCACGGCTTCGTCGCCGAAGCGGCGCCGCATGAACGCCCCGATTGACTCGTCCTCGCCGTTGGCGCGCCGCGGCAGCACGAGATCCGCGGCCATCCGCAGCTTCCCCGGCCACGAGAAGAGGCTGGTCGTCGCGAGCGGCAACAGGCGCGTCGGGATGCCCATGACCGACGCTTCGGGCAGGGCGTGCAGCCGGCCCCCGCGCAGGATGAACGACGTGCGCGGTTCGAGCGTCGTCTGGATCCGGTCGCCGAGGCCGAGCTCGCGAATCAGCTCGATGGCGCCGGGCTTCTGGGCGATGAGCGCGTCGGGGCCCGCGTCGATGAGGAAGCCGTCCACCGACTCGGTCAGGATCACGCCCCCGGGGCGCGGGCCAGCCTCGAGCACCACGGGCCTCACGCCACGACGGACGCACTCGTAGGCCGTGGCGAGCCCCGCAATGCCGCCTCCGACAATGACGATGGGCGCCGGACCGAGGGAGCCCGGCGGGTCCGGCGCAACCGGCTGGTCGATCATCGACGCGCGCTGTACTGGTGGACGTACTTCGCCAGCGCCTGCACCCGCTCGACCGGCGTCGAGGGGAGGATGCCGTGGCCGAGGTTGAAGATGTGCCCGGGGCGGCCATCGACGCGGTCGAGCACCTCGGCGGCGCCCGCAAACAACCGCTCGGTCGGCCCGAGCAGCAACGTGGGATCCAGATTGCCCTGAATGCCGCGCGTGTCGCCAATGCGCGCCCAGGCCTCGTCGATCGGGATGCGCCAGTCGGCGCCGATGACGTCGCCTCCGGCCTCGGCGAGTTCGGCGAGGATGGTGGCCGTGCCCGTGCCGAAGTGGATGGTGGGCACGCGTCCGGCGACCATCGCGAAGATCTTCTGCGTGTGCGGCAGCACGAACTCGCGGTAGTCGCGGGCGTTGAGTGCGCCGATCCAGGAGTCGAACACCTGCACCGCGTCGACGCCGGCCTCGACCTGCGCCACCAGGTAGTCGCCGACCATGGTCGCGAGCCTGTCGCACAGGCGATGCCAGGCCGCGGGATTCCCGTACATCAGGGCCTTGGTCTCGGCGAAGTGGTTCGAGTGTCCGCCCTCGATGGCGTAGGAGGCCAGCGTGAACGGCGCCCCGGCGAAGCCGATGAGGGGGACCTTGCCGTCGAGTTCCCGCTTGACGAGCTGAATGGCCTCGAGGACGTGCGCGAGCGCCTCGCGAGGCTCGAAGCGGCGGAGGGCGTCGATGTCGGACTCGGTGCGAATCGGCCGCTCGATCTGAGGCCCCTCGCCCTTGACGAAGTCGAACGGCACGCCGAGGGGTTCGAGCGGCAGCAGGAGGTCGGAAAAGAGGATGGCGGCATCGACCTCGATGCGCCGGATGGGCTGGAGGGTGACCTCGACGGCCAGATCCGGGGTCCGGCAGAGCTCGAGCATGGTGTAGCGCTCGCGCAGCGCACGGTATTCCGCCATGTACCGGCCCGCTTGCCGCATGAACCAAACGGGGGTCGCGTCGACGGCCTCGCGGCGGCAGGCCTGGAGAAAGCGCGTGTTCACGACGACCATGGTACTACGGAGGCTAC
>JAHDVQ010000002.1:63063-65632 GCA_023384595.1 Vicinamibacteraceae bacterium | reverse complement strand
GGATTTCCCGCGCCTTTCCAATTGACGCCTCGCGCATCTGTGCTAAAGTTCCGCTTGACTTTTGGGTAACCGTGTGGGATTGCGCCGGCTGGCCGACCCCCGCGAGCCCGTTGTAGCGAGGTGGCGCACGGGGTCTGGCGCCATCCGTACGCCCCGGAGGCCGCGTGTCCATTCTCGTCCGACCCGTTCGCGAACAGCTCGAGCACGACCGGGTAATCCGCCTGCTGCAGGAGAAGTGGAAACGCCGCTTCCTGGTTGACGCCAACGTGGGCGACGAGCGGAGCGCCTCGCTCAAAGTGGGCCAGATGGTCCACTTTCCCGACCTGGTGTTCACCTCGACGCAGCCGCCCAAGCGTGTGCAGGGCATCGTCGAGGTCGAAACCATGGAGTCGGTCAACGACCTCGAGGCCTCCTACCAGTGGGCCAATTACGGCAAGGCCCGTGCCCCGTTCTTTCTGTACGTTCCCGTGGCGGCCATCGACGCCACGCGCCGCCTGGTGGCGGCCCGGCAGGTGAACGTCGCCGAACTCTGGTCGTATGTCGCCCTCGGCGAGCAGATTCACTTCAACCTCGTCGAGCGGCGCTGGACGCCTCCGGCCGGCTTCAAGAGCGAGGACGTGCACGCCGCGCCCGTCTCGAGCGGCAACGGGCGCCCGTCGCGGCCGAAACCATCCGGGGAAGCTCCCGTCAGCGGAGGGGCCGAAGCCGCGGCGGAGCCCTCTGGCGCCGGGGCGGAGGGCGCACCGGCGGGAGCCGAGCCGGTGAAGGCCAGGACCGCGAAGCCGGAAGGCACGAGCCGCAAGGCGGCGGTTGCGAAGAAGGCCGGGAAGGCCGCCAAGGCCGCCGGGCAGTCGAAGGCCGGCAGGGTCGCCCGGCCGGCAAAGCCGGCGAAGAGCGCCGGACGCGGCCGTGGTGCCGCCGCAAAGGCGGTGAAGGCGCCAAGATCAAAGGCAAAGGTCAAGTCCGCCCGCGCAGCGCGGCCGACGGCGGCGCGAAGACCGGCGAAGGGGGCCAAGCCGGCCAGGCCCACGGCGAGGAGCGCGAAGGCCGCCCGGTCCGCCAGGCCCTCCAGAGCCGGCGCCCGCGCGAAGACCGCCAAGGCCAGGCCGGTCTCGCGCGCGTCAAAGAAGAGATGAGGGAGCGCTCCGGTTCCCTATAATCGATCCATGAGTCTTGAAGTCCGTCGTCTCGTCGGCGCGGTGGCCGTCGTGTCAGTTGCCGCTGTGTCGTTTGCCGCGTCCGGTATCGATCTCCGCGCGGCGGCCGCTGGGAGCCCCGCGCCCGTGGCGCAGGCGCCCGCACAAAGGCCTGGTCAAGCCCAGCCGCAAGCAACGCCGTCGCAGCCCGCCGGCGAGGCCGCCCAGAAGCCGCCGACCTTTCAGGTCGAGGTGAACCTCGTCACGACCGACGTCATCGCCCGCGACCGCAACGGCCAGTTCGTCGCGAACCTCGACCAGAAAGAAATCGAGGTATACGAGGACGGCGTCAAGCAGACGATCGCCTCGATGACGCTCGTGCACGGGGGCCGCGTCATCAACCAGCTCCAGCCGCCGCCGCCGCCCGTGCAGGAAGGCATCGTCCTCCCGCCGACCCGGCCGCAGAACGACACCGCCGGCCGCATCTTCCTGATCGTCGTCGACGACCTGCATCTCGACTTCCAGAACACGGGCCGCATCCGCGAGCTGTTCAAGAAGATCTCGCAGCAGCTCATTCACGAAGGCGACATGTTCGGCATCGTGTCGACCGGGCCCTCGTCGCTCGCCATCGACCTCACTTACGATCGCCGGCGGCTCGACGAGGCCATCAAGAAGATCTCGGGCGCCGGATTGAAGCCGACCGAGATCATCGAGGCGCCGAGCGGCGCCGACGGCCCGAGCGAGGTGCGCTACCGCGCGCACGTGGCGTTCTCGACGGCCTACGACCTGCTGCGCAACCTCGAGCGCGTGCAGAACCGGCGGAAGGCCATCATCTACGTGAGCAACGGCTACGACTTCAACCCGTTCCCGGAGTCGCGCTACGAGGCCAACCCGCTGACGCAGATGCAGGGCTACGCCGACGATGCGTCCTACGACGATCCGTTCGCGCGCCAGGGGCAGCAGTTTGCCGACGCCGACCTCGCGCGCGAGCTCGCCGAGCTGACGCGGCAGGCGAACCGGGCGAATGCGACGATCTACACCATCGACCCGCGTGGGCTGGTCGGCGGGCCCGGCATCGACGAGAACCTCGACACCGTCGAGTGGGGGAACTACATCCGCAAGTCGCAGGACTCGCTGCGCGTCATCGCCGATCTGACGGGCGGCATCGCCGTCATCAACCAGAACGATTTCGACCGCGCGCTGAAGCGCATCGACGCCGAGACGAGCGACTACTACATGCTCGGCTACTATTCGTCGAATCCCGACCCCACGCGCCGGACGCGCAAGGTCGAAGTCAAGACGACGCGCGATGGCGTGAGCATCTGGGCGCGCAGCAGCTACTCGCTCAAGCGGCCCGGGCAGGGCAGCAAGTAAGGCTACAAAGCCCACAAAGGCTACAAGGGCTACAAAGCCTACAAAGGCTACAAAGCCTA
>JAHDVQ010000002.1:57776-62963 GCA_023384595.1 Vicinamibacteraceae bacterium | reverse complement strand
GGCTATGTAGGCTATGTAGGCTATGTAGGCTATGTAGGCTATGTAGGCTATGTAGCCTGTTCATGCCATTGCTCGAATTCCCTGAACGAACGTCCGAGGGTGACCGTCGGGCCGGCGCTCTCCGCCACGGCCTCGGCCGTCTTGTAGCCGTTGCCGGTGATGGCGAGCACGACCGGGCCCCCGCCAGGTCGAAGACGACCCTGCTCGACCAGCTTCCTGGTCACGGCCACCGTCGTCCCGCCGGCGGGCTCGGTGAAGATGCCCTCGGTTTCGGCCAGGAGCGCCATCCCCGCGCGGATCTCGTCGTCGGTAGCGGCGTCGCCCCAGCCTCCTGAGGCGCGGACCACCTCGAGCACCTGAAAGCCGTCGGCGGGATTGCCGATGGCAATCGACCGCGCGATGGTGTGGGGCCGCACCGGGTCGGGGAAGTCGAGCCCGGCGTGCAGCGCGCCAACCACGGGCGCGCAGCCGGCGGCCTGCGCCGCGTGCAGGACCGGCGGGTCGCCCGCGACCAGGCCAAGCTCGCCCAACTCGCGAAAGCCGCGCGCCATGCGGGGAAGGAGCGTGCCGCCGGCGACAGGGCAGACGAGGTGCCGAGGGAAGCGCCATCCCAGCTGCTCGGCGATCTCGAAGGCCATGGTCTTGGCCCCTTCGGCGTAATACGCCCGCAGGTTCACATTGACCAGCCCCCACCCGTAGCGATCGGCCACCTCGGCGCACAAGCGGTTGACGTCGTCGTAGGTTCCGCGGATGGCGATGACGTCGGGGCCGTAGATGGCGGAGCCGATGATTTTCGCCGCCTCGAGGTCCGCCGGGATGAACACCACCGCGCGCAGACCGAGGCGCGCCGCATGGGCGGCAACGCTGTTGGCGAGGTTGCCCGTGGACGCGCAGCCGACCGTGGTGAATCCCAACTCTATGGCGCGCGTGAGGGCGACCGACACCACGCGATCCTTGTACGACAGCGAGGGCCGGTTGACGCTGTCGTCCTTGACGTAGACCTCGTCGAGCCCGAGACGCGCCGCGAGGCGATCGGCCCTGATGAGCGGCGTCCAGCCCGAGACGAAGCCTGTCTGCGGTGCCCCCGTGATCGGCAGCAGTTCGCGATATCGCCACAGGTTCAGCGGGCGGGCGGCGATGGCGTCGCGTGTCAGGGCCGCGCCCGCCTTCGCATAGTCATAGTGCGGCTCGAGCGGCCCGAAGCAGGCGGGGCAGGCATAGCTCGCCGTCAGCGGATGAGGAGAGCCGCAGGCGTGGCATCGGAGTTCGACGAGGGTGGTGCCGGTTCCGGGCGGGATGTCGGGGGCAGTCATCGTATTGAAGAGCTGTTGAGGCCGGGAGTACGCAAAAAGTGAAATTACTCCCGACCCCTATTTCACGCAGAGCGTTCGGATGGCGGCGCGTTCGCCCTTTGCGGCGAAGAGCGCCTCGAACCCGTGCTCGACGCGCGCGCTCTCGCGCGCGGGTGCAATGGCCGCCAGCGTTGGGCCCGCTCCGCTCAGGAAGACGCCGAAGGCGCCATCCACGCCCTCGCGCAGGGCCTCGGCCAGGCCCGGCACGAGCGGCGCACGGTGCGGCTGGTGCAACCGGTCGCGCAGGGCTTCGCGGAGGGCGTCTTCGTCGGCGGCGGTGATGGCGTGCACCAGCAGCGCCGCGCGCTGCAAGTTGAAGATGGCATCCCCGCGGGGAACATCAGCCGGCAGCACGGCGCGGGCCTCCGGCGTGGCGAGCACGCGCGGCGGCGTGGCGACCACGACGCGCCAGTCGTCGGGCCACGGGATTCGGCGTGCGATCACGTGCCCATCCTCGCGCACGGCCGACACGACGCAGCCGCCGAGGACCGACGCGGCGACGTTGTCGGGATGTCCCTCGAGGTGTGCGGCCATGTTCAGCAGCCCCGGCTCGTCGTCGACGCCTGAGACGGCGGCAGCCAGGCGCAGGCCGGCCACGATGGCGGCGGCGCTGCTGCCGAGCCCGGCGCGCATCGGGATGCCCGTGGCGATGCGCACGCTCAGATGGGGCGACGCTACCCCCCCCCAGGCGACCAGACCCGCCGCGTACCCACGCGCGACGGCGTTCTCACCGGAGGGAGCCGTTCCGTCGAAATGCCACTCGACGGCGCCCGTCCCCGCGCCAGCCTCGACCACCTCGACGACCAGATCCAGATCGACCGCGAGGCCCATGACGTCGAAGGCGCTGCCGAGATTCGACGTGGAGCCGTGCACGCACACACGCCACCCGGTTGTCACGCGACTGGCAGCGCCAGCCACCGCGCCCTCTCTCGTCATGAACTCTCGCCCCCGCTACCCGACCATCGGGAGCGCCAACGGCGGCACCACGTGGAAGTCCAGCCGCGCGATCTGATCCAGGGCGGCCGCGACCGACTCGGCCTCGGTGTCTTCGAGCGTCACCACGAAGGGCAGCGCGTCCTTCGGCAGTCCCGGCGCCTGCAGCACCGCGTCGACATTGACGCCGTGCGAGGCGAGGACGCTGGTGATGCCCGCGAGCACGCCCGGGCGGTCGCGCACGATGAAGCGCAGATAGAAGGCCCCGCGTGCCGTCGTGACGACCTGGGCCGGACGCAGCGCCCGCCCGCCTGGCGAGGTCAGTGGCGAGCCGGCCGCAATCGACAGCGCGTCGGAGACGACCGCCACGGCTGTGGGACCCCCACCGGCACCAAAGCCCCCGAGCACGGTCTCGTTGCCCGACGCACCGCGAAGAATCACGATGTTCTGACCGCCCGTCACGTGGGCCAGCGGAGAGGTGGCGGGCACGAGCGCCGTGCGCACCCAGGCCAGCACCCCGTCCCCGTGCCGCACGGCTCGCGCCACCTGCTTGATTACGCATCCGAGGTCGGCGGCGTACGTGAAGTCGATCGGTCGAATGGGCCGTATCGATTCGGTGTGGACGTCAGCAGGGCGCACGTCCAGGCCGAGGGCATCCCGCACCAGGATGCACAGCTTCGCCCGCGCATCGTGGCCGTCAACGTCGTCGCTCGGATCGGCCTCGGCGTAGCCCCGCTCGCGCGCCTCGCGGGTCACGTCGTCAAAGGGCAGGCCGGCCTCGGCCATCCGCGTGAGCACGAAGTTGCTCGTGCCGTTCAGGATGCCCGACACCTCGAGCAGGTCGTCGCCCGAGAGGCCCTCGCGAATGGCGCACAGCACCGGGATGCCGCCAGCGACCGACGCCTCGTAGCCGACGCGCACGTCGTGCCTGGCGGCCATGGCGAGCAGTTCCGGGCCTTCGTAGGCCATGAGCTGCTTGTTGGCCGTCACGACGTGGCACCCCGCGGCAATCGCGCGCCGCAGGTAGTCGCCGGCCGGCGTTCGCCCGCCGATCACCTCGATGACGATGTCGGGCTCGGCCGCGAGCACCTCGTCGAACGATTCGGTCCAGACGACGGGCGCGGGCACCCAGTCGACGCGCTTGCTGGCGATGCGGCGGTTGAAGATGTGCGTCAGCTCGAGCGGGCCGGGCACGGAGACGATCCGCCGCACGACGGCCTGTCCGACCACACCGAATCCAAGGACCGCGACGCGCACAGGCATGCTACGACTCACCGTAGCGTCGGCGGCAGGGGCACGCAATTCCCTCGTGCGTCATACGTCCGGCGCCGGCGCGGGTTCAGCTCTCGTTCTCGACGATCTTCCGGCCCGCTCTCTCATGATTCGGCGAGAGCCGGAGCTTGGGCTTGACACGCTCGAAGACCTGGATGACCGCGTCGACGGCGCGCGGCACGCGGCTCGTCCGCGCGTAGACCCAGCCCGTCTTGCGCACGAGCTCGGCGCCCTGGACTCGGGTGATGAACAGGTGACCGCTCGACGGCTCGCGGCTCACTGCCTGGTAGGGCACGATGCCGACGCCAAGCCCGACCCGCACGAGCGCCTTGATGATCTCGACGTTCTCGGTCTCCATCACGATGCGCGGCTCGATCCCCTCGCGGGCGAAGAACTGGTCGATCACCCGGCGGGTGTTCGACCCGGGCTCGAAGAGGACGAAGGGCACGCCCTTCAGATCCTGCGACGTCACGCGCTTGCGCGCGGCCAGGGCGTGCGAGTCGCTGGTGACGAGGAGCAACTCCTCCTCGATGGCCGGCACGGTGACGAGATCGGGCTCGTCGACCGGCAGCGTCAACAGCCCGAGATCGGCCGTGCCGCTCCTGATCATCGCCGCACAGCGTTCACCGCTGCCCGCGCTGATCTTCACGTCGGCCTGGGGATGGATCCGCCCGAACTCCCGGAGGAGCGCCGGGAAGACATACAGCGACACGGTCATCCCCCCCACCAGGTGCAGCGTGCCGATGAGCGGCTTCTCGGTGTCGGTAATGGCGGCCAGGGTGTCGCCGAGGTCACGGAAGACGCGGTGGCTGAGCTGCAGGAGCGCTTCGCCCGCCGCGGTGATCCGGACTCGGCGTCCGACGCGCAGGAAGACTGGCTCGTCCAGCTCCTCTTCGAGAAGCAGGATCTGCCGGCTGATGGCCGACTGCGAGACGCCGAGACGAGCCCCGGCTCCCGTGAACGAGCCGGTCTCGGCAATCGCGCGGATGATTTCGAGCTGTCTGAGGTCCATCGCCCGACTCCCAGTACCGTCCGACTCTATATGACGAATGCGCATCGCATCAAGGCGAGGAGTTCGCGCTGGACATAGATCGCGTGTAACTCTTCCCAAGTGGCTATCCCAATGTTACCCAGCTCATCAAGACGCAACGCTCCTCGCAACTGGTGATAGGCAAACGGGATAGCAGAGAGTCTTCGAAAAAGTTGACTTCGGCGCCGTCGTGCGCGCTGTGTGCGGGCTGGCACACGTGTTGCCAACAGGTCGCCTGGCCACTGTCGTGGACCCCCGCCGGCCAGCCCGCCCCCCGAGCGGATTTGCCGTGCCACCGCGACCCTGGTCAGGCCAGCGTGCCAGTTGAACAGAACGGCATCCCTCCGCGAGGTCGCGTGTGCGGCTCCGCGCGGGCGCCGGTTGCCATGGATGGCTTGTGCGTTTTCCCCAATGATTAGCACCGTATTCCGCTCTCCTTCTCCGTTCGTCCTCTTCACGTCGATCCTCGTGGCGTCCTGGGTTGGGGCGTCGGTCGCGGCGGCCGACACCGTGACCGTCGCCTGGGACCCGAACGCGGAGTCCGATCTCGCCGGCTATGTAGTGTCGGTGGGCAGTCGATCGGGTGTCGCCGATCGGACC
>JAHDVQ010000002.1:53010-57676 GCA_023384595.1 Vicinamibacteraceae bacterium | reverse complement strand
TCTCGCCGGCTATGTAGTGTCGGTGGGCAGTCGATCGGGTGTCGCCGATCGGACCATCGACGTGGGCATCGCAACCACCAGCCGCCTGACCGTGACGCCCGGCTGCGTGTACGTGAGGGTCCAGGCCTATAACCGGACCGGGCTCTTCAGCGCCTACTCCAACGAGGTCAAGGCGTCGGTAGGGGGAACCGGCTACTGCGACCCGCAGTCGCCGCCGCCACCACCACCACCACCACCACCACCCGATTCAGAGCCGTCGCCCGAGCCGCCTCCCGACCCGACCGAGCCCGGCGGAGGTGGCAGTGCGGGGGGTGGTGCCGGCAGTGGTGGCGACGGAAGTGGCGGCAGCGGGGGCAGCGGCGGCAGCGGGGGCACTGGCGGCAGCGGGGGCAGCGGCTTCACTCCCGTCGTGCCCATCTCGCGACCCGGCGGCGTCCGGCTCACGGGCGACGCCAACCGTGATGGCCTCGACGATGGCTGGGCGGCCGCGTTCGGCGTGACGTCGGCGACGGCCGACGACGATCGCGACGGCCTGACGAACCTGGCGGAGGCCACCGCAGGAACCGACCCGACGCTCCCCAACGTCCTGACCTTCGCCGAGGGATCGACGAGCGGCTTCATCGAACGGCTCGCGCTGTTCAATCCGGGTGTGAGCGAGGCGATCGCCGACGTGGAGTTCCTGCTCGAAAACGGGGCCAGGGTCGTGCGCCGTACGCGCGTCGAACCGCTCTCGCGCCAGTCGGTGATGGCCCACACGATTCTCGGCGCCGTGCCGGGACACGGCACCACGGTGCGCGTCCTTCGCGGCGGACTCGCGGCCGAGCGCACCATGTGGTGGGGGGCGCCCGACGGCGGCGTGCCGGGGCACACCGGGGGGCCGGCGCCCTCGCCGGCCAGGCAGTGGTACTTCGCCGAGGGCGACGCCGGGTTCTTCGATACGTATCTCTTGCTGACCAACCCGCAGGCGACAGCGGCGAGCGTCACGGTGAGGTTCCTGCTCGAGGGCAGCGCACCGCACACCCAGAAGTTCGCGGTCAAGGCCGGGGCGCGGCTCACGATCGCCTCCAACACCATTCCTCAGCTCCGCGGGCGCTCCTTCGGCATGCACGTGGCCTCGAACGTGCCCCTCGTCGCTGAACGAGCCATGTACTTCGGCGGGCGTGCGGGCGCGTGGCGGGGCGGCCACGAGACGCCGGGCGTCACCGCGCTGTCGACATCGTGGTTCGTCGCCGAAGGGCGCACCGGCGCACGGTTCGACACGTACATCCTGCTGGGCAACCCTCAGTCGAAGGCGGTGACCGCCACGCTGCGCTACCTGACGCCGTCGGGAGCCGCGGGCAGCCGGAAGGTGTCCATCCCCGCCTACGGGCGCGCCACCGTGCACCTCGATGTCGAACCGGGCCTCTACGAGCGCGATGTGTCGGTGCAGGTCACGGCGAGCAGCCCCATCGTCGTGGAGCGCGCGATGTACTGGCCGGGCACCCCGGCCACCTGGCAGGAGGGCCACGCGAGCACCGGCGTCACCACGGCGGCGCGTCGCTGGGTGTTGGCAGAGGGCGAAGTGGGCGGGTTCCTCGCGAGCGAGATGTTCGTGCTCGTCGCCAACCCGGGAACGAGCGGCGCGTCGGTCAGCGTGACGTTTGCCGACAGCGCCGGCCGGCTCTATCGCACCAACGCCTACGTGCCCGGCGGAGCACGCGCCACGGCGTCCTCGGCAGCCATCGGGCTGCCGCCGGGGACCTACGGCATCCTCGTCGAGGCGACCGCGCCGGTGGTCGTCGAGCGGTCGTCGTACTGGTCGGTCGGTGGGACCTGGCGAGGCGGATCGAACCAGGTGGGGCAGCCCGTCGGGCGCTAGGCCCGGAACTTCCGTGGCTCGAGGCGTGGTTGCGCCGCCTACTCCATGCGCACGCAGTTCTTGCCGTCGCCCTTGGCGCGATAGAGCGCGCGGTCGGCCCTGGCGACGAGCTCCTGCGGCGTGGCATCGGCGCCGAGCACGGCGAGGCCCAGGCTCACCGTGATGCGCAGGTGCGCCGGCAGCGGCCCCCCCTCGCGCGCCGAACTCTCGACACGATGCCGGATGCGCTCGGCCACGACCAGGCTGTTCGCGGTCCCGCTGCCCGGCATGAGAATGGCGAACTCCTCGCCGCCGTAGCGCGTGCACACGTCGAACACGCGCACCGATCGGCGCAGCACGTCGGAGATCTGCCGCAGCAAGTGATCGCCGGCGAGATGCCCGAGTTCGTCGTTGTGCCGCTTGAAATCGTCGATGTCGATGAGGAGCAACGCGAGGTCGAGGCCGTAGCGCCTGGCCCGCTCCATCTCCTCGTCGATGCGCGTCTGGAAGTAGCGGCGGTTGTAGAGGCTGGTGAGCGGGTCGATCGTGGCCGCGTGGGCGAGCGCCTGCGTCTGCTCGAGCAGATGATCGTTCTGCAGCGCGAGCGCGGCCGGCGCGGCCAGCGCCCGCAGCACCGTGAGATCGTCGCGATCGAAGGCGCGGTCGTCGCGGCGGTCGGCGACGCTCACCACGCCGTGGACGCGTCCGTTGCCAAGCAGGGGGACCGCCGTGAACGACGCGGTGCGATAGCGTGGACGCCGCGAGTGCAGGCCCGGCACGATGCGGACGTCGGGCACGAGCAGCGGCTGGCGCGATTCGAAGACCCGCCCGAGCACGCCCTCGCCCGGACGCAGCCGGACGTGATCGACGAGCACCTGCGGGTAGCCGTGCGTCGCCACGACCTTGAGCACCCCCGCGGCCTCGTCATGGAGCGCGAGCGCGCCGAGGCGGGCTCCCACCGCTTCCGCCATGGTATCGACAATCGTCTGGCGCAGGCGCCTGGTGTCGGCGATGCGCGAGAGACGCCGCGTGAACGCGTAGGCGGCCGAGATGGTGTCGCTCGTGCGCTCGTAGAGGTGACGCAGGGCCGGCCCCTCGAGGGCGGCGTCGAGCGCAGCGACGATTCCGGCGAACCAGACGCCGTGGCGGCCGTGATCCCACGGGCCTTCCAGGGAGAGCTGCCAATCGGCATGCGCATGCCGGCCCAGGCTGAAGGTGGCGCGGGCGCCTGGAGGCCCGCCGCCACGAGCGGCGTCGGCTCGGCCGGGTGGACCGGGTGCCGCGGCGATCAGCTCCGGTTGGATGGCGCCATCGGCGAGCCGCTCGACGCGCACCTCGGTCTCGAGCTCCTCGGCCAGCCGCGTCGCCATCAACGAGGCGGCGTCAGAGGGAGCCGGAGCGCTCGCGATGTCTCGCGCCAGTTGCAGGAGGCGACGACGAGCGGCGGCACCCAGCCGCGCACGCGGTGGCGGCAGCACGGTCAACGAGTGGAAGCAATGAGCACGCGGCAGAAGTGGCGCGTCGGCCCTGACGGGCTACCGACACTTTGGCAAGTCAGATGCCAGCGCTACTCTACCCGGAAAGCTTCCCGAGCTGAACAAAATACCGGACTGACAATTCTTGGATCGGCGATAAGCTGCCTTTCTATAGATAAAAGTCGCTCTTAGCGAAGTATTCCTGCGACATCAAATTGGGGCGTGACGAAATTACGGCCGAAGCGCTCATCTTTCACACAAGGCCTGCTGGCATTGCGATAGCATGACCGTGCGGTAGCCCCCTGTGGAGTCGGCCTCTCTGTCAGCACCGCCCGGCTCACGGGGAGGGGCATACCATGCAGCACTCATCGCTTGCTCACGTTCGCCTCCGCCTGGGGGGCGCACTCGCCGCCCTGCTCCTCTTCGCCCCGACCGCCCCCGCCGCGTCGATCGACTACGTCTCGGGCGGAGCCGTGTGTCACGGCCAGGCCGCGTGCGGCCTGACGGTCGACGGTGTGCTCGTCACGCTCAGAGCCCAGCCGGCCGACACGCGTCTCTGGTGGGATCCGGAAGGCCTCGACGGGATCGGCATCCACCCCGGCAGCTACGAGATGGACGAGATCGAGGCGCCCGAGTGGCTCGCCATCGAGTTCAGCCAGCCGGTGCTGCTGACCGCGGTGCACCTCACGGACTTGTTCTACCAGGAAGTGAGCCTGTGGGGATTCAGCGCCTCACCGGCCTACAACGAGTGCGGGTGGTACACCCTGAATGGCGGGCCCGCCCTCGATTTCTGCCAGACCGATCCGACCGAACTGCAGGTGTCGGCGCTCGGCGCCTACATGCTCGACTTCGGTGCCGGCACGCTCGTGACGAGCATCGGCATGTCGGGGTACGGCGCGACGTGGTACGACGGGAACCAGTACGCCATTCACCACGACTTCTCGCTCGCGCGTCTCGAGTTCACCGCCATTCCCGAGCCCGTGGCACTGAGCCTCCTGGCCTTCGGGCTCGGCGTGGCCGCGTGGCGCGTCAGGCGACGGTCCTAGCGCCCGTCGCGGAGCCCCGTCCCCTACCGGCTGGTGGCGTCGAGGCCGCCCTCGACGCCGCCACCCACCGCCATCTCCACCTCCGCGAGCAGGAGCCCCCAACACCCGTGAGCGCTGGAGCTACCGGAGCGGCGTCGCCAGGTTGTTGCTGCCGGCCGGCCAGTACGGACCGGTGGCCCCCGTCCAATTGGTCAGCGTTGGCGTGTCGCGCGAGTACTGCGCGCGTTCGACCACGAGTTCACCGGGGCCCTGCTCGCCGACGCCAAACGACTCGAGCGTGATCGAGAACCGCTTGCGGACGCTCGGGC
>JAHDVQ010000002.1:0-52910 GCA_023384595.1 Vicinamibacteraceae bacterium | reverse complement strand
TCGCCGACGCCAAACGACTCGAGCGTGATCGAGAACCGCTTGCGGACGCTCGGGCTGGTGAACGCCGAGGCGAAGTTGTCGACCGCCGTGCGCCCGCACGTCGACGGCGTCGTGCCCACGTACTTGTCGAGCGATGGCGACGGGAACTCCAGCGTCTCGCGAGCCTTGGCCGCCACGCAGAAGTCGCGCGTGAGCGTATTGACGACGCCGCCCTCGGTGAAGGCGAGCGTGACGCGGACGCGAGTGGCGGCACCGGAGGTGTTGGAGATGAGCGCGTAGGTCTGCGTCGCCGTGGCGCCCTGCGCCTCGCCGTCGGCGATCGCCCAGAGCGTGCTCGTCCCGGTCGCGCCCGCGCTGACGTGCGCCTCTTCCCAGAGCGGCTGGGGGTCGCCAGGACCGAAGGTCGCGTACTTCGGGCCGGGCCACCACATCGCCCGCTCGGCAATGACCGCCCGGTTGGGCGTGAGCACCTCGACAATCGATGACACGCCGCCTTCGTTGGGCACGACGAAGCTGCCGCCCTCGCTGAGCACGTCGAGATGATAGGTGTTGCGCGAGTTCGCCGGCACCTGACGCACGACGCTCACGTCGGGCTGGTTCTGCCTGAGGAACGTGAAGCGCAGGTCGAGGGGCACCGCCTCCTGGTTGAGCACGAGCAGGTAGGTGTCGAAGAACGATCCGGTCGCGCCCTCGGCGAAGAACCAGCGTGACTGCGGCTCGAGGATGCCCGCCGCCTCGTGCCCCGCGTAGAACCGCGGCCGTGGACCGGCGCCATCGTCGAGATACATCGCTCGCTCGACGATGATCGGCTGGTCGGAGGTGATCTCGGCCGACACGTCCGTGCCACCGCGCCCGCACTGCGACGGCAGTTCCGTGTTGATGAGCAGCGTCTTCCGCGAGAGCGCGGGCACGTTGACGGCCACGGTGCACGGCGCGCCGCTCGCGAAGAAGTAGCGGATCGAGGTCTGCGCCGCCGCCGGGTTCGGGTTCTGCAGAAGGTAGTACAGCTGAAACGCTCCGAAGGTCGCGCCTTCCGCGAGGTACCAGCGCGTGGCCGGCCGGCGCACGGCCGTCTCGGCGTGGCTCGCATAGCCGTCGTGCGCGCCTCCGCGCTGCCATGTCATCGTGCGCTCGGCGACGATGTTGAACTTCGGCCCCGTGGTGGTTCCGGCCAGGCGGCCTTCGATGACCGTCGAGAAGCCGGTGTAGCTCTGGAGCGCGGGATACGAGACCGACGTATCGATGGAGCGGCGCTCGAGCGGGCCGAGCGAGAGCACGTCGGTGATCTCCCCGCCGCCTTCCACCTGGAAGCGAAGCGTCACGTTCACCGAGAGCACCGCGTTCGGGTTGAAGATCGAGAAGCGCGTCTCGAAGCGGCCGGCGCCGACGCCGGTGAGCGAGCCCTCCGCGAAGTAGAGCTCGGCGGCCGTCGGGTCCGTCCCGTTGGCCACCTCGTCGGCATTGGTGATGCCGTCCCCATCCTCGTCGTGCCCGTCGAACAGGCCGTCGCCGTCGAGGTCCACGCCGATGCGCATCACGAACATGTCGTTGGTGCCGCCCCCGTACGTGTCCTGCGCCACGCTCGGCGCGAGCAGGTTCCCGATGAAGAGATCGGCGGGCGTGCTCGTGGAGGTGCGCCCGAGCACGATCAGATCGCCGAGCGCGTTGGGCGCGAGGTTGATCACGGCGTCCTTGCCGGCCCCGCCGATGAAGGTGCCGTACACGACCGACGGCGCCTCCGACGGGACGCCGTTGACCACCGGCGGCAGCTTCAGGCGGACGAGGAAGCCCTCCTCGCCCGTGGAGGCGGTGGTGTCGAGCCCGTCGGGCGTGACAGGGAACGACCCGCCGGTGCCAAAGGTGAGGCCGCCCGTCCAGACGTCGCCCGCCGCATCCGGCACGGCGCCAAACACCTGCGTGAGGCCCTCGCTGCCGAGCGTCACCAGGTACTCGACCGTCGGTTGTTCCCCCTGCACGCCGCTGTAGACAAGGCGCATCAGGAACCCGCGAAGCTGATTCGCGCCCGGGACGGTCTGCCCGGGCAGCTGGTTGATCACGGCGAAGTCGGTCGATCCCGTGGCGCCATAGACGTACGCACGTCCCGACGCGTCCACCGTGACGCGGGCAATTTCGTCGCCGTCGCCGCCGAAGGGTGCCAGGAAACGCCGCGTCTGGAGGTCGGCAGAGTAGCGCGCGACGAACGCGTCGCGGGTGCCGCCCCGCGCGTAGGGCGCGATGGGGAAGTTCTCGGCCGAGACGCTCGGCGAGACGGTGCCGGCGACCACGATGTCGCCGCCCGGCGCGAAGTCGACGGCAAAGCCGTGGTCGTAGAGCGTCGGGCCGACGATGAAGGTGGTGGCCGTGAGCGCACCGGTCGCGGTGAAGGTCGCGACAAAGGCGTCGAAGCTCGCCGGGGCCGAGCGCGGAGTGCCGGCGAAGGTGGTCGAGGCGGTCGTGCCGGTCGCGGCGAGCACGCCGTCGGCCGTGACGGCAATGGCGCTGACTGCGTCGGCGGCGGGCCCGCCCAGGTAGGTGAGGTAGGACACCGAGGCCGCCGACGCCGAGAGCTTCGCGACGAAGCCGTCGAAGGCGTTCGGCCCCGCCGGGTCGCCGCCCCAGCCGAACGCGCCAGCCGTGATGGGCAGGTCGGTGGACGAGGTGCGGCCACCCACGTAGATGTTGCCGGCCGAATCGGTGGCGGCCGCCACCTGCAACTCGGTGCCCGAGCCTCCCAGGAACGTCAGCGAGAGCAGCGTGTCGCCATCCTCGTCGAGGCGCGCGATGAACGCGTCGTAGTCGCCCTGGGGGCCGATGTTGGTGACGGCGCCGCCGAAGTTCCCAAGCGTCGCGCTCTGCGTTTCGCCGGTGACGATGATGGTGCCCGGCACCGTGGTGATGAGGCCGTGGATGTTCAGCTCGGACACGCCCTCGATGATGGCTTCGTCGCCGCTGCCACCCAGGTACGTCGAGAACAGACGCGTGAGGATCGGGTCGATGACGAGCGGCCGCGAGCTGTCGTACGCCCCGAGGGCAATGCCGACCTCGCCCGAGCGGGCGATCACATAGTCGGCCCGCACCATGTCGCGCCCTCCGGATTCGGCCGGCTGGTATGCCAGGGGACGGCGCTGCAGAAGGGTGCCTGCCGAAGTCTGAATCAGCAGGTCGCCCTCGCGCGTCAGCTCGAGTCGGTCGTGGCCCGCGTAGTGAAGGCGCGCCTGCGAGGGGTCGGCTCCTGGGGCGACCTCGAAGTCGAATTCGAGTTCTCCGGCCGTGGAGTAGAACGCGACATCGATCCCCTGATAGACGTCTGCATACCGTACACGGGGGTACGCCGGGATTTCCCGGTGCCACTCGCGCCGGGGCCCGCGCAGGTAATGCACGTGCGCGGGCGTCCCCTCGCCGACAGCCCTGGTCTCGGCCGCACCAGCAAAGGTCACGTCGAGGGCGGCGCGGCGGCCATCCCGCGCCCGCACGAGCATGGTCGCTCCGCGGGCACCGAGCAGCGTCGTGGACCGTGCGCCGCGCGCGATGAAGCGGACGTCGTCATCGAGATGGGGGAGCTGGTGCCGGCGCTCCTCGAAGGCGATCGGGAGGCTGAGTGCGGTGCTCGACCGGCCAAGATCTTGGCCGGTGCGGCCAAGATCTTGGCCGGTGCCGGGACCAGGCGTGGGTATCACCAGATGAGTGTCGGGTGTTGAGGGGAGCGTAGATGTCCGCGTCTGGGTGGCGGCCTCGACGGCCAGCAGGAGGAGCGGAACCGTCGTGAGCGACAGGAGTCGCCTGATAAGTAGATATTCCAGAGGTGGCGTCAAGGTTCTTCTCCCATGGAGACTTAACTCTTCACCGGTACACTCTTCTAACCCGAGCAGTAATCACGGAACCGTCTCGGCCGATGCATGGCCGGGGCCAATTCGCTCCGCAAATAGACTGCTTTCCTCAAACGGCGGAGTGGTTACAGTTTTGGAATCGGCTTTGCACGGAAATGGGCAGGTGGCGGGTTATCCCCCCGCGTCTGACCAGATGAAGCATACCCTTATCGGCACGATAGCGGCGGCGGTCCTCGGAGTTGGCCTCCCGGCTGCCGAGGCGACGTCGGTCAGTTTCCTCGACGCAGTCACTGGCGCGCCCTGCGACGGTCTTCAGGCCTGCATCACCCAGGCCGAGGGCGTCGCCGTGGGTGTACGGGCTGCCGCGCCGAGCGCCTCGCTCACCTGGAGCGAGGGTTCCGGCGTGGGTGTCGCCGGAGGGGAGGAGACGTCCGACTGGATGAGCGTCACCTTTAACGAGGCGGTTCGCCTGAGTGCGATTCACCTGTCGGACTTCGGCGTGGTCGAGGCGCCCGTCTTTGGCTTCCGGGCGGCCACGCGCTGCGCGTGGTACAGCGTCAACGACGGTCCCGCCCAGCAGTACTGCGCGGCGGACACGGGCGTGAGTGCCCTGCGCACGGCGTCGAGCGGCCTCAGCCTCTGGTTCGACGAGAGCATGCCGGTGACGAGCGTGAAGTTCTTCGGCTACGGTCGCGCGGGCTCCGACTTCCTCCTCAAGGGGCTCGACTTCAGCCGCTCGGCGATCCCGGAGCCCGCCGTGCTCGTGCTCTTGGGGCTGGGCCTCACGGGCGTGGCCCTGCGGCTGCGGCGGACGGTACGCTGACACGGGGTCGGGAGTATTTTCAGTTTTTGCCATGGAGGGGTGATGGCAAAAACTGAAAATACTCCCGACCCCTTTACGCACGAAGGGCGGGGCGCTGGCGCGTCCCGCCCTTCGCACGTACGGCCGAAGCGGTGGCCGATCGCCGCGGCGTCAGAACTTCAGCTGCAGCATCGTGCGGAAGCGATGATCGCCCTGGTCGGGCACTGACCCCGCCAGATTGCTGCCGCTCACGAAGCCTTCGAACTCCCTCGTCAGGTAGGAGTAGTCGACGAACACCTTGTGCTGGTGCGCCGCGCCCGACAGGTAGTAGTTCGCGCCGACCGTGTACTCACGGATGTTCTTTTCGACCGCATCCTGGAACACGCCCGCCGAATTCCGCACCTTCGCAAAGCCGAGGCCGGAGTTGCGCGCGGCGGCGATGCTGGGGTCCTTGATCCGCTGCAGCTGCGCGTAGCGGCCGACGATCTCGACGAGCTTCGGCTTGACGAAATAGCCCGCCTGCACCCTGAAGCCCGCGCGGTCGAACTCGTTCTCGCCGACGAGCGTGCGATCCTCGAGTTCGTACTGCTCCTGGCTCCACTCGACGTCGGTCGAGAAGCCACGGTAGCGAACCATCGCCGCCAGGTTCACGCCCATGTCCTTGCCGTCGTAGAGCGGCACGGCCGCGCCGGATGCGTTGGTCTTCTTCGGACGAGTGTCGCGATAGACCGAGGCAAGGAACCCGGTCTGCAGCGTCTGCGTGTCGCTCGTGTCGCCCGCGAAGAGCCAGTTGATGAAGCCGTTCGGATAGAAGCCAACGCGCGCGGTATAGAGGTGGTCGGTGCCGGGATTGCTCGTGCCCTTGCTGTTGCGCCCCTGCCACACACCGAGCTGGTATTCGAACACGCGGCCCGTGCTGCCGTTGCGTCCCGAGAGCTGGATGCCCTGCGAGCGGAACAGGTTCATGCCGCCCACCGCGAAGCCGGTGTTCGCGTCCTCACCCGAGGTGCCCAGGTTCTCGGTGCCGCCACCGGGGAACTTCGACAGGCCGCCACCGCTCGTAATGTCGGTCTCACCGGACATGACGGAGCGATCGATCATGTTGTTGCCGAAGCCCGAGTTCAGGAACTCGAGGCCGTACGACACCTTGTTGCGGCCAAGACCGAGCTGGAGCATGGGCTTGAACGCGTAGTTGATCCAGGCATCGTGGAGGTTCACAGCCTGCTGCGGTTCGACCTGCAGGTGCAGGGAGTACGTGAACTTCGGGCTATAGGCATGGCCATCGAGCCAGATACGGGCGCGGCGCATGAAGAAGTTGGAGTAGTCCTCGGAGTTGCCGTTCACCTCGTCATCGAAGGTCATGAAGGTGTAGCGGAACTGGGCCGCGCCCATGATCCGCAGCGAGAAGCGGTTGTTCTCGGAGGTGAGCCGAAATCCCCCGCCGTACGCGCTCTTGGTCAGCGCATTGGGATTCGGTTTGGCGGCCGGCTTGTCTGCGGGCTTGTCAGCCGGCTTGTCGGCGGGCTTGGCCTGCCCCTCGGGCGCCTTCGCCGTGGCCTGGGGCGCGGCCGGCTCAGCCTTCTTCGTGGCATCGGCGGGCGCCGCTTGATCGGAGGTGACCGCCAACACGCCAGGCTCGGTGGCCTGCGGCATGGCAGCCGCGAGAGATGGGAGGGTCGACAGCGTCAGCAGGCCTGCGAAGGCCGCCAGTGCCGTCATCGGATAACGCATGCGTGGACTCCTATGCTTCGGCCGCCCTGTCGGGTGCCGGCTGGGACGTCCCCGTTCGGCTCCCGAGGCAGGTCGTCAAATCACTCGGCCACGCTGAACCGTGCAAGCGATATGCCCCGGCTTCAATCTGGTTGAGCTTTTGTTAACACCTTTATATGCAAGAAGTTAGGTGGGCTTCAATCACGTGGATCCGGATGCGTCGTCACCCCTCCGTAACTTCCGCGACTCGCCGATGCTACGTGCGCGAAGCATCGCCGTTCGCATCGACGGAGATGCCGTAGTCACGCATCTTTTCCCACAGGGTCTTCCGCGTCACCCCGAGGATCTCGGCGGCGTCGCTTCGCCGGCCGTGCGTGGTCCTCAGCGCCGCGAAGATGGCGGCAATCTCGGCCTGCATCACCGCCTGCTGCAGCGGCATCGGTTGCGCCTGGGGAGCCGGCGGGGGGGCGAGGGCGGCGCGCTCGCCGTTGGATCGCAGGCCCGACGGCAGGTCGGCCGGCATGACGAGCCCGCTCTTGCAGAAGAGCACGGCCCGCTCGACGGCGTTGCGCAGCTCCCGCACGTTACCCGGCCAGTTGTGCGCCATCAGGATCTCGAGCGCCTCGTCGCTGAATCCCTCGAGCACCTTGCCGCGCGACTGGGTGAACTCGCGCAGAAAGGCACCGGCGAGCAGTGGGATGTCTTCGCGCCGCTCCCGCAGGGGCGGCACGTGGATGGTGACCGTGTTGATGCGGAAGTAGAGGTCCTCGCGGAAAGTACCCTCGGCGATCTCCTCTTCGAGCGGCCTGAGCGAGGCGGCGATGACGCGCACGTCGACGGGGATCGGCCGGTTCGAACCGAGGCGCTCGATCTGCCGCTCCTGCAGCACGCGCAGCAGCTTGACCTGGAAGTTGAGCGGCAGGTCGCCGATCTCGTCCAGCAGCAGCGTGCCGCCGGTGGCCGCCTCGAAGCGGCCGACCCGCCGCTGCACGGCGCCGGTGAAGGCGCCCTTCTCGTAGCCGAAGAGCTCGGATTCGATGAGCGACTCGGGCAGCGACGCGCAGCTGACCCGTACGTAGGGCTTGGCGCGGCGGCGCGAGTTGAAGTGCAGCGCCGAGGCGACCATTTCCTTGCCCGTGCCGCTCTCGCCCTGCACGAGGACCGACGCGTCGGAATCGGCCACCTGCCGAATCAGGTCGAAGACCTCGTGCATGCGCTTGGACCGGCCGATGATCTTCGAGAACGAGTGGCGATCCTCGAGCTGTTCCTGCAGGCGCACGTTCTGCTCGCGCAGCACGCGCATCGAGCACACGTTGTCGAGCCGGACCAGCAGCTGCGACATCGAGAACGGCTTGGTGACGAAGTCGGCGGCGCCTTCGCGCATGGCCTCGACCGCGCGCTCGACCGACCCGTGCGCCGTCATGATCACGACGGTCGTGTCGGGCTGCGTCAGCTTGACATGGCGCAGCAGCTCCATGCCGCCGAGGTGCGGCAGCACGAGGTCGCTGACCACCAGGTCGTGCCCGTGCTGCTCGAAGAGCGCGATACCCTCGGGGCCATCCGACGCGACGTCGACCAGCCAGCCCTCGCGGCGCAGGGCATCGGCGATGCTCACGCGCAGCAGCGGCTCGTCCTCGACAATCAACAGCCGCTTGCCACAGACGGTCATGAGTGGATCTCCTTCTCGGTGCGGGCCGGGAGCCGTGCCGGCAGCACCACGCGGAAGACCGAGCCGCTGCCGGGCGTGCTCTCGACCTCGATACGGCCGCCGTGGGCGGTGACGATGCGATCGCTCACCGAGAGCCCGAGTCCGGTCCCTTCGCCGACGGCCCGGGTCGTGAAGAACGGATCGAAGATGCGGTCTCTGATCGCGGCGGGCACGCCGACGCCCGTGTCCTCGACCGTGGCGGTGACGACGCCGTCGATCCGGCGGGTCCGCGTTGTCAGCGTGCCGCCCTGAGGCATGGCCTGCAGCGCGTTGAGCGTCAGGTTCAGGAAGAGTTGCTCGAGCTGGAACCGGTCGCCCTGGATGGCCGGTTCATCCTGATCCAGGTCGAGTTCGAGCGTCACGCGCTGCTTGCGCAGCTGGTAGTCGACGAGCTCGACGACGTGGCGGATGCAGTTGTTGACGGAGGTCGGCTCGAGCCGCAGCTCGCGGCGCCGCGAGAAGTCGAGCAGGTTCACCACCGTGCGTTCGATGCGGCGCAGGCCGTCGTGGATGAGCACGAGGTAGCGCTCCCGCATCTCGCGGTTGTCCGGTTCGGCCTGCATGTTCTCGATGCAGTTCAGGATCCCCGCGAGCGGGTTGTTGACCTCGTGCGCGACGCCGGCGGCGAGCGCACCGACGGCCGCCATCTTCTCCGTGTGCGCCAGCTGCGCCTGCTGCACGCGTTCGCGCAGCCCCGCCTCTTCGAGCTGGTCCATCATGCGGTTGAAGGCGGCGCCGAGCTCTCCGACCTCGTCGCCAGGGCTCGTCCACACGCGCGAGGCCAGGTTGCCTTCGCCGGCCTCCTTCATGGTCTCGTTCAGCCGCAGGATGGGCCGAATCAGCGACTCGACGTAGATCGCCGTGAGCACCGAGTTGGCCAACATCAGCAACAACCCGGTCTGGATCAGCCGCCACTTGAAATCGGCGAGCTCCTGCTCGATGGGCATGAGCGAGTAGCCGAGCGACACCGAGCCCCAGAACTTCGAGGCGATGTGCAGCGGATACCGGACCTCGAGCAGCCGCTCCTTGCCGTCGAGCCGCTCCTCGACGATCGCCCCGCCCGGGATGGCCTCGGCGCCGAGCGCGCGATCGAATCGTTGCCCGAGCAGGCTCCACCGGTTCGAGTGCGTGATGGTCCCCTCGGGATTGGCGACCATCACGTAGCGCAGACGTTCGGGATCCTGCAACAGGATCTCCGAGATGTAGTTGTCGGTGAGCCCCGTCTCCGACACCAGGCCGAGGTCCTCGTACATGAGCGCGTCGGTGATCGGAATGGCGAGCACCGCGGCCAGTTGCCGCGCGTGGCGGCGCGCGGCCTCGTAGTGCCCCTGCCGGTCGTGCATGACCGCCAGCGCCACGGCGACCGCGATCGTCACGCCGATGACGGTGTTCGAGTAGAGAAAGAACTTGGCGCGCAGCCCCAGCTTCACCACGTCAGCGCTCCGGGACGCACATGAGCGTGTCGACGGGACGCGTGAGCGCCCCGTCGCCGAGCACGCGGGCGGCCAGGGCCGCCACCGGCGCGTAGGCGGCGTCGCTGGTTGGCGCGAAGCCGCCCGACAACTCTTCGTCCATGTGCCGGAAGGGCTGGTCGGCGGCCGGGAGCCTCGCGGGCCGATCCACCAGCGCGTCGCGGATGGCGGCCAGCAATTCGGGGGAGCTGGACGGCGCGAAGCTCAACGAGAAATTCGGGATGGGGGGAGACTCGGCGATCACGCGCAGGCCGCGGCTCTTGAACTGATCGCCCACCAGGTCGCGCACGCCGCAGGCGTCGGCCTCGTCGAGCAGCACCGCGCGCGCGGCGCGCTCGTGATGGGCGTAGTACCGGCACCTGACGTCGCGGCCGGGCCGGAGCCCCGCGTCGAGCAGCATCGCGCGCGGCACGAGGTGCGATGAGGTCGAGAGCACCGCGCCAAAGGCGATGCGCCGGCCGCGCAGGTCGCCGAGGTCGCGAATGAGGCTGTGCTGCCGCACCATGATGTAGGCGGAGTAGGTGTCGCGGCCGCGGGTGTTCAGACGCAGCACCGCGCGCGCCCCGCACTGCTGTCTGGCGCGGAGGTGGGTGAGGGGCCCGAGGTAGGCGAGCTGCAGGTCTCCGCGGCAGAGTCGATCGACGGTTTCGCGGTACGACGCGCTCAGCGCCAGTTCGAAGCGCCACGGCGTGTGCGCCGACAGGTAGTCCATGAGCGGCTGATATTTGAGATACATCAGCCGAGGGTTGTAGAAGCTGACCACGCCGAAGCGGGCCAGCGGCTTCCCGGTGAGGAGGGCGCCCTGCGTGGCGGCGCGCGACGCCGGCGGGCGCGCCGGCTGGCCGGCGAGCATCCCGACGGAGAGCACGGCGGCGAGGAGGGGAGCGAGCCGCCGCACGGCCCCAGGCTGGGACGACGCCGGCCTACGAGGCGCGGCGGGCGCGGGCGGCCGAGACCCGCTCGACGAGGTCGCCGGCGCGCTCGACGAGCTCGACACGAGGCCAGCCGCGTTCACGCGCGCGGGCGGCGGCGTCCCGGCCCAGGCACCATCCGGCCCAGGCCGTGCCGTCGCTGGATCCGTGACACTCCTCATCGAACAGTTCCACCTCGGCCGCTGATGTGACCACACAGCCCGTGAGTGGCCTGGCGCCCAGCACGACGCGCGCCGCCGGACTGATGGGGAGGGGGACCGCGACGACTTCGGCGCCCGCGTCTTCGAGCTGCCGCTGGAGATCGGTCGCCCTCAGGGGGACCGCGAGCCGTTCCCCGGCCAGCGGCCGGCGAACCGCCCAGTTCAGCAGATCGGCGTGGCGCACCGTCGGCCCGATGACGAAGAGGGCCGGGGCCGAGAGCGACGCCCGCTCGACCGCATCGGGGAGCGTGGCGAGCGTCGCGACCACGGACCGCTGCGCCGACGTGGCCCCCTGTTCCACCATTGCAGCAGGCGTGCCGGAATCCATGCCCTCGGCGACGAGCCGGGCCACCACGCCCCGGATGGCGCTCACGCCCATGTATCCCACGATTGTGGCGTCACTTTGCCGTGCAAGGAGGTCCCAGCGGACCTGCGACCCTTCCGACTTGGCGCACTCGTGGGCAGTGAGCAGCGTCACCTGCACGGCTTCCCGGCGGTGGGTCACCGGGATTCCGGCGGCCGCCGTGGCCGCAATGCCCGAAGTGACGCCGGGAATGACCTCGAAGGGGACGCCCGCCGCGTGCAGGGTTTCCGCCTCCTCCGAGCCGCGCCCGAAGACGTACGGGTCGCCGCCTTTCAGGCGGACGGTGCGCTTGCCCTCGCGGGCGAGCCTGACGAGCAGATCGGAGATCTGCTCCTGGGGCACCGGGTGCCGGCCCGCTTCCTTGCCCACGCCGTGCAGCTCGACGTCGGCGCCGAGGTCGGTGGGCAGGGCCCCGGCCGCGAGCCGGTCGTAGACGACCGCATCGGCCTCGAGGAGCCGTTGACGGCCGCGCAGGGTCAACAGGCCCGCGTGCCCGGGTCCGGCACCGACGAGCGAGACGAGGCCGTACTGCCTCGTGCCCGTTGCGCGAGCGCGGGTGGCGGCCCCAGGCCCGGTCTCCGTTTCCGCGCGGAGCAGTGCCTTGGCGGGCTGCCCGCGAGGCGCCGCGGGCAGGGTGGCGGCCGCCGCCTCGATCCACGCGCGCCGCTCCTCGGCGGACGGAACCCGCACCGTCAGCCGGCGCTCGTCGAGCGTGCCGGTGAAGAAGGCCGTGAAGGCCGCCTCCTGGGCGGCCAGGGTCAATCCGCGGGCGCGGACCTCGGTGCGGAACGTCGCGGCGGCTTCGCCCCACTCCGCCCACTCGGGTCCCAGACGCTCCTCGAGGAGGGTGCGCAGCCGGCCGACGAGAAACGGCGCGCCGCCTCCCGATCCAATGGTGAGCTCGAGGGGTCCGCGGCGCACACGCCCGAGCAGATACGCCGAACACAGGTCGGGGACGTCGGCGACGTTGACGAAGACGTTGGCCGCTTCACCATCGGCATACACCGCCGCGTTCACGTCCCGCACGTTGGTGGCCGCAAAGACGAGGGCGTAGCCCTCGCCCGCCTCGCCGCGGCGGTACGCCCGGCGCTCCAGGGTCAGGCGGCCGGCACCGGCCAGCGTCTCGATCTCGTTCACGGCCTCGGGGGCGACCACGGTCACGCGCGCGCCTTCCTCGACGAGCGACAGCACCTTGCGCAGCGCGACGGGACCGGCTCCGACGACCAGGACCTTTCGGTCTTCGAGACGCAGGGCAACGGGGAACATGACCATTCTCCTCAACGTGCGGCGCGTGCCGCGCCGCAGGAGCGGCGCAGCAGGCGCGAGCGGTGCCAGGCCGCCCAGTTGGCGGCCTCTTCCTCGACGATGGCCTCGGCGTCGGCCACGGCGGCGGCCCGGCGGCCCTCCTCCTCATGCAGCAGGACCCCGAGCTGCTCGACGTCGAAAACCTCGACGCGGGGCACCCGGTGATCGGCGACGTTCGGCGGCATGCCGAGGTCGGCCACCACGAGCGGCGACGATCGATGCGCACTCACGAAGGCCAGCGCGCCGGCATCGACGACCGGCACGGGCGAAGCCGTGGCCGCCACGACACCGTCGACAACCGGGAGCACGCCCAGCCGCCACTCCCAGGGCAGGGTCTCGCCCCCGTAGCGGCTCGCCAGCACCTGCGCGTGCGAGGCCGTGCGATTGGCCACGACGAGCCGGCCGATGTTCCGGTCGGCGAGCAGCCGCACCGCCAGCCGCGCCATCTCGCCAGCGCCGAGGACGAGCACCGTCTTCCCGGCGAGGCCGCCAAGGCGGCGGTGCAGGGCGGCCACCGCGGCTCCAGCCAGCGATCGCGTGCCGGCCGCCAGCGTCGTCTCGCCACGGACGCGGCGTCCGGCGCGGAAGGCCGCGTGGAACACACGGTGGAGCAGGGGAGCCGACCGGCCGTTCGCACACGCGGCACGGTATGCGTCACGCGCCTGCGCCAGGATCTGGTCCTCGCCGAGCACCGCCGACTCGAGGCCGGCGGCGACGCGCAGCAGGTGCACGGCGGCGTCACGACCGGTGCGCACGCGCGGCTCGCCGGGGGCCGCGGCCGGGAGCCACTCGTGGTACGCCGCCAGCACGGCTTCGACGTCGCGGGCCTCGACGTACCACTCGAGGCGATGACACGTCGAGAGCGTGACCAATCCGGTGCCGGGGACGGGCCAGGCGGCGAGAATCTCGTCGCGGCGCGTCCGATTGAGGGCCGCGAGCCGCTCCACGCCGGCCGCGCGCCGATCGATGCCCACCGCGACCAGCGCGGGCTCTCCGGCTCCCGGCGGCGGCAGCACGCTCATGACGGTCCCCGATCGGTGCCGTGGAACGTCAGACCGCCAGCCAGGTAAGGCCGTTGCACGCCGCGTGCCCGGAGCAGGCGGGCGGCTTCGGCGGCACGCGTCCCACGCTCGCAAATCAACAGGCTTTCGGGATCCGGCGTGGTCGAGCCGTCGCGTAGCGCGGCGTGGCTCGCGGGGGTCACGTCGGCCGAGGGTGCCGGATTGGCGGCACGTTCCGAGGGCTCGCGCAAATCGACAAGGGGCCGGCCGTCGAGGGACACATCCGGCGGCTCGGCCTCGATGCCGTCTTCCTGGTTGAGCGCCACCCAGGCGAGCGTGGCGAGCGGATCGACGGCCGGGGCAAACGGCGGCGCGTACGCGTGTTCGAACTGCGCGACGTCGTCGAGCGTGGCCCCGCGCGCGATGAGCTGCGTGGCCGCGTCGATCCGCTTCGCGACATCGCCCGGTCCGACGGCCTGCACGCCGACGACACGGCCGGTCGCCGGTTCGTAGACGAGACTCATCGCGAGCGTGCGGGCCTCGGGCCAGTAGTGCGGGCGGTCGTCGGCCGTCAGCCACGCGCTCCGGACCACTCGATCGCGACGGGCAGCCACCCGCGTCCAGCCGACCGCCGCGACGTTCTCGTCGAACACGCGCACCGCGCACGCACCCGCCACGGCCGGAAATCGCGCGGGGCGGCCGGCGAGCACGTCGCCGAGCGTGCGGCCCTGGCGGTTGGCGAGGCCGCCGAGCGGGCGATAGACGGCCGCGCCCGTCACGGCGTCGCGGACTTCGATACAGTCGCCGGCGGCCCACACGCGTGGCGCCGAGGTGGCCAGCCGCTCGTCCACGGCAATGGCGCCCGTCGGACCCATCGCGATGCCGGCCGCGGCGGCCAGTTCCACACAGGGCTCGGCGCCGATGGCGACAACCACGGCATCGGCCTCGACATCGCCGCCATCGAGCGCCACGACCACTCCGGCATCGCCGGGCACGAGCGCTCGGACGGGGGCGCCGCACCGCAGGTCGACGCCGTTGCGCGTGAGCGCGCCGGCCACGCGCTGCGCCATCTCCGGATCGAGCACGCCCGGCAAAGGCCAGCCGGCGGCCTCGACGAGCGTCGTCTCGACGCCCCAGAGCGAACGGAGGGCCTCGGCCAGTTCGCAGCCCACCAGTCCCGCACCAACGATCGCCACCCGCCCGATGCCCTCGCGGACGAGCCCTCGTCGCAACGTGGCGACGTCCTCGAAGACGTGCAGGGCGAGAATGCGGGGGTGGACCGGCTGATTCGGGAGCCGCCGCGGCCGTGCGCCGGTGGCGAGCACGAGATCGTCCCAGGCGAGCGCCTCCGTGCTCCCGCGGGCGTCCTCGACGTGCAGACGCGCCGACGCGAGATCGATCGAGGTCGCACGGCAGCCGGTTCGCACCTCGACGCGCTTGGCTTCGGCGAAGTACTCGACATCGCGCAGCCGGCCCCACGACGTGCGTCTCAGCGCGTCGTCGGGATCGATCTCGCCGCCGAGCGCGAAGGGCAGGCCGCAGGCGGCGTACGAGAAGACCTCGCGCGCCTCGACCACGAGCACCGACGTGCGCGGCTCGAGGCGGGCGAGCCTGGCGGCCGCGCGCAGGCCAGCCGCGGACGCCCCGACGACGACGACGCGGCGTGCGGCCGGCATGGTCACCTCAGGCGGCCACCTCGCCCCGCACCGACAGGGCGATCTTGTAGAAGCCGGTGACCAGCAGGGCCCCGAAGGCGTAGATGCCGAGCGAGATGAGGAGTTCGGGCACGGTCGGCCAGTACGACACGACGCGGCCGAGCGGGGTCGGGACGAAGCCGGCCACGACCATGGCCATGCCCTTCTCGATCCAGACCGAGACGATGATGGCCGCCGAGGCCGCGGCGAGCAGCCCGGTCTGCCGCTTGAGCGACGGCACGAGCAGCACGACGAGGGCGCCGAGCGCGAGCAGTTCGGCGGTCCACATGAAGGGCACGAGCCCGCGGTGCCCCTCGAGACCCACGAAGAGGTACCGGAAGTGGGCCGTGTGCTCGGGAATGGCCGCGTAGAAAGCCGTGAAGAACTCCATCGCCACGAAGAACACGTTGGCGAGGAGGGCGTAGGTCATGATGACGGTGAGCTTGCCGATGGCCTCCTGGCCGACGCGGAAGCGGGTGAGGCGGGCGAGCAGCAGGCACACGAGCACCAGCAGCGCGGGACCCGACGCGAAGGCCGACGCGAGGAAGCGCGGCGCGAGGACGGCCGTCATCCAGAAGGGCCGTGCGGCGAGCCCTGAATAGATGAATGCCGTCACCGTGTGGATGCTGAAGGCCCAGGGGATCGACAGCAGGATGACCGGCTTGATCCAGGCGGGCGGCTTCTGGCCGCTGCGCTCGGCGGCGAGGCCGACGCGCGTGATGATGACGTTCAGGACCAGGTAGCCCGAGAGCACCACCATGTCCCAGAAGAGGATCGACGAGGGCGAGGGGTGCAGCAGCATGTTGAAGGCGCGCCCCGGCTGGCCCAGATCGACGACGATGAACATCACGCACATCGTGACGGCGGCAATCGCGAGGAACTCGCCGAGCACCGTGATGGGCCCGAAGACCTTCGCGTCGTGGAGGTAATAGGGCAGCACCACCATCACGGCCGACGCGGCCACGCCGACGAGGAAGGTGAACTGGGCGATGTAGAAGCCCCAGGTGACGTCGCGGCTGAGGCCGGTGATGCGGAGCCCTTCCTGCATCTGCAGGAGGTAGCAGGCCCCGCCGAGCGCGATGAGCCCGACGAGGACGACGACCCAGGTCCAGTAGTGCCGGCCGCCTCTCAGCGCCTTCTCGAACATGTCCGCCTCACAGTAGGTAGTAGACCTGGGGTTGCGTGCCGAGGCCGGGCCGCCGACGCATGGCGGGCTTGTCGGCCAGCGCCTGGCGCACCGGCGATCCGGCGTCCTCGAGATCGCCGAAGAGCAGCGCCTTCGGTGGGCACGCCTCGACGCACGCGGGCCGGCGCCCCTCGGCGAGGCGTTCCTCGCAGAAGTTGCACTTCTCGACCACGCCGCGCGTCCGGGTCGGGAACGCGGGATCGATCTTCGCGATGGCCGGCCTCGGGTCGCGCCAGTTGAACGACCGCGAGCCGTACGGGCACGCGGCGATGCAGTACCGGCAGCCGATGCAGCGGTGCCAGTCCATCATCACGACGCCGTCCTCGCGCTTCCAGGTCGCTTGCGTGGGGCACACGCGCGTGCATGCGGGCTCGTCGCAGTGGTTGCAGAAGACCAGCACGTCGGCGTGCGCGAGGTTGCCGGGGAGGAACTCGTGCTTCTGGTCGGGCAATGCCTCGACGAACGGCTCCTTCCAGATCCACTCGACCTGGTCCTTGCGGTTCGGGAAGTCGGGCACGTTGTGCACCGCGTGGCAGGCTCTGGTGCAGTCCTCGCAACCCTCGTGACGAAGGCACGCGCCGAGATCGACGACCATCGCCCAGCGCTTCGCTTCGAGCGGGGCGGGCGCGGTGGTTGTGGCGGCGGACGTGGCCGGCGCCGCGGCCGCCGCGGCACCGGCGCTGCCTGGCGTGCCGGTGCCCGTCGCCGCGTCGCCCGCCGGCACGAGACGTGCGGCGTCGATCACGCCGCCGGCCCTGGCCGCCGCGCCGCCCGCGAGGCCGAGCGCGGCAAGGCCGCCGATCTTCACGAAGGTCCGTCGTTCGAGCGGCATCAGCGTTCTCCCGTCGCGACGTGGCAGTCCCAGCAGTAGGGGGCGACGTCGAGGTAGTCGTGGCAGCGATCGCACGAGGCGGCCTTGTCGGTGTGGCACTGCAGGCAGGTGCCCGTCAGGCTCTTGCGGTATTGCCGGCCGTCCGGTGTCGTGTGAATGCGCTGCCGCAGCCGCACCACATCGTCGCGCCAGGTGGCGAGCAGTTGCATGTGCTCGCGGCGCATGGTCTCGGCGTCCTCGAGGCACTGCGTCTCGCCGGCGGGTTTGGCGATGTCCGGGACGCGGACCTCGGCGCCGCTCGCCAGGCTCCACCAGAAGGGGAAGGCGACGATGGCCACGAACAGCACGAGGCCGGTCAGGATCTTGCCCTTGTCATACATGGGAGGCCTCCGCGGGGACGAGCATGGGGCGGCCGCGCAGGTCGGACGTGCGCGGCGTCTCGCCCTCCATGACGAGGGCGTTGCCGACCAGCTCGTGGACGCCGGTCACCTCGACGCCCGGTGCCCAGTACTCGACGAGGGCGGGAAGGGTGGCGCGGTCGATGGCGCAGATGCAGGCGAGCTGGTTCACGCCGTGCGTGTCGCGCACGTGGGCGACGGCGCTGCCGCGCGGCAGGCCGCCGCGCATCCGCATTTCCATGTTCTCGTCGTTGCCGAGGCCGGCGCCGCCGCCGCAGCAGAAGGTCTGCTCGCGGATGGTGTTCTCGGGCATCTCGAAGAAGTGGTTGCAGACGCCGCGAATCACCTGGCGCGGCTCCTCGAGCAGCCCCACGGCGCGCGCCGGGTTGCACGAGTCGTGGAAGGTGAGCCGCAGGTGGTCGTTGCGCGACTTGTCGAGCTTGAGCTTCCCGTGCTGCAGGAGGTCGGCCGTGAACTCGCAGATGTGCACCATGCGGGTGCTCGCGGCGTGATCGAACCGCGTCCCGGTGATGGGTGACACGGGGTCCTCGAGGAAGTCGGCCGGGCCGTTGAGCGTGTCCATGTACTGGTGGACGACGCGCCACATGTGGCCGCACTCACCCCCGAGAATCCACTTCACGCCGAGCCGCTTCGCCTCGGCGTACATCTTGTAGTTCAGGCGCTTGATGGTCTCGTGCGAGGTGAAGAGCCCGAAGTTGCCGCCCTCCGACACGTAGGCGCTCAACGTGTAGTCGAGGCCGAGCTGCTCGAAGAGCAGCAGGTAGCCCATGAACGTGTAGATGCCCGGGTCGGCGAAGTAGTCGGCCGAGGGCACGACGAACAGCAGCTCGGCGCCCTTGCGGTTGATCGACGGCGCGATGCGGATGCCCGTCGCGTCGGCGAGCTCGTCGCAGAGGAACTCGATGTTGTCCTTGAAGGTGTGCGGCTGGATGCCGAGGTGGTTGCCGGTGCGGTGGCAGTTGGCCACCGGCTCCATCACCCAGTTGATGTTGAGGCCCACGAGGTTCAGCAGCTCGCGGGCGGCCATCGTGATCTCGGCCGTGTCGATGCCGTACGGGCAGAACACCGAGCAGCGGCGGCACTCGGTGCACTGGTAGAAGTAGTAGTACCACTCCTTGAGCACCTCGGGCGTGAGCGCCCTCGCGCCCGCCAGCCCGCCGAGCAGCTTGCCCGCCGTCGTGAAGTCCTTGCGGTAGACCGATCGCAGCAGCTCCGCCCGCAGCACCGGCATGTTCTTCGGATCGCCGGAGCCGAGGAAGAAGTGGCACTTGTCGGCGCAGGCGCCGCAGCGGACGCAGATGTCGAGGAAGAGCCGAAGCGAGCGGTACTTCGCCAGGCGTTCCTCGAGCCCGCGATGCAGGATCGCCTGCCAGTCGTCGGGGAGCTTCCAGTCGGCGTCGGTCGGCGACCACTCGCGCGGGTTCGGGAAGCCGAGGTACTTGAGGTTCTTCGGCGCCGCCGGATAGCTCCACGAGCCGCGCCGCGCCTCGAAGTCGACGGTCGGATCGAGCCAGTCCGGGCCGGCCGGCGACCACTCGGCCTGCAGCAGTTCGTCGGGCGTCTTCTTCATGCGTGTACGCTCTCGGAGGACGGGGCGGAGGTGGCGGCCGGCGCCGCCGCAGGCGCCGTGTCGAGGGGATAACCGGCGGCGACCAGCTTGTCGCGGAACTCGTCTTCCCATTCCGCGTAGGTGTGGACCGCGACCTGGGGATTCCAGGGGTTCACGTGGCGCCGGCGGCGCGAGTCGTTGGCGAGCGTGCGGGTGGGGCTCAGGAAGATGCCGCCCATGTGCATCAACTTGCTCCACGGGATATAGGCGACCAGCACGCTCACGAGCACCAGGTGCACGAAGACGGCCGCGTCGAGGCCGGCGGGCACGCGAGGCTGGAAGGTGGCCAGCCCGAGCGCGAGCTCCTTGACCGCGATGAGGTCCACCTTCCCGAGGTGCCGCATGTAGAGCCCGCTCAACGCCACGCCGAGCAGCAGGAACAACGGGAAGTAGTCGGCCGGGAGCGACAGATAGCGCAACCCCCGATCGACGAGGCGGCGGCCCAGGAGGAAGACGAGCGCCGCCACCAGCAGCACGTCGGTCATGTAGAGCACCGGCGTCGTCAGCTGGAAGAAGCCGTCCCACCAGTCGATGGCGCCGACCAGCGGTGGAGGCGGCTCGAGGAAGAACCGCAGGTGCCGCAGGATCACGACGAGCAGCGCGTAGTGGAAGACGAGCGCCGCCGCCCAGAGGAGGCGCTCGGGCACGTAGACTGGATGCCTGTCGTGCCCGCGCTTCGTCCGGGTGTTCCTGAAGAGGGGCCGGAAGAGGAGGACGTCGGCGGCCACCCGCAACGCGGCCTCGAAGCCGTTCTTCGGGCTGTCGAGCGGTGAGCGATCAATCCAGGGAAGCGAGGCCTGCTGACCCGCGACGCTCGTGATGTTGAAGGGCACCGGCGAACGGCCCCATCGGATCACCCGGACCACGAACCCCACGACGAAGACGGCGAAGGCGACGCCGGGCACGACGATGCCGGTCACCCAGGGAAGCCCGGCGCCGGCCCAGCCCACGACCACCAGGGCGAGCACGGCGAGCAGGGCGACGAGAACACGCATGGTGGGTTCCTCCGTCATCAACCGAGCGGGACGCGCGTCCCGTCGTCGGCCGCGGCCTCCTCGGTGGCCGTCCCGGCAAAGCGTTCGAGTACGACGGCGACACGACGCCTGACGTCGCGCAGCCGGATGGCGTGCAGTTCGTCGCGGCACCGCATGTACGCGTCGAAGGCGGCGAGCATCAGCGCGTCACAGGCCTCGTCGATGGCAGCCCGATCGCGCGGCGAGCAGGCATCGCCCAGCACGTCGGCAGCGGCGCGCTTGAGGAGCAGCACCGACCCGGCCGCCTCGGAGGCCGACTGCGACTGCACGGCCTTGACGCGCATGAGCGGATCGAGCGCGGCGGCGAGATCGCCGGGCGCGGCGACCGGCAGGATCAGCAGGTCCACGATGGCCGCGGTGGCCTCGTGCAGGCGGTGCACGACGGGATTGCTGAACGGATCCGGCGAGCGGCGCAGCAGGCGCAGGGCCTCCTCGGGATAGGAGGCGAGCACCCGCTCGCGCCAGGCGGCGACAAGGGCATCCCGCCGGGCGGCGAGCGCCTCGCGGAGCGCGGGGTCGAGGGGAAGCGGAGCACGCACGAGGGGAGAGGGAGCAACCAGCGTGCCCGATCGCAATCGGGGCGAGGGCGAAGGAAACGCCCGTATTTGCGCGACTTACGAGGGCGGGGGCGGTCGCGGGCAGGAGCGCGGCCCCGAGGCGTTACGTGCGGGTAACGCTCCGGGGCGCGCGACGCGTAACGCGGACCCGTGTCGTTCAGGTCCGGTCTAGACGCAGCCGGTCGGCTTCGGGAGGCCGGCGACCTTGCAGGCGCCCTTGGCCGGACCCGAGGGGAAGAGGGCGTAGATCGTCTTCAGGTCGAACCCGGTCTCCTTGCAGAGCTTCCGGATCATGGGCGCCACACCGAACTGCAGGAAATAATTCCGCAGGTAGTTGACCACCTTCCAGTGGTCGTCGGTCAGCGTCTCGACGCCCTCGGTGCCGGCAAGCGCCAGGGCGATCTTCTCGTCCCACTTCTCCGGTTCGGCCATGAAGCCGTCTTCGTCGACGGCGAAGCTGACGTCTCCTTGGGTGAACGTGGCCATCTTCTCACTGCTCCTTTGAGGGTCCCGCGATCTCGAGCGCGGGCGGGGTGGGTTGGCTCGACGACAGTTCCGCCCGCTCGAGCCGCCGAAGGAATTCGGGCGTTGGACGATAACCGAGGGCCGTCGCGCGGGCGACGGCGGCGCGCGCCTCGGGCGCGCGGCCGAGGGCGAGCAGCCCGACGGCCAGGAAGTAGTGGCCTGCCGCGTGATCGGGCGCCAGCGCCACGACGCGTTCGCAACTGGCCGTGAGGCCGTCGGCGTCGCTCTGGTACAGGCACGCCTGCCCCAGGTTGAAGTGAGCCTCGACGAGGTCGGGCCTGAGCGCGAGCGCCTGGCGGTTGGCGTCGGCGGCGCCGGGAAAATCCCATTCGAGCAGCAGCGCCCCACCGAGGTTGACCCACGCCTCGACCAGGGTGGCATCGAGCGCGAGCGCCGCGCGGTACTCCTCCTTGGCCTTGGCCACGAGCCCGCGCGCCGTGTACGCGAGGCCCAGGTTGAAGTGGGCCGCGGCCGAATCGGGCGCCGCCTCGACCTGGAGGCGGCAGCGCTCGACCCGGTCGGCGATGGTTTCGGTGTGCATTACGAACTCCCTTCGAGTGCCCGCGCGAGCGCCGCGAGCGCGCGGCGTTCCCCGGGCCGAGTGCCATCGGCCGCCTCCGCGACGGCGGCACGATACGGGGCGACGCAATCGGGCGCGACGGTCGCGACGGCGGTGAGCGCGTCGATCAACTCCACCCGCAGTCCCTCGTCGTCGAGGTGCGAGACGATCGCCCCGAGGAACGGAGCGACGAGGGTGGGCACGGCACGTCCCATCTCGCCGAGGGCGGCCAGGACGGCGCCGGCATTCGTCGCCGACTCGTCGTTGAGCGCCCAGATGAAGCCCCGCACCACCTCGAGCGCGAGCGCCGGATGGTGGCGTGCGGCCTCGCCGAGGCCCCGCACCGCTGCGCTCCTGACGGCCGGCTCACCGTCCCAGAGCCGGGCGACGAGGTGCCGGACCACCCGCGGATCTGCCGCCACTCCGGCAGCGACCGCGGCGTGATCGCCCGACTGCAGCCACACCCGGACATCGTCTTTCAGGCCCACACCACGCGCCCGGCCCGGCGCCACTCGGCGGCGGCGGCCACGAGGCCGCGGGCCCACTCGGGCGTCGCCAGCGCGTGCACGTGCAAGTACGAGGCCCAGATCGAGCGCGACACCAGGGCGTCGCGGCGGGCGCCGACACCGGTGCCGCGCGTGAGCGACACGGCCGTCTCCGGCTCCCGTGATTCGACGATGTGCGAGTAGTGGAACTCGTGCCCGCGCAGGGGTGTCCCCTCCGGCAGGAAGGGATTCGCGCGGTCGACCACGCCCTCGACGTAGCCGTGGCCCTGCGGCCTGGACGTCTGCTCGATGGCGATGTCGAGGGCCCCCGCCATCGCGTGCGCGCGCCCGCCGACGCGCAGCTCGCGGGCAAGGAACATCACGCCGCCGCACTCCGCGAAGATGGGCAGACCCGCGGCGGCAAGTTGCCGGACCGAGCGGAGGAACGACCCGTTAGCGGCCAGCGCGGCGGCGTGAATCTCAGGAAACCCTCCTCCGGCGTAGATGGCATCGACCTCGGGCACCGCCGGCGCGCGCAGCGGCGAGACCTCGACGAGGTCGGCGCCGGCCTCGGTGAGGGCGTCGAGGTTGTCAGGGTAGTAGAAGCTGAAGGCCTCGTCGCGCAGGACGCCAATGCGGACCCGCGGCCCGGGAGCCGCGACGAGAGGCTGCGGAACCGTCGCGTCAATGGGCGCGGCGCTCCGGGCGATGGCGACGAGCGTCTCGACGTCGACGTGGGCGGCCACGATCGACGCCGCACGCGCGATGGCGGCCAGGCTGTCGCCGTGCTCGACGGCGGTGACGAGGCCGAGATGGCGCGACGGCAGCGGGTCGCCGTCGAGCCGCGGGATCGCGCCGACGACGGGCGGCCCGTCCATCGAGGCGAACGCGTCGGTGATGACCCTGGCCTGGCGCGCGGTGGCGACGCGATTGAGAATCACGCCAGCCAGGCGCAGGTCCGGGTCGATCACGGCGCAGCCCTTCACGCACGCGGCCAGCGTGCGCGTGGTCTTCGTGGCATCGGCGACCAGCACGACGGGCGCGCCGAGGCGCTTGGCGAGCTCCGCCGTCGAGTGCGTGCCCGTGGCGTCGGCGCCGTCGTGCAGACCGCGGTTGCCCTCGACGAGGACGATGCCGGCCCCGGCCGCGCGCGCGAGCGCGGCCGAGAGCGCCTCGGGCGGCATCATGAACGTGTCGAGGTTCCGCCCCGGCGCCCCGGCGGCCAGGCCGAGCCAGGCCGCGTCGATGTAGTCGGGGCCCTTCTTGAAGGGGGCGACGCGCACTCCGCGATCCACGAGCGTCCGCGCCAGACCCAGGGCGACCAGGGTCTTGCCGGCATCTCCCGAGAGACCGGCCACGACGAGGCGCGGCACGTGGATCGTCATCGCCGGCTCACACCATCTCGAGGAACCCGCACGGGCACTCTTCCGCGCACTTCTTGCAGCCGTCGCACACCGTGAGGTCGATCTTGTAGTAGTGGCCCGGTTCGGGCGTGAGCTTCTTCACGCAGTTGTTCTGGCAGTACATCCAGCAGCGCTCGCACCCGAAGCAGGATCCGCACGAGAAGCACCGCGTCGTCTCGAAGAGGGCGGCCTCGTCCGTGATGCCCTTGTCGACCTCCTCGGTCGGGCGGGCCAGGCGATCCTCGGGGCCGAGCACCGTGCGTTCGGCGCGCGGCTTGGGCTCGTAGTAATCGAGCTTGATGCGCTCGGGGCCGACGCGCGGCAGCGGCGCGGGCTTCGTGGGCTCGACGCCGCGCAGCGCCGCGTCGATGGCTTCGGCGGCCTTGCGCCCCTGGCCAATTGAAATGGTCGCCAGGCCGAGGCCCACCGAGTCGCCGCCCGACCACACGTCGGGCATGCCGGTGTGCCCCCACTCGTCCACCTCGAGCCACGATCCCTTCACCTCGGCGGTGCCGAGGCTCGACCAGTCGGGTTCCTGGCTGACGGCGGTGATGAGCGTGTCGGCCTCGATCTCGTAGGTATCGCCTTCGATCGGCACCGGGCGGCGACGGCCCGACGCATCGGGTTCGCCAAGCGCCATGCGCTGGACGACGATGCCGGTCATCTGCCCGTCGCCGTTGCGCACGACGCGCACCGGCGCGGCGAGGTACTCGATGCGGATGCCCTCTTCGAGGGCCTCCTCGATCTCGCGGCCGATGGCGGGCATCTCGGCGCGGGTGCGGCGGTAGAGGACGGTGACGCCCGCGCCCATGCGCCGCGACACCGCCGCCACGTCGGAGCCGAGGCGCAGCGAGACGCGCGCGGCGTCGATGGCCGTATCGCCTCCGCCGACGACGACCACGTGCCGGCCGAGAGCGACCGACTCGCCGCGGTTCGCGCGGTTGAGGAACTCGGTGCCGGTGTAGACGCCGGCGCCCTCTTCGCCCGCGATGCCGAGGTTGCGGCCCTTGTGCGCGCCGATGCCGACAAACACCGCCTGGTACTCGCGGCGCAGGTCGTCGAGCGACACGTCACCGCCGATGGTGGTGCCGCAGCGGATCTCGACGCCGAGGTCGGCGATGCGCTGGATCTCGCCGTCGAGGACCTGCCGCGGCAGGCGGTATTCGGGAATGCCGTAGCGAAGCATGCCGCCCGGCTTCTCGAAGGCCTCGAAGACGGTGACGGGGTAGCCACGGCGCGCGAGCTGGTAGGCGCACGAGAGGCCCGAGGGCCCCGCGCCGACCACCGCGACCTTCTGCGGCTTCGGCTCCGAGGTGAGGCGCGGCAGCGCAAGCGCGTGCTCGAGGCCGAAGTCGCCGATGAAGCGCTCGACCGAGTTGATGGCCACCGCGCCATCCTTCACCTTGCGGTTGCACTCGCCCTCGCAGGGGTGCGGGCAGACGCGGCCCATGACAGCGGGGAAGGGGTTGGTCTCGACCTCGATCCGCCACGCGCGCGTGCAGGCCTCGTCGAGGCTCAGGCCCAGCTTCTCCCGCTGGGCGATGATCGTCAGCCACCCGCGGATGTCGTTCCCGCTCGGGCAGTGCCCGATGCACGGCGGCTCCTTCAGCACGGCCACCGGACGCAGCGGCGAAATCTCGGACCCGGTGCCCCCGGCCGACGATCTGGCCACGAACGGTTTCTTGTCTTCCTTCTTCTTGAGGAGTGCCATTGCGCGTCTCTCGATCGAAAGCCTGGAGCCTGGAGCCTGGAGCCTGGAGCCTGGAGCCTATACGTACGGGTACAGCTGCTTCTTGAACTTCTCCAGCTCGCCGAGCAGCAGGTCGTGCTTCTGCTCGTCGTGAATGAGGTAGTCGAGCAGCATGCGCTGGACGGGGAAGCGGCATTCCTTGCGGATCTGCTTCCCGAGCTCGACGACTTCCTTCTCGAGCTGGTCGTGGGCCTCGATCTCGTCCCACACGGCGCCGAGCTCCTCGGGCGTGAGGCTCACGGGCGTGGTGGTGACGGTGTCGATGATGAACTGCTGCACCCGGTGATGCTGCACCGAGTCGTTCCGGATGATCTCGAGGATCTGCCGGATGAGCGGGTTCGGCGTCTTCTCCATCATCGAGGCGGTGTGCTCGATGGCATCGCGTTCGATGGCCTGCCAGCGCCGCAAGGCGTCGACGAGCTGCGCTGTACGTTCGGGTCCCTTGACCTTCGCCGGTGTCGTGGACATGTGGCTCTCCTGGAGGCGGGGCCGGCCCGGCGCGGGCCGGCCCCCGGATCGTCAGGCCGTCGCCGTCGGCGGCAGCGTGATGTAGCTGCCCCCGACGTAGCTGTAGATGCAGCGTCCGGAGTCGATCAACTCGCGGATCGCCTGCTTGCAGATCTGCTTGTCGCAGCCTTCGCCGAACTGCTCGATCATGGCCTTGGTGAGGTCCATCGGCTTCAGGTTCTTCTTGCCGTGGGTGGACTTCACGAGGTCGTACATCGCCTCGGCGACCTGTGCTACCGCGATCTCGCTCATGCTGACCTCCCTCGCCTACGACTTCAGGTGCACGGAGCGCCTGAAGGTCTCGCCGGCATGGGTGAAGTCGTCGATGTGGTACTTCGTGAACGGGATGCCCGTGAGCTTGAAGAAGCGCGGCCACCCGATGCGCTCGATCCACTCGCCCATGCGCTCGTGCTTGCGCGCGTGCTTCGCATAGACGTCGACGATGTTCACGACCGCATCGACCACCTCGGTCCAGCGCGGCGGGTTGTTGGGCAGGAACGGGATCGCGAGCTTCGAGAACATCGGCTCGTGCCGCGCGTTCGAGACCTTGCCGCCGACCCAGATCGAAATGCCGTCGGTCTTCGGGTTGTTGATCTTCATCGCCGGGCAGACCGTGTAGCAGTTGCCGCAGTACATGCACTGCCCGTCTTCCACTTCCACGGACGGCTTTCCGTCGACGGTGGTCGGCCGGATCGCGCCGGTGGGGCACGACGAGATGAGCGTCGGCACCTCGCAGATCTTCGGCAGCTCCGAGTGATCGATGCGCGGCGGCCGCGTGTGCACGCCCAGCACCGCGATGTCGGAGCAGTGCACGGCGCCGCACATGTTCAGGCAGCACGCGAAGGCGACGCGCAGCTTCGCGGGCAGGTCCATCGAGGTGAACCGCGGATAGAGGGCGTCCATCAGCGACTTCACCACGCCCGACGCGTCGGACGCCGCCGAGTGGCAGTGCACCCAGCCCTGCGTGTGCACGATGGCCGAGATGGCGTTCCCCGTCCCGCCGACGGGATAGCCCAGGGTGCCCAGCTCGGTCTTGAGCGGGAACACCTTCCCCTCGTCGCTCAGCAGGAACTCGACGTTGTTCCGGCTGGTGAAGCGGAGGTAGCCGTCGGCGTACTTGTCGGCGAGGTCGGCGAAGGTCCTGATCGTCTTGATGCTCAGGATGCGCGGCGTGCCCGCGCGCACCGTGAACAGCTTCTCGCCCGACTCGCTGACGTGGACCAGCACCCCCGGCTCGGGGATCTCGTGATAGGCCCACTTCCCGTAGTTCCGCTTGATGACGGGCGGCAGAAAGTTCTCGTAATGGGGCGGCCCGATGTCGGTCTTGCGCCCAGCAACAGCCATGTCACGTCCTCCTTGCAGCACTCAGGCCTCGGCCCCGGCCACGATTTCGTCGTCGAAGAAGATGTAGGGGTTCGAGCGCGGGTGCGCGATCATCTCGGGCACCGGGTCGAGCCCGATCTGCTCCAGGAACTTGCCGAGCCCGACGCGCTGGATGAACTCGCCGACGCGTTCGCGGTTCTTGCCGTGCTCACCCCAGAAGTCCCAGATGGCTTCGATGAGCTCGCGCAGGTCGCTGTAAGGCGGGGTCATCTCCAGGAACGGCACGAAGACCGAGCTGAGGAGCGCGCCACCGACGATCGGCGCCTTGGCGCCGATGAGAATCGCGGCGCCGCGTTCCTTGCCCGGACGGAGCGCCTTCGGCATGTGGTTGATGCAGTGCATGCACTTCACGCACTCGCCGTCGGCGATCTCCATCGCCTGGCCGTCCCACGAGATGCAGTCGCAGGGGCACAGTTCGACGATCTCGCGCTCGATGTCCATGCCGCGGGCCGCGTAGGCGCGCACCTGCTCCTGGTCGATCTGGATCTCGTCCTTCCAGGTGCCGATGATGGACATGTCGGCGCGGGCGACCGAGGCCACGCAGTCGTTCGGGCAGCCGGCGAACTTCAGCTTGAACTTGTACGGGAACGCCGGCCGATGCAGCTCGTCCTGGTAGGCCTGTGTGATCTCGTGGCACGCGTTGAGCGTGTCGTAGTTCGCCCACTCGCAGCGCGCGGGGCCCGCGCAGCAGCTCGGCGTCCGCATGTCGGAGCCCGAGCCGCCAAGGTCCCAGCCCTTCTCGGTGAGGTCGGCGAAGACCGGCTCGATCGACGTCGTCTTGCCGCCGAGGAACACGATGTCGCCCGTCGAGCCGTGCATGTTGGTGAGGCCGGAGCCGTGCTTGTCCCAGATGTCGCAGAGGTCGCGCAGCGCGCCCGAGGTGTAGAACCACCCGGCGGGCTGGTTCACGCGGAAGGTGTGGAACTCGGAGACGTCGGGGAACTCCTCCGGCAGGTCCGAGTAGCGGCCGATGACGCCGCCGCCGTATCCCATCACGCCCACGAGGCCGCCGTGCTTCCAGTGGCCGATGTGCTCCTCGTACGACCGCTCGAGCACTCCGAGCAGATCGCGGACCATGGGGCGCTCCGCCTCTTGCTTGATCTCGCGAATGAAGCTGGGCCAGGGGCCCTTCTCCAGCTCGTCGAGGAGCGGCGTCTCGTACTTCTTCTCGCTCATGTCGACTCCTTGATACGGCTATAGCTTCGACCAGAAGGTCTTGAAGACCACGGTGGACAGGAAGTAGCCGAGGGGAACGTTGACCAGCACGCCGATGGTGAACGCCCAGAACGGGCGCAGCCCGAACGTGGCCAGGTCGGCGAACCGTGTGGAGAGACCGATCCCGAGGAAGCAGATCACGAACGCCCATTCGCGGAGCTTCTTGATCGGCGAGATGAGATCGGGGGTCAGCGACGACTCGAACCAGTCCGACTTGTAGCGGAGCTGCTTGAGCGCCGCCAGCTTGTCGGCCCGGTCGGGATCGTTCGCCGGGATGGCCGCCGCGAGCGCGTCCTGCTCGTCGAGCGTCATGGCGCCGTTGAAGGTGATGACCTTCGCGTCGGCGTCATAGCGGAAGCGGTCGGCGAGCGCGGGCGGCGGGACGTAGGTGCTGAAGTCGGCGTCGTACTTGATGGACTCGGCCGAGCTCTTGAACGTGTCGGCGGCCTTGGCGCGGCCCGTGAAGCCGGCCGGCGGCTGTGCCGCGACGAAGCTCATGATGATCGAGGCCGCGAAGAAGCCGAGCACGAACTTCGGGAACCGGTCCCAGATGATGCCGGGGCCGAGGCGGCTGGTCTGTCCGGAGCCGCGTTCCCAGATGGTGACCGAGACGATCGACAGCACCAGACACCAGATGCCGATCCAGATGTCGCGGCCGATGACCTTCATGAGCGTGAAGGCGTTGATGGCGGAGTCGCCGTACTTGTTCGCGATCTCGGCGACCACCGCAAAGCCCGCCGCGTCGGCGAACTCCGACGTGCCCACCCAGGCGCCGGCCTCGCCAGGCGACAGCATCGTGGGAATCATCGCCTTGGTCACGAAGGTGAGCACGAAGATCATCACGATGGCCCAGATCGACACGACGGCAATGCCGATGGCGATGTGGTCCTTCTTGGCCTTCACCGCGCCGCCGACGGCAATCGACGCCGAGACGCCGCACACGGCGCCGCCGGCGCCGAGCACCGCGCCGAACTGCGGCTCGAGCTTGAAGATCTTCGTGGCCGCCAGGTAGATGGTGAGCCACGTGGTCACCGACACGATGGTGGCCTGCAGGAACGCGAACGGCCCCGCGGTGAAGATGAGCGTCAGCGGGAGCGTCGCGCCGAGCAGCACGATACCGGTCTTGATGTAGTACTCGGTGCGCAACGACACCTTGAACCACTCGGGCAGCTTCACCACGTTGCCGATGGCGAGCCCCACGAGCAGCGCGAGCAGCGGCGCGCCGAGGTCGTAGTCCTTCATGACCGTCCAGCCCGCCAGGTAGAGCATGCCCAGCGCGCCGAGGAACAGGATGATGAACCCGGGGATGAAGGCCGACACCTTGCGGCCCATGACGGCCATCGACAGGGTGAAGACGAGGCCGAACATGAGAAAGACCAGGAGATAGCCTCCCGAGTTCCTGGCGAAGTCGGCGGCGAGCGCCGTCGTCGTGCTCCAGGTCCCGGGCACCACCGCCCAGCTCTTGATGCTCGAGCCGCCCCAGTAGGCGGCGAGCCCGACGACGACGATGAGCAGGCCGAGCCACACGGCCCACCAGTCCTCCGTCTTCCACAGTTGTTCGATCGCGCGGGCGGGCGGCGGCGCGGGCGCGGGCTCTGTCCGCGGCGGCCGGGCGACCTCGGGTGGCCTCTCCAGAATTGTCGGCATGACGAGCGCCTCCTCACGGGGCCCGGCGAGTTCCGGGCCGTTCCACGGGTGGTAAAGCAACGCGCGGGCCACTGCTCGGCGTGCGGTGGCCCGCCAGAAAATCGAGGAAATGTTGAGACTTTTCGCCGACGCGGGCGCCGCCGGTCACCGGCGGCGCCCGCGCATGTCACCGCGGCGTAACGTGACGGGCCTCGGTGCGCACCGGCCGCACCACATCGCGGTGGGGTACCGCCGACCGGTGGCAGGTGGCGCACTTTGCGAGATCGGGCCGGGGCGGGTCGAGCCGTGTGGCTTCACGCTCGTGGCACCCGATGCACAGCGTGTGCGACACCCGGCGAAGGCCAGGCGCCGTCGTCGCGGCGTAGCGGGGAGCCCAGGGGCTCGCGGCCTTGCCGGGCCGATGGCACGACGAGCACGCCCGCGTCACGTCGGCCGAAAGGGGGCGCCCCTGCTCGTGGCACTGCGCGCACGACGCGTTGCCCTGAAGCGCCGCCACGTGCCGCGCGTGTTCGAAGACCCGGGTGGGCAGGTAGAGGTCGGCGTGGCACTCGCTGCACGGCGTGCCCGCGTCGCCCGGGCGGTTCGCGTGGTGGCACGTGCCGCACGCATCGTGCCCGATACGCTCCACGTGCGCGGTATGGGGGAAACGCACCGTGCCCAGCGGGTAGCCGACGAGCAGCTCGTTCGCCCCGCCGCGGGCTCGCTCGACGGGAGAGGCCTGCACGAGCGGCTGCCACGGGGTGAGCGTCAGGCCCAGCGCCATGGCCAGCACGAAGGCGAACGAGTAGACGCGCCGCACGCCGAAGCCCTCATCGCCGAGCCACACACGAAGCGGGTTGAGCCGCGGCAGCTCGAAGAGCTGCAGCCGCCGCGTCCGCTGCTCGGCATCGAGCGAGGCGGGATCGACGGGGACGTGTTCCTCGAGCCACAGGAACACCAGGGCGGCGGCCGAGACGACCCCCACGCTCACCACGAACTCGGTCCACGACGGGAAGTAGCTGCTGCCCGTGACGCTCACGTGCGCGAGCCCCGACGCGTTCACACGGTGGAACAGGAACCCGATGACCGACGACCCCGCGGCCGTGAGCATCACGCCCTGGCGCACGCGCAGGCGCGGCACGGCGAAGAGCACGAGCGGGATGAGCGTCGAGAGGGCCAGTTCGACGAGGAAGAGCCCGCTTTCGCGCGAGCCTTCGAAAGCGAGCGGCAGCCGGCCGTTCCACGCGAGGTCGCCGAGCCGGAATGCCAGCTGGAAGGCCAGCGCCCAGGCGGCGAGCCGGGCGAGTCCCGCCACCATGTCGGTGTGCGGGGTCCGCCGGTAGAGCCACGACACCACGGTGGACTCGACGATGACCATCGCCAGCCCGAGGCAGATGGCCGTCACGAAGAACAACTCGGGGAGCAGCGCCGTGTACCACAGCTCGTGCACCCGGAACGGCATGATCAGGATGAGCGTGCCGAGCGAGGACTGGTGCAGGGTCGAGAGCGCGATGCCGACGATGATGAGCGGCAGCTGGAGGCGGAGGAGCAGGCGATAGGCCCCCTGGAACCGGGTGCGCTCGAGGACGACCGGCGCGAACTCGAGCACGAGCACCGTGAGGTAGAGCATCACGCACCAGCCGACCTCGAAGAGCGGCGAGCGCGGATTCCAGAAGATGGTCAGGTGCCAGATGTGCCACGGAAGCCCGAGGTCGTAGAGCAGGCCGACGACGACCGCGCCGTAACCGAGCAACGCCGTGAGCACCGCCGGACGCACCGCATGGTGGTAGCGCTCGCGGTGGAAGATGTGCGCCAGCCCGGCGACCACGAATCCGCCCGCGGCGAGCGCGACCCCGCCCATCACGTCGAAGCCGATCCACAAACCCCAGGGCGTCGCGTCCGAGAGCGCCGTCGTCGCGCCGAGCCCTCGCGCGAAGCGGACGACCGTGACGCCGGCAGCCAGCCCGGCGAGGGTCCAGAGAATGGCCTTGGTGACACGAACGCGCGCGGTCATCGCGACGCCTCCTCAGGTCCATCGCCAGGCGACGTCGCCGCATCCGCTGACGGGGGAGCGGCGGCCGCGCGCGAGGCCTTCGCGGCCTCGCCGGCCAGCCGCTGGCGGCGTTCGATGATCCAGTAGACGCCCGTCATGAGGGCGCCCATGCCCACGAACTCGAAGGGCACCTTGCGCAGGGCCTCCCAGGTGCGATCCGGCAGCGGCGCCGATCCGAGCACCTCGGCATCGCGCCAGCCGAGCCACGAGACGTCCACGTGCGACACGTAGAGCACCGAGGTGCCGCCGACCTCGTCGAGCCCCCAGATCTTCTGGATGTAAAGGTCGGGGCGGTCGCGCAGCCGCCGTTCGGCCTCGGCGATCATCTGGTCGCGCGCGCCGAAGGTGGTGGCGTTGGCCGGGCAGGCGCTGACGCAGGCCGGACGATCGAGCCGTCCGCTCGCCAGGTGGTCGTGGCACATGACGCACTTGCGCACCGACGGCGTCAGGCTGTTCCACTCGTAGCGCGGAATGCCGAACGGGCAGGCCATCATGCAATAGCGGCAGCCCAGGCAGAGCGACTGGTCGTAGACGACCGGACCCTCGGCCGTCTTTTGGAGCGCGCCGACCGGGCACGCCGAGACGCAGGCGGGCTCGTGGCAATGGCGGCACTGCTTGCGCACGTTGGCGCCGCCGCTCCGGCGGACGATGCTGGTCCAGCGTGTGTCCGACAGGCCGTCGGGCGAGGCGCCGACGCGCGGGGGCGCGTCTTCGAGCGGGAGCCCGTTGGTCCGCTTGCACGCGTCGACGCACGCCTCGCAGCCGATGCAGCGCGTGACGTCGTTGAGGATGCAGGGATGCGCGATCATACGCCCTGACCTTCCTTCCCGAGCGTGGCGCGCACGCGCATGCCGGCCCCGGGCGTGAAGCGCCAGCCCAGCTCGGTCGAGGCCTGAGTGGTCCAGAAGAGCGCCATGTGTTGCAGCTTCGAGAGGGGGACGAAGACGAGCAGCGCCTCGGCCGTCAGCAGGTGCACGAGATACGCCGCGCGGGCGTCGAACGGGCTCAGCTGCGGGTGCGAGGTGAGAAGGCCCGCGCCGAGACAGACGAGCAGCCCCACGGGCAGCATCCAGTCCTGCAGCCCGCTCAGGTGACGGCGCGCCGGGTTGGCCGCGCGGGCCGCGAGGAGCCACACGAGGGCCGCCACCGCCGCCAGGCTGAGCACATCGGCCGTGGCGTGCGAGAAGGCCGGCAGCGTGACGCCGAACTCCGACCGCCAGATGGCGACGTGCCCGGCGAAGAAGAGCGGCACGAGGATGATGCCCGCGTGAAAGACGATCGACGCGGCGCTGTAGGGCGCGCGTCTGCCGTCGCGCAGCGCCCGCCAGGGGACGATCCAGCCGGCGAGCCGCCGCCACACGATCCGCCAGGGCACGTACTGGTCGCCGGCGCGCCGCCAGGCGACCACCAGCTCGTAGACCTGCAGGGCGATCACCCGCAGCAGCCCGAGCAGCATGACGAGCAGCGCCAGGCGCAGCAGGGGGCCGCGGGCCAGGTCAATCCAGGCGTCGAGCATCGCTCACTCCAGGTCGAGGGCGCGGTAGATGAGGTCGTGCAGTCCGACGACCTGCATGTCGAGGCCGTGGTCCTCGCACAACTCGCGCAGTTGCTTCTTGCAGTTGGCGCACGGGGCCACGATGTACTTCGCGCCCGTGGCGCGAAGCTGCTCGGCCTTCCTGGCGCCGGTGACCCCTGTCCGGTACGGGCGCAGCTCGTCGACCGAGACCGTCCCGCCGCCGCCGCCGCAACAGAGGTTGTCCGCGCCGTGCGGCGTCATCTCGACGTAGTCGCTGCAGAAGGCCCGCAGCAGCTCACGCGGCTGGTCGACCACCCATCCCGTGCGTGCGATGTTGCAGGGGTCGTGATACGTGACGCGCTCGGTGATCGCGCCGGGCCTGAACCTGATCCGGCCTTCCTTGTACGCGCGGTAGGTGTACTCGATGATGTGCACCACCGGCGGCGCGTCGGCGCCGCCGAAGGTCTTCGCGAAGGCCTTCGCCGAGCGCGAGGCGTGCCCGCACTCGCCAATGAGGATATTGGTCGCTTCGAGCCGCCTGGCCTCGTCGAGTTCGGCCTGGAGTACCCGCTCGAGGATCCAGTCGCTGTAGAAGAGCCCGTAGTTGATGCCGTCGAAGTACTGGCTGCCGATCGTCCAGCGGTCCTGGTCGCCGGCCACGTGCATGGTGAGCGCGATCCCCATGAGCGTCTCGGCTTCCATCAGGTAGTCGCTCACCGCCGGGAAGAAGACGAAGTCGCGCTTCGGCTGATCGACGGGAAATTGCACCTCGCGGTGCTTCTCGTCGCGGATCTCCTCGCCGAGGAACTCGATGGTGTCGAGGATGGCCGGCAGGGGAATGGCCGACGTGTTGTGCGTCGCGCCCTCGAGCTGTTCGCGCACCGAGATGACGAGCGCCCGAGGCACCAGGCCCAGCTCCGACAGGACGTAGCGTCCGAGGTGCGTGATGAGGCCGTGATCGAGGCCGAGCGGGCAGTCGAGCGTGCAGCGCCGGCACGCCGTGCAGTCGTAGAAGGTCGAGGCCATCTCGAGAACGCGATCCTCGGTCAGGTACTCCTGCCCCAGCAGCCGCGTCGTGATGAGCCCCCGCATCGTGAAGTGCCGGCGGTAGACCTCGAGGAGGAGGTTCGACCGGTAGCAGGGCACGTCGTGCGGCGCGTGCGTGTGCTGGTAGATCTGGCACGACGGGGCGCAGTTGGCGCAGCGGGCCGTGATGCGGGCGTAGTTGTCGACGACCTGGCGGTAGTTCGAGTGGGTCAGGATGGCGGCGAACGTCTCGAGAAAGCGCCGCGGCAGGTCGTCGAGCACGAGCCGGTCCTTCTCGACGATGTAGCGCAGGCGTCGCTGGACGTCGTCGGCCGTGAGCTTGCTGCGGTGGAAGGACTGGCTCGGCGGGGCGTCCGCCGTGGTGGTCATGTGCAAACCTGCTCCTCCCGTGCGCACGACAGGCGCCACGAATCACCGGAGAGGGAGCAAGCGGTGTGCCGCGCGCGACATGGGCGGAAAACGGCGGGTTCTGGCGGGAGGCGGCAAAAGCGGCCACGCGGGCGTTACTCGACAGTAACGCCCGCGTTCCGGGGAGTCGCGGCGCCCTACGGTCTCAGGCCTTCGGCTTGCCCGCGGCGGCCTTCTCGAACTCCGGCAGGTGGCGCTCCATGACGCCGGTGTAGATCTGCCGGGGACGCGCGATCTTCTGGTCCTTGTCGAGGAGCATCTCCTCCCACTGTGCCAACCAGCCCACCGTGCGCGGGATGGCGAAGAGCACCGGGAACATGGCGACCGGAAACTTCAGCGACTGGTAGATGAGCCCCGAGTAGAAGTCGACGTTCGGATAGAGCTTCCGGCTGACGAAGTACTCGTCCTCGAGCGCGATCTTCTCGAGTTCGAGCGCGATGTCGAGCATCGGGTTGCGCCCCGTGACGGCGAAGACCTGATGCGCCATCTCCTTCAGGATCCGGGCGCGCGGATCGTACGACTTGTAGATGCGGTGCCCGAATCCCATGAGGCGCCCTTCCCCCTGCTTGACGCGCTCGATGAAGCCCGGGATGTTGGCCGTCGTGCCGATCTCGGCCAGCATGCGCAGCACCGCCTCGTTGGCCCCGCCGTGCAGCGGGCCGTAGAGGGCCGCCGCCGCGCCCGCCACGCACGAATACGGATCCGACAGCGCGCTGCCGATGCCGCGCATCGTCGTCGTGCTGCAGTTCTGCTCGTGATCGGCGTGCAGGATGAACAGCACGTCGAGCGCGCGCTCGAGCACCGGGTTCACGGTGTACTTCGCCTCGGTCATCTTGAACAGCAGGTTCAGGAAGTTGCCGGGGTAGGTGAGGTCGTTGTCGGGCAGCACGTACGGCAGGCCCCTGTGGTGCCGGTAGGCGTAGGCCGCGATGGTCGGCACCTTCGCCACGAGACGCCGGATCTGCAGCCTGCGGTTGGCTGCGTCGAGCACGTGCTTCGCGTCGGGATAGAACGTCGATAGCGCGCCCACGGTGCTGAGGAAGATGCCCATCGGGTGCGCGTCGTGCTGGAAGCCGTCGATGAACTTCTTGATGTTCTCGTGCACCATCGTGTGCATCGTCACATCGTTGGTCCACGCCTGCAGCTCCTCGGCCGAGGGCAGCTCACCTTTCAGGATGAGCCACGCGACCTCGAGGAACGACTTCTTCGCGGCGAGCTCCTCGATGGGGTAGCCCCGATAGCGGAGGATGCCCCGGTCGCCGTCGATGAACGTGATCGAGCTTCGGCAGTTCGCGGTGTTCATGAACGCCGGGTCATACGTCATCAGCCCGAAGTCGTCGGGCGAGGTCTTGATCTGGCGGAGATCGATCGCCGCAATCGTGCCGTCGGTGATGGGGACGGTGTACTCCTGCCCCGTGCGGTTGTCGATCAACGTCAGGGTGTCCGGCATGCGGCACCTCCTGGTGCGGGAACGGGAAGACCTGTGATGAAGACGAGACGCTCTACGAGCGAGCGGCGATCGATCGAAACGGTAGCATCCGCGCGGCCACGGGGCCACCGCAATCGGTCGTCCGGCGGGCGCCGAAGCTCAGCGGCTGACCAGCGTCACGGCCGGCGTGGCGGGAGCCTCCGAGGCGCGACCGGGTTCGGTGGCCTCGAGCGCTCGCACGATCGCGAGGGCGTCGCCGTCGGCCCGTCCGGTCCATCGGCCGCGTGGCCCGATCCGGCCGAGCACCCTGAGATCGAGCAGCGCCAGGCGCCGTTCGACGCGTCCGGCCGCCTGCGCATCGAGCGAGGCGCCGGCATCGACGTACAGCACGCAGCCATCGGCGGTCTCGGTCGCCGTGCGCATCCGCTCGGCCACGGCGAGCCAGGCCGCGTCGCTCAACTCCGGCGGCACCACGAGCAACCGCCGGTCGAGCGGCGTCGCGGCATCGTGCCCCGCGGGCGCCTCGTCACCGTGCACGACGATGACGACGCCATCGGCGCCGAGGCTCTCGATCTCGAGGTGACGCAGGAAGCGCGCGACGGCGGGTGCCGCCGCGGCGCCGAGCGTACGGTGCTTGCCGAGCACGATCAGCCAGGTGCCGTCGGGACCGCAATCGATGTGCGTGCGGGGGAGCGCCTCGAGATCGACCGTCGATCCAAGCACGGGGGGCGCGTCGAGCGTGTCAGACGCTCGCACCGCCTCGTGCGGAGTCTCGGCCACCAGCGTCAACAGGTCTCGGGGCGGCGTCTCGAGACCGAGCGCCCGGTAGGGGCCCGGGCCGGCGGGATCGGCGTCCACCACGAGGACGGGGTGGCCCAGGCTTCGAAGGGCGCCGGCAAGGGCGGCCGCGACGGCGGCCGTGGCGTTCTCGTCGGGCCCGAGCAGGCACAGGCGCTTGCCGGCCAACCGACTGATCTGCATGCTCTGCGTCCTTGGGGGGCCGGTCCGAGCAACGCTGCGCGCCAGTTTAGCGCGGGCCCGGCCGGTTGGCGAGAGGCGTGCCCGGGTCGGCCAGCGCCGGCGCGTCGGCGTAGCGCTTGCGGATCCACCCGGGGATGAGCGACAGCACGGCGAAGAGCAGGCCCGCCACCGCGAGATAGAGGAAGAACTTGCCGAACTGGCCTGCCCGCACCGCGCCCGCGGCGAAGTTGAACGCGGCGCAGGCTGGGAGCATACAGACGAAGGAGACCAGGACGTAGGTCAGCAGCGGGATCTTCGTCAGACCGTAGACGTAATTCTGCGCGTTGAAGGGCACGAGCGGGACCAGCCGCGTGATGACGAGCATACGCCAGCCGTGGGTCTTCACACCGTCGTCGATCGTGCGCAGCTTCGCGTTCTTCTCGAGGAGGCCTTCGACCAGTCCGCGCGCGGCATAGCGGCCGACGAGGAAGGCGGCCGTCGCGCCGAGCGTCGAGCCGATGATGCTGAAGATAGTGCCCTGAAGCGGGCCGAAGATGAGCGCGCCCACGATGGTGATGGGCAGCCCGGGCAGGAAGAAGATGCAGGCGAGCACCCACACCCCGATGAAGATGGCGGGCGCCCACATCCCGAAGCCCCGGAACCACGCGTCGAGGCGGTCGATGTTGTCCAGGCTGAGGAGACTGAAGAGGCCGAACTGGCGCGCGGCGAGCACGCCCGCCACGACCACCACGGCCGCCACGGCCAGGGTTACCCAGTTCCGACGCTTCGATGCGGCTGCCGCTGCCTGGATTTGCTCGCTCATCTCTCGCTCCGGATGTGCCAGGGCGAGAGAGCGGCGCCGTGCCGCTCTCCCGCCATCTGACAGGTGACCGACGTCAGTTCGTCTCGTCGACGACGACCGGGTTGTCCTTGTGGTAGCTCCACTCGATCCAGGAGCCGTCGTAGTTGCGCAGCTTCTCGATGTCCCAGCCGAGCATGTACATCGCGAAGATGTGCGTGGTCGTGCGCACCGCCGACTGGCAGTAGAAGATCTGCTCCTTGTTCTGGTCGACGCCGAACTTGGCGAGGACGGCCTTCACCTCGGCGGCCGGCTTGAACTCGGTGAACTTCTCGCCCTCGGCGATCGGCTTCTTGAATTCCTTCCAGTTGAAGAACTTCGCCCAGGGAATCCGGCCCTTGCGGAAGGCGCCCTTCTTCAGCTCCGCGCCCGTCCACTCGGCCTTCTCGCGGGTGTCCCACAGCTGCACGTTGGCATTGTCCTTCGACGCCTTGACGTCGGCCATCGTCGCCGTGAGCTTCGGATTGGCCGGCTTGGCTACGAAGTTGCCGGCCTTCGGCGCGCTCGGGGCGAAGCTGTCGGTGTCGTAGCCGGCCGCCTTCCACGCCTGGAATCCGCCGTCGAGCACGCGCGCGACCTTGCCGTAGAGGAAGAATCCCCACCACAGCCGGGTGGCGTCGTACTGATGGTCGTAGATCACCAGGATCGTGTCGTTGTTGACGCCGAACTTGCGGGCGAACTCCTGGAAGGCCGCCTGTTCGAGCATCATGCCCTCGAACGGGTACTTGTCGCCAACCTTGATCTCGTAGTCGGGCCGCCACACGCGGTGCGCGCCGGGGATGTGCCCGGGCAGGCGGTAGTCGGCCACGTCGGCCACGGCCAGGATGAGGAGCCGGGGATCCTTCGCATCCATGAGCTGCTTCAGCTCCTGGACGCTGATCAGGGCATCGCCGCGCTCGTAGCCCTTGTAGTTCGCGGCGGCGAAGCTGGAAGCTGGCACCAGCAGCGCCACGAGCGCGAGGATGGCCGCGATGCGGCCGAGATGAACGTTACGCATAAGGACTGTCCTCCTGTATTCGAGCCCCTGCCCGTCCACCTGACGGCGCCTCTTGCGCAGAAGCCCCGATCCGTCAGTGCAACCGCTGTGCCCTGGGCGGGGCGGCGGTCAGGGCCGGAGAACGCGGGAAACGGGCTGTATTTCGCGGATTCCGCCGCCCGGGGCGCCGGCCTGGCGGGGCTTCGTGTCCGGCCGGTAACCCGCGGCGTCACGGCCCGGTAACGGCCCGACGGCCTCGCGGGGCCGGATGTGGAGGGGGAGTGCCAGTCGGAAACAGGCGCCGCCGTCCGGGGGGTGGAAGTACTCGACGACGCCGCCGTGCTCTTCGGCCACCTCGCGGACGAGCGCCAGGCCCAGCCCGGTGCCGATGGGGGCGTGCACACGGGCGTTCGGCGCCCGCACGAACTCGAGGAACAACTGGTCGTGGAACTCCTCGGGCACGCCGATGCCTTTGTCGGTCACGCTGACGAGGGCGACGTCGTCTTCGACGGCCAACTCGATGGCGACCGCGCCGCCGGCGTGCGAGTACTTGATGGCGTTGTGCAGCAGGTTCTCGACCGCGTGCACGAGATCGGGCGGCACGCCCCAGTCGAGCACCGCGAGGCGATCGAGGCGGGCCTCGAGCCGCACCCCGCGCTCCTCGGCGAAGGGCGCCAGCGCGTCCACGAGGTCCGCGACGAGCTGGTTGATGTTCACCTGCCGCGTCCACGGCGCGCGCTGCCGGCCCTCGCGGACCTTTGCCAGATCGAGCAATCCGTTGACGATCCGGAGCAGGCCGTCCACACGCTCGGTGGCCCCGCGAATGAGATGCTGCCCGCGCGGTGTCGCGAGATCCACGTAGCCGCCGGCGAGCACGTCCAGGGCGGTCCGCACGGTGCCCAGTGGCGAACGGAGCTGGTGCGCCGACACGCGCATGTAGTGCGACTTGCGCCGCTCGATCTCGTCGAGCTCCGCCACCAGCCGCTCGAGATCGTCCGACTGGCGGCGCAGGGCGCCGGTGAGCCGGCGCAGCTCGGTGTTCCGCTGCTTCAGCCGATCGCTCACCGACCCCGTGAGGTAGACGATGCCGAAGAGGAAGCCGACGAAGGCGGCGAGCGGCAGCGCGACGACGACAGACGTCGGGCTCGGCACCATGAGTGCCGGGTTGAGCACCGCGTCACCCCATCCGGCGATCTGCAGCACGACGGCCGCCGCGCTCGTGGCGCCCGCGACGAGGTACATCGTCCGGGTCGAGAGCAGGATGGTGCCGATCGCCATGTGGAACCCGAAGAAGGGGAGGAGCGGGCTCGCCAGGTATCCCGTGTGATGCACCACGACGAGCAGGGCGGCGAGGTCGAGCGTGACCTGGGCCACGGCGAGCACGCGCAGATCGATGGAGGGGATCGGGTGTGCGGGATCGCTCGTCGTCCCGGCGGCCCGCGCGCGGGTGAGGCGCCACCAGCAGAGGGCGTTGTACCCGGCCACGGCGGCGGCGATGTAGAGCAGGCCGGGCCAGAAGCGATCGAGCCCGACGGGCGGACCGGCCACCGCGGCCAGCGCGAGGGTGGCGACGGCCACCCACCGCAGCCGCACGAACCACGCGAGGCGCCCCGCGAGCTCGTCGCCGAGCGAGGCGTCGTCGAGGTCCTGGTCGGGACCGTTCATCCGATCAGCTCGCCGATCTCCTGCAGGAGCCGCTCCGGCGTGATCGGCTTCTCGAGGAACCGCGCGCACGGCACCCACGTCTCGTCGGTCTCCATCCGGTAGTTGTAGACCTGGTCGACGCCGGTGAGCATCACGACGGGGATTGGGCGCGTGCGTTCGTCGTTCTGCAACGTGCGCGCGACGTCGAAGCCTTCCGACGGGTAGTCCATCATCACGTCGAGGACGATGAGGTCGGGAAGCGCCCCGGCGAGCGCGGCGAGGGCGTCCGCGCCGTTGGCGGCCTCGCGCACGTCGTACCGGGTTTCGAGCACCGCGCCCACCGCCTCGCGGAAGACCGGGTCGTCGTCGACGACCATGACCGTCTTTCGGCTCATCGACGTCCTCCTCAGTGCGCCACGACGGCGCCGCGGTTACACGCGGTGACGCAGGCCCCGCAGTGCGTGCAGAGCAGCGCGTCGATGCGATGGAGCTGCTTCAGCTCACCGGTGATGGCATTCGAGGTGCACGCCTTCGCGCACAGCGTGCACCCGTTGCAGAGGGCCTCGTTGATCTCGTAGGTGAGCAGTGCGCGGCACTGGAGCGCGGGGCAGCGGCGATCGTAGATGTGCGTCTCCCACTCGTCACGGAAGTGCTCGAGCGTCGAGATCACGGCGTTCGGTGCCGTCTGGCCCAGACCGCACAGCGAGCTGCGCTGGATGTGCCGCGCCAGACCCATCAGCGTGTCGAGATCTTCCAGCGCGGCGAGGCCCTTGGTGATCCGCTCGACGAGGTTGAGCATCACGCGCAGGCCGATGCGGCACGGGGGACACTTGCCGCACGATTCGTCCACGAGGAACTCGAGGAAGAACCGGGTCAGCTCCACCATGCACGTGCCCTCGTGGAGCACGATGAGGCCGCCCGACCCCATGACGGCGCCGAGTGACTGGAGCGACTCGTAATCGACCGGCACGTCGGCCGCCTCGGCGGGCACGCACCCGCCGGAGGGCCCGCCGGCCTGCACCGCCTTGAACGGCTGATCCGACCGGATGCCGCCCCCGATGTCGTGCACGATCTCGCGCAGCGAGATGCCCATGGGCACCTCGACCAGTCCGGTGTTGCGCACGTCGCCCGCGAGCGCGAAGACCTTCGTGCCCTTGCTGCGCGCCGTGCCGATGCCGGCAAACCAGGCGGCACCACGCAGCACGATGGGCGACACGTTGGCCCACGTCTCGACGTTGTTGATGAGGGTTGGCCGTCCCCAGAGGCCAGCCTGTGCGGGAAACGGCGGTCGCGGCCTCGGCATGCCCCGCTTACCCTCGACCGACGCGATGAGCGCCGTTTCCTCGCCGCACACGAAGGCCCCGGCGCCGATGCGGATCTCGAGGTCGAAGGCCGCCTCGGTGCCCAGCACCCGGGCGCCGAGGATGCCCGCGGCGCGTGCCTCGAGGATGGCGTGGCCGAGCCGCTCGATGGCCAGCGGGTACTCGGCGCGGACGTAGACGTACCCGCGGCGTGCGCCCACCACGTGTCCGGCGATCGCCATGCCCTCGATGACCGAGTGCGGGTCGCCCTCGAGGATACTGCGATCCATGAACGCGCCGGGGTCGCCCTCGTCGCCGTTGCAGATGATGTACTTCTCGTCTCCCGCGGCCTCGCGGACGAACTGCCACTTGAGGCCGGCGGGGAAGCCGGCGCCACCCCGCCCACGCAGTCCCGAACGCTTGAGCGTGTCGAGCACCGCGTCCGGCGTGGTCTCCAGCAGGACGTGCGCCAGCGCCTGGTAGCCGTCGAGCGCGATGTAGTCGTCGAGGCTCAGCGGATCGACCACGCCGCAGTTGCGCAACGCGATCTTCAGCTGTCTTGCGAAGAAGGGTACGTCCCGGCTGCGGCGCACCTCGCCATCGCGCTCGTGCGTCAGCTCGGCCTCCCCGATGGGTGCATCCTCCGCCAGGTGCTCGGTGACGATGCGCCGGGCGAGGGAGAAGTCGACGCGCGGATAATACACGCCGTCCGGCGCGACGAGCACCAGCGGCGCGGCCTCGCACAGGCCCATGCAGCCGACCTGCACGACCCGCGCGCGATCGGACAGGCCTGACGCGGCGATGAGCCGCTCGAACTCGGCGGCGAGCGTCGTCGACCGGCACGAGACGCAGCCGCCGCCGGCACACACGAGCACGTCCCGCACCACGCCGCGCTCGGGCCGGAGCGAGGCCAGACGCGCTTCGAGCCGCGGCCGGCGCTCGGCGCGGATGCGGGCGAGGTCGCCGACGCCGAGCGGGGCCGCCGTGATGGTCACCGGTGCGCTAGCCACGGGGCGTCTCCTTCGCGGCCGCGACCGCCTCGCGTCGCCCCTGGGACCGCAGTTGCGTGATGAGCCGGCGCATCGCCTTCGTGTCGAGGTTGCCGTGGACGTCCTGGCCGACCATGACGGCCGGCGCCAGCCCGCACGCGCCAAGGCAGCGCACCTGTTCCAGGCTGAAGAGGCGGTCCGGCGTGCAGTCGCCCACATCGATGCCGAGCGTATCCTGAATGGTCTCGATCAGTCGTGTGGCGTGACGGACGAAGCAGGCCGTCCCCATGCAGACCTTGAGCGGGTAACGCCCGCGCGGGGTCAGCGTGAAGAAGTGGTAGAAGCTGAGGACCGAGAACACCTGGATGGGCGTCAGTCCGAGACGATCGGCCACCACGTCCTGCGCCTCGAACGGCACGTGTCCCAGACGCTCCTGCAGCAGGTGCAGCAGCGGGATGAGCCGCTCGTGCCCGCCGGGATGCGCAGCGATGAACGTGTCGACGAGGGCCTCGACGCCGGGCGCGTCGGGCGCGGCCGCAGCGGCGGCGGCGACGGGCGGCGTGGCCAGCGTGGCCGCGCCTGCCGCGTGGGGCTCGATCATGATGACCTCCGAATATGGGCGTGAGCGGGCTCGTCGCCCGGGATCATGCGCGAGGCCGCCGTCCCCCACCGCGCCCGCCACGGCGCGACGAGCATGCCAGGCCGCACCTCGGGGTCGACGCGCGCGCGCAGCAGCGCCGCACGGTCGCCCACCGAGACGAGCACCGTGTCGCCGTCGCCAATGTTCAACTCGGCGGCCTCTCGGCGCGACAACTTGACGGCCACCGAGGGCGACAGTTCCTGCAGCCTCGCACTGTGATCCGTGATGGAGCCCGATCGGAACACTTGCGGCGAGCCGTCGAGCAGCAGCCCGTCGATTGGCGCCGCGGCGGCGGGCGGTTCGGCCGGCACGAGACACTGGACCGAGGCGCGCGGTCGCGGCCACCCGCACAGCGCCTCCATCTCGGCCACCAGTGCCGCCTCCTCTGGCATGGCGATGCCAAGGCGGGCGCTCACCTCGCGGAAGATGTCGCGATCCTGCGGCACCGCGCGGGGTGGCGGTTCGAGGCGCACGAGCGGGCGCCGCACCCCGTCGGCCGCGACGAGCGAGCCGGCGCGCTCGCCCAGAATGGCGACCGGCAGCACCACGTCGGCCTGCTGCGCGGTGTCCGACATGAACGCGTCGTGCACGACCACGAACGCCGCGGCCGCGACGGCCTCGGTGCCGCGGAGTCCGCCCGGCCAGGCGCCCGCGGGGTCCTGCCCGGCGACATAGAGCACGCCAACCGGATCGCCGCCGTCCGCCTGGATCGCGGTCAGAAGTGGTACTGGGGCGGGCGGCGGTACGGGCTGACCCCACGCGACGCCCACCTCGGCCCGGGCGTCCGCGCTGGCGGTCGGGCGCCCGCCCGGCAGCCACTCGCCGTGCAGCCCGGCATCGATGACGCCCTGGAGGTTGGCCTTCTCGCCCAGCACCATGACACCACGGCCGCCGACGAGCGCGTCGAGGGCGACCGCGGCACGCGTGACAGCCGCCTCGTCGCCCGGAATGCCGAGGCCGGTGATGACGGCCGTGGCCAGCGTGCGCGCGTGTCCGAGGACCGACGCCAGCGCGTCGAGCGCCGTGAGGTCCAGGCCGGTCTGTCGCACGACGGTCTCCGCGTCGTAAGCCGCGAGGCTCGCGAGCCATTCGCCCGCGCCGGGAATCCCGTGCACGCGACTGGCCAGGCCCGGGTCGAGGGCCAGCAACCGCGCGGCGACCCCGTGCAGGAGCGCCGCCTCGCTCGCCGGGTGCACCGGGAGGCGCAGCGTCGCGTGACGATCGAGGGGCCCCGACAGGGCATGCGCCAGCACGAGTGTCTGTCCGCGCTGCGTCACGCCCTGCACCAGCTCGGTCTTGAGCAGGGGATGCGTCCGCGCCGGGTCGCCGCGCAGGACGAGCACCACGTCGGCTGATCGCACATCATCGAACGTGGCCGTGGAGCGAGGCGCGCCAGTCAGTGCCCCCATGCCCTCCACCAGCGCCCGTGCGCCGCCGGCCGGGCCGAGCCCGATGTGGGGAGTCGCCGCCGCCGTGCGCATCAGGCGCTGCATGGCGTAGGCGTCTTCGCAGGAGAGGCGCGAGCCGCCCAGACCGACGATACGGTGTCCGGCGTCGCGGGCGCGCCGTAACGCGCCGACCACGGCGTCGAGCGCCTCGGCCCACGTCGCGTCCATCAGGCGGCCGTCGCGGCGGACCAGCGGATGGGTGAGGCGATCGGGCGCGTGATGCACGTCCCAGCCGAGCCATCCCTTGGCGCACAACTTCCCGCGATTGGGTTCGTCCACGCCGGCGCCGGTGACCCGCACGAGCGCGCCGTTCCACGTTTCGCCGGTCACCTGACAGCCGCAGGAACAGAACGCGCAGGTCGTGGTCGCCGGCTCGCGCAGCCACGCCGGAGTGTCGTCGAGGTACGGGCGCGCGACCAGCGCGCTCACGGGGCAGTTGTTCACGCACTGCCCGCAGAACTCGCAATCGAGCGGACGATCGAGCAGCGTCGTCACGCGGGCCTGGAGGCCGCGGTGCACGATGCCGATCGCCGCCACACCCTGGACCTCGTCGCACAGGCGCACGCACTTGCCGCAGAGGATGCACTTCTCCGGATCACGCGTGATGACGGGTGAGGACTCGTCGCGCGGAATCAGCGGGCGCTCGAAAGGGTACGGCTGCTCGGACACCCCGTGCTCGAACATCAGCTCCTGCAGCCGGCAGTCGCCCCGGCGATCGCAGATCGGGCACTCGAGGCGGTGGTTGAGCAGCAGCAGTTGAAGCTGCTGGCGCCGAGCCTCGACGACCTCGGGCGTGTGAGTCTCGATGACCATGCCCGGCAGGACCGGCGTGGAGCAGGCGAGGACGAGCCCGCCGCGTCCGTCGCGCCGTGTCACCACGCACAAACGGCACCCGCCATACGGCGTCAGACGATCGTCGTGGCACAGGGTCGGGATGCGGAGACCGAGCCCGCGCAGCACGTCGAGCAGCCGCGTCCCCGGAAGGGCCGTGACGGGGTGCCCGTCGACCATCACCTCGATGGGGTCCAGAGTCGCCATGATCACTCCGCCTTGCCCGAGAGCGGCCGCAGCCGCTTGAAGGCCCACTTGGTCTTCAGGCGATTGAGATAGCGCGGAATCGAGCCGGGCGACTTCTGTGTCATCTTCTGCTGCCAGTCGTCGGAGAGCAGGAGGTCGAGGATGTGGAGCGACGCCTTGCCGCGGCTCGCGAGCGCCGTGCGGCAGCCCGCGCAGTAGGTGATCATCGGCAGCGGCGATTCGTTGGCGCGGCGGTCCGTGATCCGGCCCTGCAACGCCGGATCGACGGGCGCGATCATGCCGCCGAACCCGCAGCAGCGCGCCAGCGGACCGGCATACTCGACGTCCTGTACCGTCACGCCGCCCTCGTCGAGCAGCCGCCGGACCGAGGCGTGCAGCGCCGGATCGTGCCGGCCCTTGCACGAGTCGTGGATCGAGACGACCACGCCCTCGCGCGTCTGCGGGGGCTTCCAGCGGCCGGCCAGCCGTTCCCACACCGTCGAGATCGTCAGGCCCAGATCCGCGCCACGCAGCGTGTGCAGACAGTCGGGGCAGGCCGCGACGAGTTCCTCGGCTCCGGTGGCCTCCGCCGCCTGCTGCAGTTGCCGCTTCGTCGTCTCGAAGGCCTCCTCCATGCCGATGAGCTCTGCGGGCGCCCCACAGCACCACATGAGCACGCCCGTGCCGGGGTAGTGCCGGCGGAGTTCGTCGTAGACGCGCAGCGTGTGCGCCGGCGCGGTCGCCGGCAGCGAGCATCCCGTGAAGAACAGCCGCTTCGACTTCGTGCGGCCCGGCTCGGACATCACCAGGGTGAAGGGCTTCGACACGCCGGCCTTGTAGTAACCGACGATGGGCTTGTGCTGCTTGAGCGGACCGAGTTGCTGGCGGACGGCTTCGCGGCGGGCCTCGAGCAGCATCTTCCCCGTATCGAGGTGCTCGGGGCAGACCGTGCCGCACAGCTCGCAGATGTTGCACGAGTAGGCGACGGTGCGCGTGTCAAGCGGCTCGACGCCGGCGAGGACCCGGCGCGCGAGATCGCGCGGCGAGTGACAGTGCTTGGCCAGGAACTCGCAGTCCTTCACGCAGAGCCCGCACTGGCAGTCGAGACACCGCGCGGCTTCCTCGCGGGCCTCCGCCTCCGTGAGCGGCGGCACGGCGGGGGTGAGCATCACCGGCGTGCGTTCGCGCCGGCGGCGTTCCGCCTCGGGAATGTCGAGGCTCCAGAGCAGGCGCGCCGGCAGCGGGCTCTCGCGATCGGCGCCGACGTCCAGGCCGCTCAGGAACCGGTGCGCCGACTCGGCCACCCGGCGACCCTGCGCCATCGCGTAGACGATGGTGGAGGGGCCGCTCGTGGCGTCGCCCGCGGCGAAGACGCCGGGAATGGCGGTCTCGCCGGTGACCGGATTGGCGCCGAGGATCTCCCGCCGTGCGTGCTGGAGCTCGGGTTCGCCCTGCGTGAGGGCGAGCGCACCAGCGTAGCCGGTGAGGAGCAGCACCGCGGGGAACCCCTCGCGCAGCTGGCGCAGCGAGATGTCACGGCCGACCTCGATGCCCGTCCGCACGTCGATGCCGAGGGCGGCAATCACCGAGAGGTCGCGATCGACGACGTCGCGGGGAATGCGCCAGGCGGGAATGCGGCTCGTCAGGCACCCGCCGAGGCCGGCCGCCTTCTCGAAGATGGTGACGCGATATCCCTTGCGGCGCAGATCGTGGGCCGCCAGGAGCCCCGCCGGACCGGCGCCGACGACCGCCACCTGTTTCCCGCGGTCGGGCTCGCAGTCGACACGGTGCTGGGGCGGGCCGGGCTCCCACTCGGCGAGGAAGCGCTTGATGTCGCGGATGCGGACGGGGGAGTCGGTGTCGATGCGCTTGCAGTGCAGCTCGCACGGGTGCGCGCAGGCGTAGCCGAGGATGCCGGGAAAGGGCAGTTGCTCGCGAACCAGCTGCAGCGCCTCCTGAAAGCGCCCGTCCTTCGTCAACTGGACGTAGCCGCGCGCATCGACGTGCAGCGGGCAGCGGGCCACGCAGTTGGCCGGGCCGTCGCCGCGGCAGCGCTCCAGAATGGCCTCGGCCTGCTGCCGTAGCGCCGGCGTCGCCTCGGGGGGAGGAAGCGCCCAGGGGGGCGTAAGAGCGGTAGCCATGTCACCTCTGCGTAACGCGGGCAGCACCGTGGGGGAACACCGGGAGCGGGCGCGGCGAGAACTCGCGGCACCCGGTGACCGGGTCCTGCCAGGTCCCGAACCGGGCGCACAGACCGGCGCGTCCCCGCGTGGAACCCCAAGCAGATGAGAGAATCGTGAGGCCCGGCAGCTCGCGTTCGAGCTGGTCCGGGTCGGCGAGAAAGTGCCGGCAGACCGGGCACTGATCGGGGGCGGGCTGGGGGGTCCTCGCGCTCATGCCGGCCGAGGGTGCAACCCGCGTGCCTCAGGGGAAGGGCTACAAAGCCTACAAAGCCTACAAAGCCTACAAAGCCTCGAAGGGCTATGGGAGGGCCGGTAGGCGCCGGACGAGCGGCGCCTACTGGGTGCGCTTCTGGAACTCGCCTTCGAGCGCGGCGACGAGCTCCTGGCGAGTGATGGGCTTGGTGAGGTACCGCGCGCCCTGCTTCTCGGCCTCGCGCTGGATCATGGGGTCGGAGAAGGCCGAGAGCACGAGGATGGGCGCCTCGGGCCGGGCATCGCGCATGTGCAGCACCAGCTGCAGGCCGTTGAAGGCGCCGAGCCGCACGTCGGTGATGAGGGCGTCCGGCGGGGTGCCATCGATGAAGCGGCGCGCCTCGTCGAACTGCTCGATGAGCACCACCGTATACCCCGACTGCCGGAGCAGCGTGCCGAGCGTGGTGAGCACCTCGGGTTGGTCGTCGACGAGCAGCACGACGCGCGGGTCGGGCGCAGGTGAAGCGGGCGAAGGGGAATCGGCCTCGGTCATCGCTCGGTGACTCGCGTCGGGGGACGGAACCTCTGGACTAGGCGACCTGCTCGGCGCTCGACCCCCGGGTGCGCGGCCCACCAACCGGAACCGATACCAGGCAGCCGTGCTTCCTCAGGAACACGACGAGGCGCCGGCCCTCCTCGCGTGTGAGGTGGAACAGGGTGAAGAGATCCTCGTAGCGGCCGCCCGACTGGTCGAGCCCGCGGCGCACGACGCGTCGCACCGTGTCGCGCGTCACGTCCCGATCCATGAAGGGTGCGTAGACCGCCGTCCAGAAGCTCTCCCGATGCAGCACGATGCGATCGAACAGCTCGTGCGCGAGGTGCTCGGCGAGCTGCGCGCCCGTCGGCGCCTCCGACGTCATGAGGAGCGGGGTCGCCAGCCGCAAGTCGACCGGGAGGTCCTCGAGCGTGATCTCGCCCTGGCCGGCCCGCACCACGATGCGTTCGATGACGTTCTTCAGCTCGCGGATGTTGCCCGGCCAGTGATAGGCCAGGAGGCGTTCGCGCACGTTGGGCGCCAAGCCCGGCACCTCGATCCGGTGCTCGCTGGCGTGGCGCGCGACGAAGAAGTCGACGAGCAGCGGCAGATCCTCGCGGCGTTCTCGCAGCGGCGGGACGTGGAGACGGATCACGTTCAGCCGGTAGTAGAGGTCCTCGCGGAACTCGCCGCGCGCGATCCGATCGGGCAGGGTGCGGTTGGTCGCGCAGATGACGCGCACGTCGACGCGCTCGGAGGGCCGGTCAGCGCCCACGCGCTGGATCTCGCCCGATTCGAGGAAGCGGAGCAGCGCCGCCTGCATCCGCATCGACATCTCGCCGACCTCGTCGAGGAAGATGGTGCCGCGGTGGGCGCTCTCGATGAGTCCGGGCTTGTCGCGATAGGCGCCCGTGAAGCTGCCCTTGACGTGGCCGAAGAGCTCGGATTCGAGCAGGGTGTCGGGCACGCCCGCGCAGTTGATCGCGACCCACGGCCCCGCGGCGCGCGTGCTTCGCGTGTGAATGAGGCGTGCGGCCACTTCCTTGCCGGCGCCGCTCTCACCCGTGATGAGCACCTTGGCGTCGGACCTCGCGGCCTGCGACACCTCCTCGTCGAGGGCCCGGGCGGCGGCGCTGATGCCAATGAACGAGGCGGGTTCAGAGAGGTGATCGATCACAAGCGAACCTGCGCAGCTTAGAGGGCGTCTGGAGCCAAGTCAAGCCGGGTTGCCGGCCATGGCGGGAAAAGTCTGCCCCACGGGAAACCTTGTTCGGCGTTCTCATGCCCTGAGTGTGCGTCCTGGTCACAAAATCGACGAATCGCTGAAACTTCTTACAGTCGTGGGTCGGAACGAGCTTTGCTCTAGAGCTCCATGCCGACAGCCGACGGGATAGGCCCGGCGCGGTTCTGGTCTGCGCACGCTCGTTCGAAGGCCCATGAACATCCGGTTTGTGTCATCACTCACCCCCGACGATGAGGATCGACTGGCCCCGGGCGTGATCCAGGCTATCGGGATGCTCCTCGACCAGCTGCCCCTGGCGTACACCCTCCGCATCGAGACGGCCGGAGGGCGGGTGTTCCAGCACGCGCATGCCGGCCGCGACGAATCCGACGACGCCCCGCTCGAACCCGAAGCGCCCGCCGACCGCGTGCGCCGCGGCGTGGCAGTGGGGTAGCGGGTCGGGGCGGTTTTCTCATCAGGCTGTTCACTGACCAACTACACCGCGAACCTGCGGAGGTTGGAACCTCTGCTATCCTGCCCCCGTGTCCATCGCCCAACTGAAACCGATGCTGGCCGAGCACGACCGCCTGTCCCCGGCCGCCGTGGCCGCGCTTGCGCTCGTCTTTCTCCTTTTCGGCACGACAACGGCCCGCGGCCAGTCGCCGGCCAACGTGCTCGTGGTCGTCAACACCGAGAGTCAGGCGTCGGTGGACATCGGCGAGCACTACGTCAAGGCCCGCGCGGTCCCCGAGACGCAGGTGGTGCGTGTCAAGGTGGCGGTCGCCGACGAGATTGCGCGCAACGCCTACGAGCTGGCCATCGAGGCGCCCATCGCCCGCTGGCTCACCGAGCACGCGCTCGAGGATCGCATCCACTACATCGTGCTCACGAAGGGGCTCCCCCTGCGCATTGCCGGAACGACCGGGCGGCAAGCGACGACGGCGAGTGTCGATTCGGAGTTGACGCTGCTCTACCGGAAGCTCACCGGCGGCCGCGTCAACACGATCGGGCCGATCGAGAATCCCTACTTCCTCGGCGATGCCGAACCGTCTGCGGCGAAGCCCTTCACCAGGAAGGTGCACGACATCTACCTCGTGACGCGGCTCGACGCCTTCACCGTGGCCGACGCGAAAGCGCTCGTGGATCGGGCGCTGAGGGCCGAGCGGCGCGGACGCGTCGTCCTCGACATGAAGGCGTCGCTCAGCGAGGCGGGCAACCGCGCGCTCGACACGGCGGCGCGGCGGCTCGAGTCCGCGGGCTTCGGCGAGCACGTCCTGCTCGAACGCACCGGCGATGTCGTGAGCGGCGAGCGCGACATCCTGGGGTACTACTCGTGGGGTTCGAGCGATCCCGCCATCAAGCAGCGCGTCTTCGACCTCGCGTTCGTTCCCGGCGCGATCGCGGGGATGTTCGTCAGCTCCGATGCCCGCACGTTCACCGCGCCCCCGGACACGTGGACGGTGGGCGACTGGCGGAACCGCGCGTCCTACTACGCGGGCTCGCCGCAGTCGCTGACGGGCGACCTCGTGCGCGAGGGCGTCACGGGCGTGGCGGGCTACGTGGCCGAGCCGTTCCTCGACGGTACCGTGCGTCCCGACATCCTGTTTCCCGCGTACTTCCAGGGGCTGTCGCTGGCCGAGGTGTACTACCTCGCGATGCCGTATCTGAGCTGGCAGGCCGTCGTCATCGGCGACCCGCTGTGCCGGATCGGGCCGGCGCCCGAGGTGAGCGCCGGCGACATGGATGGCGGGATCGATCCGGCGACCGGGTACCCGCAGTACCTGTCGGCGCGCCGGATCGAGCAGATGGCGACGAGTGCGCCGCGCGCCAACCGGGACGCGCTCACGCGGTTCGTCAAGGCGCAGCGGCACCTGGCGCTGGGAGACTCCGCGGCGGCGCGCACGGCGCTCGAGGAGGCGATTGCCCTCGACGGCAGTGTCGGGGCCATGCACATGGCCCTCGCCGACATCTACACGCGGCAGGGTGAGCACGAGCTGGCCATCGCCCGCTACGAGGCGGCGCTCGCGCAGCAGCCTCGCGACGTCGTGGCCCTCAACAACCTGGCGTATGCGCTGGCCGTGCACCGCGGGAAGCCGGCCGATGCGCTTCCGCTCGCGCAGCGCGCCTACGCGCTGGCGGGACAGAGCGCGCTCGTGGCCGACACGCTGGGCTGGGTGCACTACCTGCTCGGCAACACGCGGGATGCGTTCTCTTACCTGAGACAGGCCGTCTCCGGACTGCCCCGCAACGGCGAGGTCCGTTTCCACTGGGCCGCCGTGCTGGCCGCGGCGGGCGACCGGCAGGCGGCGCGGCGCGAGCTGGAGGCGGCCTTGAAGCTGGACAGCACGCTGGCTGAACGGGCGGACGTCAAGAAGTTCCAGGACGA
>JAHDVQ010000421.1 GCA_023384595.1 Vicinamibacteraceae bacterium | reverse complement strand
TAGCAGGCCGTTGAAAAACCCAGATTTCGCGGCGAATTGGGCATGAACAGAGCGAGCACGAGGTTGAGTTGACGGGTGTGTCCGCCGAATTGACGGATGGATGGGGCTGCCAGAGCCGTTTCTCGGCCCGGATTTCGGGCCGATTTCGCGATTCGGGCGGAACTTCGCCTTGCGAATCAGGCGGCGACGGGAATTTGCGCGGCGGCGGGGATGCCGGGTGGTCCGGTGTCCAGTTCCCTTGCGGCGAGAAGTCGCGCGATGCGCAGGATGTTGTAGGCGGTGGCGACGAGGTATCCGGCCATCTGCACCTTGTCGATTCCGCGCAGTCTCGTCTTGCGGAAATTTCCCGTGGTCTTCACCCAGCCGAAAATCTCCTCGATCGTTTTGCGGATTCGCTGGCTCATCGCGTAGCCCGCGGTCGCGGCGGTCTCGTCGTCGAGAACCGTGCCTCTCTTTCTTCTCGCCACATGCGGCGTGATGCCGCGTTCGCGGCAGCCGTTCACGAAGGCGTGCGTGTCGTAGCCTTTGTCGGCGCCGACGGAGATGGACTTTCCGATCTTTCCGCGAATCCCCGCGCCGTCGAGCATGGCGAGCGCGGCCTCGCTCTCGCTGATGCCCACGGCGGACGTGACCCAGAAGTCGCGCACGAGGCCGTGGCGGTTGTCCATCAGCGCGTGCGCGGCGAACGACAGGCGCGCCTCGCGTCCGTCGCCCTTGCGCACGAGCTTCGCGTCGGGGTCGGTGGTCGATTCATGCGTGTCGTTGGCGCGAGTCTCGCCGGAGAAATCGACCCACTCGTTGCGCCCGCCCGTTGGCGGTTCGGTGTGGTCGTCATCCTTTTTCCGGAAGCTCTTCATCGACGCCCACGCCTCGATCAGCGTGCCGTCCACGCTGAAGTGCTCGTCGGACGCCAGGTCGTTGTCTTTTGCGTACTCCGCGCTCGTGCTCAAAAACTCCCGCGCGATCTCGTGAGCGAAGAGCCGCTCCCGCGCGTACGTAAACGTCGAGGAATCCCACACGGGTTCGTCGGCGTGCATGTCGAGGAACCAGCGATAGAGGAAGTTGAATTCCAGTTCTTCGCACAGGCGGCGCTCGCTGCGGATCGTGAAGAGCGCCATGAGCACATGGGCCTTGAGGAGCCGCTCCGGCGGAATCGACGGACGGCCCGTGCGCGAATACATCGCGTCGAAGCGCGGAGACATCGCCGCGAGCATCGCGTCCGCGTGCTGCTTGATCCGGCGCAGCGGGTGCGTCGCCGGGATGCGGGCTTCAATGTTGAGAGGGAAGAGGATCGTCGTCTGGGTCGGGGTCTCGCCGCGCATCGTGGCTCCGTTAAACGGGGGATGCCGCAGCGTAACCACGATTCACGAGAGGTCCAGGTCCGACCGCGAGTTTTTCAACGGCCTG
>JAHDVQ010000137.1 GCA_023384595.1 Vicinamibacteraceae bacterium | reverse complement strand
AGGGTGGGGAGTTTTCGGTGACAACCCTGGGGAATATTGGATGACAGTTGACACATGGGCCTGTACAAGCTCTGTGACCACAAGGGCCGGGCACGCGACCGCTGCGTGCACGCCTGGTGGGCGCGGTTCCGCCATGTGCGCGTCAGCCTCGAGAAGTGGTCCAACCGCGAGATCAAGACCAAGACGGAGGCGGAGGCCATCTTCGATAACCTGAAGGCGGCCGTGCGGTCGGACACGTTCGAGACGCGCCCTGCCGAACGGCCGCGCGAATCAACAACGCTGACGTTCCGGCAGTTCGCCGAGATCTACAAGGAGCGGCACGTCTTCGCCAAGAACCTGGCCATCGGCCAGACGATCGACTATCGCCTGCGGCCCATCATCGAGCACTTCGGCGACAAGCCCCTGGCAGGCATCAAGACCGCCGACGTCGAAGACTTCATCGCAGATCTCCGCAAGCCCAGGATCGCCGGCCGCCGGAAGAAGCCGCGCACCCTGTCGCCAGCCTCAGTGAACCGCACGATCGAGATCATGCGGCACATGATGAACTGGGCGGTTGGACGCGAGTACCTCGATCGGACGCCGTTCCGGCGCGGAACGGAGACGCTGATCCGCAAGCTGCGCGAGGACAACAAAAGGCGCCGCCGCGTCTCGGAAGACGAGGAGGCGCGGCTGCTCGACGTCGCGCCTCCGCTCCTGCGGTCGATGATCATCACCGCCCTGGACACCGGCACGCGCCAGGGCGAGATGCTGGCGCTCCGCTTCAGCGACATCGACTTCGCTCGCGGGCTGATCACGCTGCGGGGCGAGACGACGAAGAGCAAGAAGACGCGCTTCGTCCCGATCGCGACGGCCAGGCTCCGGGCCGTTCTCGAATGGCTACAGCTCGATGCGGATGGCGAGAAGAAGGCAGCCGACGCGCTCGTGTTTACCGACGAGATCGGTGAGCCGGTCGGCCGCGTCCGGACGGCCTGGGTGACGGCGGTCTTGAAGGCGCACGGCATCACGCCGAAGTGGAAGGCCTACAACTGGACAGCGCTGACGCCCGAATGCCTCGACGAGTTCCGGCGCATCAACTTGCGCTGGCACGACCTGCGCCACGAGTACGCCTCGCGGCTGGTCGAGCGGAACGTCCCATTGGCGCAGGTGCGCGACCTCCTCGGCCACGCGTCGATCACCACGACGGAGCGCTACGACACCCAGAAGCTCGAGAACCTCCAGGTCGCAGCGGCGCGGCTTGAGCGCGGCGGGACGTTCGATCCAACGGCTCGTGACGGAGCGCCGCTGTCAATCCGTCAAGTTTTTGTCAAGAACGACGTGCTGGAGACCGCGGAGGAGGTCCGCCTTCGCTCCCTTCGGGAGCTTCGGCGCGACAGCCTTCGCGTGTCGGAGAGCTCGCGAAAGCCAGGCAGCCGTGGGACTTACGCTGAGAGCAGCCTGTCTAGCCGTAGCTCGCCGGAGGCGAGCGAAGGCTGGCTGGGAGGCAGGGATTCGAACCCCGATACCGTGGTCCAGAGCCACGTGTCCTACCGTTGAACGACCTCCCAGCACGGGGCCGCAGCGCGGTTGGAACCTCTGATGTTACCCCAGGAAGGGAGGCCAATCAAACCCGCGTCCCCGGCCCCGGCACTCGCCCACCACGCCAGTAGCCGCCCCGGGGCTCTCCCGCGAGGCCCACCCGTTTCCCGGACCAGTCCCAGCCCGTGGTGGTAGGATGAGCAAAGCTCGGCGCGGGAGGGTTCATGACCTCACCCCGAGCCCCCCAGGTCACCGGCCTGCTGCTCGCCTGGGGCGAGGGCGACCGCGGCGCGCTCGACGAGCTCGTCCCGCTCGTCTACGCCGACCTGCATCGACTCGCCCACCACCACATGCGCGGCGAGCGCCGCGACCAGCCCCTCCAGACCACCGCGCTCGTCCACGAAGCCTACCTGCGCCTGGTCGACGTCAACCGCGTCCAGTGGAAGGACCGCACGCACTTCTTCGCCATCTCGGCGCAGATGATGCGCCGCGTCCTCGTCGACGCGGCGCGCGAACGCGACGCGCTGAAGCGCGGAGGCGGCGCGGTGCACGTGGCGCTCGATGAAGCCCTGGTCGAGGACCCCACGCGCTCGGTGAACCTCGTCGCCCTCGACGAGGCGATCGAGGCGCTCGCCGCCATCGATGCGCGCAAGGTCCGGGTGGTCGAGCTCCGCTACTTCGGCGGGCTCTCGGTCGAAGAGACAGCCGCCGTCGTCGGCGTGTCGGCCGACACGGTCATGCGCGACTGGAAGATGGCCCGGCTGTGGCTGCTTCGCGAGCTGCGTCGGACCGGCAACGCCCCGGGGAGGCGTCCGTCGTGAACCCCGATCGCTGGCGGCAGGTCGAACGGGTCTGTCAGGACGCGCTCGAACGCGCGCCCGAGGCCCGCGCGGACTATCTCGATCGGGCCTGCGCCGGAGACGAGGACCTGCGTCGTGAAGTGGAGTCGCTGCTGGCCGAGCAGCCGGGCTCGGGCGACTTCCTCTCAGATCCCGCGGCTGACCTCTCGTGGCTCGCGGCGACGCCGGGTCCCTCACTCGTCGGTCGCACGCTCGGGCACTATCGGGTCGACACCTTCCTGGACGCGGGCGGCATGGGCAAGGTGTATCGCGCCCGCGACACGAAGCTCGGTCGCGACGTGGCCATCAAGGTACCGCCAGCCGAGCTCGCCAGCACGTCGGGCCAGCTCGCGCGGTTCGAGCGCGAGGCCCGCGCCCTGGCCGAGCTCAACCACCCGAACATCCTGACGATTCACGACGTCGGCACCGACGAGGGCATGCCCTTCGTGGTCACCGAACTGCTCGAAGGCGAGACGCTGCGCGAGGTGATGTCGCGTCGCGCACCCTCGACCCGGCAGGCGATCTGGTGTGTTGCGCAAGCCGCGCAAGGACTCACGGCCGCCCACCGCCGGGGCCTCGTGCACCGCGACCTCAAGCCCGAGAACCTGTTCCTCACGACCGATGGCGTGGTCAAGATCCTCGACTTCGGCCTGGCGCGCCACGCCATGGGATTCGACCACCGGCCCGGGCTGGCGCACGAGTCTCCCGTCACGGAGGCCGGCGTGCTCCTGGGCACGGTCGCCTACATGTCGCCCGAGCAGGTGACGGGACACGCCGTGGATGCACGGTCCGACATCTTCTCATTGGGCATCGTGCTCTGCGAGCTGCTCACCGGCCGGCATCCATTTCGTCGCGACTCGGTCGGTGCAACGCTGCACGCGATCGCGCACGACCCGCCGCCCGACCTGTCGGCCAGCAGCGATGGCCCCATGCCGCCGGCGCTCGTGGGCATCGTCCGCCGCTGTCTCAGGAAACACCGCGACGACCGGTTCCAGAGCGCGAAGGAGCTGCTCGTCGCCCTCGAGGGCGTGTCGCGCGGGACGCCGGTCCACGCGGCGCTCGACGAGTTCGAGGAACGCGGCCCGTACCCAGGCTTGCGCTCGTTCACCGAGGACGAGGCGGGCGTGTTCTTCGGGCGCGACGCGGAGATCTCGACGCTCTGGAAGCGCATCGTGCGGCAGCCGCTGCTTGCCGTGATTGGATCGTCCGGGGCCGGCAAGACCTCGTTCCTGCGGGCGGGCGTGATCCCGGCCCGCCCCGATGGCTGGGCCGCCGTGGCCTGCACGCCCGGCCGGGCGCCGATGCGCAGCCTGGGCCAAGCGCTTGCTCCGCAGTTGGCCGGCGATCCCGACGCGCTCAGGCAGCTCGTCGCGTTCGACGAAACGGCGGTGGCGCTCGAGCTGCTGCGGCGCTGGCGGTCGTCCTTCGACAGCGCACTTGTCGTCGTCGACCAGCTCGAAGAACTGTTCACCCTGCATCCGCCCGACGTGCAGGGCCGCTTCTGCGAGTTCCTCGGGCGGGTCGCCCGCGAGGCCGATGTTCGGGTTCTTGTCTCGGTGCGCGACGACTTCTTCATCCGGTGCTGCGAGCAGGCCCCGTTCGGGCCAGCGCTGAACGAGCTGACGGCGATCCTGCCGCTCGGGCGCGACGCGCTGCGGCAGGCCATCGTCGAGCCCGCGAAGGTGCTCGGCTACCGCTTCGAAGACGAGACGCTGGTCGACGAGGTCCTCGACGCCGTCGAGGGCTCGCGTGCGGCGCTGCCCCTGATCGCCTTCGCCGTGGCGCGCCTCTGGAAACACCGCGACCGGAAGCAGCAGGTGCTCACCCGCGAGGGATACCGGCGGATTGGCGGCGTGGACGGCGCGCTCGCACAGCACGCCGAGGCGACCCTCGAACGCATCGGCACCGAACGCGAGCACGTGGTCCGCGAGGTGTTCCGCAGTCTGGTGACCGCTGACGGCACTCGCGCGGTCGTCGACCGCGATGACCTGATCGCCGTGTGCGGGGATCGTGAACTCGCGAGCGACGTGCTGCGCGAGCTGCTCGATGCGCGCCTGCTGACCTCATACGACGTCAAGGCCCTCGCGGGACAGCGCGCGCACCACGTCGTGGAGATCGCCCACGAGTCGCTGCTGCGAGCGTGGCCCCGTCTCGTGCGCTGGCAGACGCAGGACGAGGGCAGCGCCCAGATGCGCGACCACCTGCGGCAGGCCGCACACCTCTGGGACGCACGCGGTCGAACGACGGATCTCCTGTGGACGGGCACGGCGCTTCGGGAGTTCGCCTTGTGGCGCGAGCGGTACCCGGCGCCCCTGACGCCAGTCGAGAGCGCCTTTGCCACCGCCATGGCCCGGCAGGCGCGACGGGCGAAGGTGCTCCGCCGGGCAGCCGTCGTGGTCGTCGTCCTCGCACTTGGCGCGGTCGCCCTGGCGGTGAGCATCTCGAGGCAGCTCGCCGTGGAGAGCGCGCGACGCGCGGTGGCCAGCAAGGTCGTGGCGCTGGGGCGCCTCGAGCTCGACCGCTTTCCGACGGCCGCGATCGCCTACGCCCTCGCCAGTCTCGACATGAGCGACACCATCGAGGCGCGGCTGCTCGCGGTCGAAGCGCTGTGGCGCGGCCCGACGGTGCGTCTGCTGGAGATGCCCCCGACCTCGGCGTGTTCCCGGGTCGCCTTCGACCCGACGGGCAGCGCCCTGGCCTGCGCTGGCTTCAGCGACAAGATCGTCGTCTGGAACGACACAGGCGAGGTCTCGCACACGTTCGTTGGCGTCCCGGCCAAGGCCGACATCCGCGACGTCGCATTCGACGACCGCGGCGAGCGCCTCGTGAGCTGGCTGCCGGGCGATTCCCTGCTCCGGGTCTGGTCGCTCGCCTCCGGCGAGATGGCGACCTTCGACGCCTCGCCCGAGTGGGCGCAGCAGACCGGCCACGAGATCTTCGCCACGTTCGGTCCCGTCAGGCCCGGCAGCGACGAGCGCGTGCTCAGGCGATGGTCAATCCCAGAGGCCAGTGCCGCCGAGTTCGCACGCTGGACCCCACCCGCCGGCATGCGGCTCGACCAGCCAGGCCTGAGGCCCGTCGCCATCGATCCGTCGCTGCGGTGGCTCGCGTTTGGCGACGGTCACGACGTGGTCCTTCGCGAGATCGGGACGCGCAACCGGGATGTCGCTCGCGCCTGGTCCGGTGCCGGCAATCGCCGCCTGGCACGGCACGGGGCGAGGATCCGGGAGGTTCGTTTCGACCAGAGGGCGGAGCAGCTGATCTCACTGGACGACACCGGCCTCTTCTGCCTGTGGTCGGTGCCCGACGGCCGGCTGCGGCGCGAGTTACGCGCGGTACCTCCGCACCGGTACTCGCTGCCGGTGTTCAGCCCCGACGGGTCGCTGCTGACCTGGACGACCGGCGACGGCACGACGTTCGTGTGGGACCTCGACCAGTCGTCCGACGACCCGCCACTGGCGTTGCGGCGGACCGACGTGCGCGAGGCCGGCAACCAGGCGTTCGACCCGCAGGGCCGCTGGCTGGCGACCGCGGGCTGGGGGAGCGTGGCGTTCTGGCCGCTCCGGCTGCCCCACGTCTCGGCGTTTCACGGACACGTGGAGGGGCCGATCCACGATCTGGCGTTCTCGCACGACTCGCATCGGCTCGCATCGTGCGCGCGCGATGGCGCCCTGCTCTGGACGCTCGATGCATCGGGCGTCGGGAGGCGTCGGGTCGAGCTCGGTGGCGACTACTACTGCTACGGCGTCGAGTTCGCGCCCGATCGCCAGCACCTGGCGCTGGCCTCGCCGTATCTGGGCGTCTTCCTCGTGCCGCTCGACGGCGGCGTGGCACGTCGCGTCATCGACCTGAGGGGCAAGAGAGCCGCGTCGCAGCCGCTGGCCTTCGATGCCGCGGGCAGCACGCTTGCCACCGCCACCATGTACGCGCCCTCGGATGCGGACATGCTGCTGCACGTCGTGGATCTCGCGTCCGTGAAGGTGCGGGCATATCCGCTCCGGACCGATGGCTCCATCGATGGGTACGCCTCGGGGGTGCAGTCGCTGACGTACCTCGCCGATGGTCGACTGCTGGTGGCGGGGGCCAACGGGATTCGACGGTGGGACCCTGCAACGGGCGAGATGGAGCGGGTGATCTGGGGAAGCCGGTTCGCGACGGTCGACGCCGACCGCGCCGGCCGCACGGTCGTCGCGCTACTCGGGACACTCGCCGCGAGCCGCCTGCGCCTGTTCGACCCGGAAATCTTCGTCCTCGACGCCAGGGGGCAACCGACGCGGACGATTCCCACGCACGGCAACGCGCTCATGCCGACTCTTGCCGTCGATGTCGAGGGACGGTTCGTCGTGACCGGCGATGCCAACGGGATCGTGCGGGTCGGCCCGATCGATGGAGGTGAGCCGCACCTGCTCATCGGACACCGGGGCGGCGTGAACCGTGTCGCCATCTCGCCCGACGGGCGGTGGATTGCGTCGGCCAGCGGCAGCGAGATCCGGCTGTGGCCGACGCCGGATCTCGCGAAGCCTCCGCTGCACACGCTGCCACGTGCGACGCTCATCGCGAAGCTGCAGTCGCTGACCAACCTCCGCGTGGTGCACGACCCGGCCTCGGCCACGGGCTGGACAGTCCAAGTCGGCCCGTTCCCCGGGTGGCGGGAGGCGCCGACCTGGTGAGGTGAGGCCGCCGGGGCTGAAGCCCCGGCGCTACGAGAGACGACAGGCACGTCAACGCCCGGCGGCGCGGACCACCTGCAGGCTCTCGATGTGCTTCACGAGAGCGAAGGGGGTCGACCCGGGTGGTGAGCGGCGAGTTGTGAACGTGAGGGCGGGGCCAGGTGGCCCCGCCCCGATCGCTCCCACGCTACTGGATCGGGACGATCCCCAGCCGCACACCGCGCATGTCACCCCAGCCCGGCCAGCCGAGGTACTCGCCATCGACGAACGGCTGGTAGCGGAACGGCGTGGCGGTCCACGTGCGCCCCCCGGGGTCCATCGTCACCTTGATGAGGATGCGGTCGGGCACGCTCGGCTCGTCGACCCACATCTCGGTCCACAGGCAGTAGAGAGTGACGTCGAAGGTCTGGCCCCCGCTCCGCTTCCACTCGCCTGCGCAAGCCGTGCGTGTCTCGTCGAAACGTTGGCCTGCGAACTGAGGCAGGTAGATCACGGCGCGGCCGTCCTGGTGGAACTGCTGCAGGAACTGCAGGTTGTCGCTCGGCCCGGTGACGGTGCCGTCGTAGTAGTAGGTGAGGCTGACGCCCCACGTGCCCTCGAGCGACGGCATCGCCGCCCGGTCCGATTGACCCGCGATTGGCGTCGAACACCCGGCGCCCATCACGATCGCGAAGGCCAGGGCCCACAAGAGCATCACTTCCTCCGTCTACTTCGAGAACGCCGTGCCACGATAGGGGACGGATACCACCGGCCGGTCCCCACTCGCGGCGACCTTGCCGCGGGCCCGTGACGCACGGGAGGCGGCGTAGCACCCGCACATCCATATAGGCGGAAAGGCGAGGAGAGAACTGGCGCTGCAGTCGCTGACCAACCTCCGCGTGGTGGAGGACCCCGCTTCGGCCACCGGATGGAGCGTCCAGGTCGGCCCGTTCCCCGGATGGCACGACGTGCCGGCCTGGTGATGTCGGGCCGTCGGGCGTCGTACCACACGCCTTGGCTCACCTCGAGCGGACCTGGACCACCTGCAGACTCTCGACGTGCTTCACCAGGTTCGTGACCGCCATTCGGGCGCGGCCCTCGTCATTCCGATAGTTCCGCGCGATGATATCGCGCCAGCGCGGCATGGCTTCGCCCCTGACACGCTCGCTCGTGACGTGCGCCTGTACGTGGAAGAAGTTGAACTTGCAGTCGCGGACGGCAATCGTGCTGAGATCGGGGACGGGCACGGACAGGTGCTCGGCAGCGGGGCCGTCGCCCCGGCCCGTCGGCCCGTGGCACGACGAACACCACGCACTGTAGAGAACCTGCCCGTCCACGCTGTTGACGGGCCTGTGCCCCCACCCGATGCTCGGCGAATCTTGCGCGGCGGCGGACACTGGTCCCCAACTGAGGACGACGCCAACGACAACGCACGGCAGACACCGAGGCACCGCGCGCATGGGACACCTCCTCGGGACTGCCTGTGCGCGTCCGGCCACGAACGCTCACAACACCCCCACCTCGAGCCTGGCCACATGGCCGGCTTCACTGGTAGAGGCGGAAAAGGCGGTCGGATACCGGCGGACGGGTCGTGCAGGGTGGCGGGTGGCGTGGCGAACGTTCGGACTGCAGGATCAGGCCTCGAGCTCCTTGAACGGGTTGAAGACCTTGAGGCCGGGCCGGCGGAAATCACGGTCGTTGCCGGTGACAATCGTCAGGCCGTGCCGTCTTGCCGTGGCCGCGATGTAGCTGTCTTCGAGCGGCATGCGCTGACCAGCCTTCTCGAGCACATGCTCCTGCTCGGCCCATACGTGTGCGACCGAGACGTTGAAGCCATGGATGCGGCCCTGCATGGCGTCGACGAGACGCGTGAGCCACGTCTGAAGTGCCTGTCGCTGCCGACCGTCCTTGCTGCGCACCCAGTAGGCGAGCTGCGCGATGACCACCGCGCTCGTATAGCAGCGGTCGCGCCCCTGTTCGAGCCAGGCGATGACGCGGGCGTCGCCGCGTCGCTTGGCAGGCTGGTAGATCACGTCGGTGTCGAGCAGCCAGCTCATAACGCGCGGCGCTTCGCCCGCTCCCGGCGGCGCGGCGGCACGTCGTCCATGCTGACCGGACAGGCCTTGAGTACGGTGAGCCAGTCTTCCCTGCCAGCCAGACGACGAAAGACGATCGCGTCTTCTTCGGGATCGAACCGCGCCTCGAAGTAATCGCCCGGCGATGCCGGCGCCAGCGCCGCAGGCACTGTGAGCCGGCGTTTGGCGTCGAGTGTGACGATCATGGTGGGATTATCCCACCGTCCAACGACGGAGGTCGACCCGGCCCCGATGCTGTTCGGCGCGGGGCGATTCCGGTTCAGCGTCCAGCGGCGCGGACGACCTGCAGGCCCTCGACGTGCTTCACCAGGTTCGCGACCGCCAGTCGGGCGCGGCCCTCGTCATTCCGATAGTTCCGCGAGAAGATGTCGCGCCAGCACGGCAGGCCTCGCCCCTGGCGCGCTCGCTCGTCACATGCACCTGCACGTGGAAGAAGTTGAACTTGCCGTCGCGGACGGCAATCGTGCTGAGATCGGGGACGGACACCGACAGGTGCCGCGCTGCGGGGCCGTTGCCCCGCCCGGTCGTGCCGTGGCAGTTGGCGCAGTAGGCGTCGTAGATGGATTTGCCGTCGACACTTTGCACCAGCCCGTCGCTCGGACGCACCCGCTTGAGGCCCTGGTGCCCGGCATCGGCCACGGCCTGTGGTCCCCAGAGCAAGGCGAGTCCGACGAAGACGAGCGGCAGACACCGAGACACCGCGCGCATGGGCACCTCCCCGGGGGCCGCCGCACGTCCGCCCACAGACGCCCGCGGTGCTCCCCGCCTCGAGCCCGGCCAGATGGCCTGGCTTCACTCGTAAAGACGGAAACGGCGGTCGGATACTGGCGCTCGGGTCGTGCAGGGTGGCGCGTGGCGTGGCGAACGTTCGGCTGCGCAGCCGAGCGTGTGATGCCTACCCCGGCAGCACCTCGAAACGGCGGCGCCCCTTGATCCG
>JAHDVQ010000136.1:4785-10054 GCA_023384595.1 Vicinamibacteraceae bacterium | reverse complement strand
GCCCGCCCCAGCCGGAAGAAGCGCTGATCCTCGGCGCCCTGCGTGAAGCGATACGTCGGGTCGGTCAGGTTCTCGAGCGTCAGCCGGACGTTGAACCGTCCGATGCGCTGCTGCGCCACGAGGTCGAGCATGCCGCGCCCTTCCTCGATGATGTCGGGCGCGCCGTTGGCCCCCACGTCGTAGATCCGGTCGTCGAAGTAGTTGTAGAGCACCCGCGTCGTGAAGCCGCCGACGGTGACCTCGCCGATGGCGTTGAACAGGTTCTTCGACTGGCCGGCCAGCGGACGCACGAGCGAGGTCTGGACCCGGCGGGCGGCCTCGCTCAGCGACACCTCGGAGTCGACATAGGTGTAGTTGGCGCTGGCATAGAAGAATCGCCCGAACTGGCGCGCCGCCTCGATCTCGATGCCGAGGTCCCTGGCGCTCTCGGCGTTCTCGAAGGTCGCCAGCGGCTGCGCGCCGGCGTTGATGACGCGTTCGATCGGGTCCTCGAAGTCCTTGTAGAAGACGCTCGCCGCGAGGACGCTGCGGGCGGCCGGGAAGTACTCCCAGCGCGCGTCGTAGTTGCGGATGAGCGCCCGCGTCAGCGCGGGATTGCCGCGCACGGCACGGTTGCCGACGACATCCGTGAATTCGAAGGCCGCCAACTCGCGGAACTCGGGCCGGTTCACCGTCTGGCTGACGCCCAGCCGGAGGTTCATGTCGCTCCGCAGCGAGTAGACCAGGTTGAGCGCGGGGAAGAGATCGGTGTTGTCGAGCGAGGCGCTCACGCGGGCGACGAAGAGGCCGAACGGATCGAACGTGTTCACGTCCTGCTCGAAGCGCTCCACGCGCAGGCCGCCTACCAGACGCGCCCGCGACGAGAGCACCATGTCGGCCATCCCGTAGAAGGCCACGGTGGTCTGTTCGGCGTCGTACGCGTCGACGGGACGAGTCTCCTCGTTGAAGCGGAAGTAGGGGCCGATGTTGTCGGCGGCGAAGAGCGTCTCCGGCGACTGCGCCAGGTTCGGCGAACCCGGCGCGTTGGTCGGGATGTAGCGGAAGCGGCGCGAGGCGAAGTCGCGGGTGCGGCGCGCGTACTGCGGTCCGAACTTCACCTGCAGCGGCTGGCCGTTGAGCGTGCTGAAGACGCTCCAGTTCAGCGCCAGATCGATCGTGTCGTCGTCGAGGTCCTGGAACAGGCGGAAGCCGCTCTGCGATTCGTCCGCCAGGACCAGCGTGCCGGCCCCCGTGAGATTCGACGTCTGGTAGAGCGTTTCGCGCAGGTCCGGCTCGTCGCGCGTGGCGCGCCCGAGGCTCGCCCGCCAGTCGATGCGGCTGCTGCCGAGCCGCTCGACGAAGTGCTCGCCGCTCACCTGGTTGGTGAGCAGGCCTTCCTCGACGAACGACAGGCGGTAGTTGCGGAAGTACTGGTTGTTCTCGGTGTTGGGCCCCTCGAAGACGCGGCCCTCGTCGCGGCCGGTGTGCGTGTAGAAGTTCTCGAAGGCGACGCGATGGTTCGGCGAGAACTGGTAGGCGAGGCTGGCCACCGCGCCGAGCTGGGCGCGTTGAGTGCCGGTCTGGAAGTCGTAGTCGGTCACGGGTTCGAGGGCGCCGCCCTCGCCGAGGCGGAAGAAGCGGCGCGTCTCCTCGACGTAGGTCTCTCGGTAGTTCTGCGACAGGCTGGCGAGCACGCCCAGGTTGCCGAACCGGTTGCCGTAGGCGAGATTGAACGACTGCCCGGCCCTTCCGTTCTTCGCCTGCGGGAGCCAGCGGTTGTCGAGCAGGCGGCCGAACGCGGTGATCTCGTCGCGGCTGTAGCCGACGTCGGGCGTGTAGATGCCGCGGCGCACCACCTTGTCGTCGGGGAAGCCGTCCGGGAGGGCGCGGGCGCCGTTGTCGTATCCCAGCCAGTCCCGGTTGCCCAGGGGGCTGACCGGGATGGACTTCCCGGTGGACGTCTCGTAGGCGTCGAGCCCGTATCCCACGTCGAAGACCGGGCGGTTGGTCACCTTGAGCGGCACGACCTGCACGAGACCGCCCGCGAACTCGGCGGGCTTGTCGGGTGAGTACGACTTGGCGATCTGCACGCTCTCGAGCAGCGCCGTCGGGAAGAGGTCGAGGGGCACGACCTTCTTGTCGGGCTCGGTGGTCGGCACGATGGCGCCCGCCATGGTCGTGTTGCTGTAGCGCTCGCCCAATCCGCGGACGAAGACGTACTGGTTGTCGACGACCGAGAGGCCCGTCACGCGCTGCATCGCCGACGCCGCGTCCGAGTCGCCGTTGGCTCGCATCTCACGGCTGCCGACGTTGTCGGTGATGACGCCGGCATTCTTCCGCTCGAGGATCTGCGCCTCGGCCGACGACGCGTCCGCCGTGGAGGCTTCGGCGACCACCGTGACCTCCTCGGCATAACGCGTCATCGAGAGCGGAATGTCGACGTCGAGGGCGCGCTGGCCTCTGACCTCCACCGTGATGAGTCGCGGCTGGTAGCCGTCCATGGCGACCTTCAGCTCGTAATTGCCGGGTGGAAGGCTGAGGCTGTAGCGCCCGTCCAGGTCGGTGTAGACCACGTCGTCACGGCCCACGACCTCGACGGCCACGCCGGGTAGCGTGACGGCATTCTGCGCGTCGCGGACGATGCCCGTGACGCGAGTCGAGACGGCGCCTCCGCCCGCGGGCGATATGTCGTGGGCGGCCGTCACGGCGTTGGCGGGGTCAACGGCACCGGCCGCGCGGGCGGCCTGTGCGCCGGCGGGGGCGGGTGCCGCGAACGCGCAGGCGCAGACGCCGGCCAGCGCCACCAGTCGTGCCTTCCATGTGCAGGTCATACGCTCCTCGGATGTCCCACGCCGGCCGCGGCGGCCGACGTGGCCGAGCAGCCTGCGCATCGACTCCCAAGCGTAGGAGCGTGGTGTGACCCGTCCGCGACAACGCTGTTACAGCTGCGTTAAATGGCGGGAGGGGGTGGAGTGGGGTCAGGTCTGGGAGAGCACAGGCTGGGGTCAGGTCTGCGTTAGCACATCAGCGGGCCATTGCTCTGGAAAAACGCGAGGTGTGTGCTAACGCAGACCTGACCCCCCGCGACCCTGTGCTCTCCCAGACCTGACCCCACCCCTCAGCCGGCAGGAATCCGGACCGTGAAGACGGCGCCGCCGCCGGGGCGGTTGGCGGCGCTCACGTCGCCCCCGTGCAGGCCCACCAGGTGGCGCACGATGGCGAGGCCGAGCCCCGTGCCGCCCGTCTCGCGCGAGCGGGCCTTGTCGACGCGGTAGAAGCGCTCGAAGATGCGCTGCAGGTCCGCCACCGGAATGCCCGGTCCCTGATCGAGCACCTCCAAGACCACGTGCGCGCCGTCCCGCCGGGCCGCAATCTCGATGAGACTCTCGCCCGGGGAGTAGTTCGACGCGTTCTCGACGAGGTTGCGCACGACGTCGTGCAGCTTGGCCGGATCGGCCAGTACCGTGGCCGCCCCCTCGCTCACCTCGAGCCGCAGCTCCTGCCCTCGTCCCTCCAGCACCGGGCCTATCTCCCCCAGCACGCCCGAGACCAGGCCCTCGACGCTGCAGGGCGTGCGCTCGAGCACCTCCTGGCCGGCGTCGAGCCGCGCCAGCCGCAGCAGGTCCTTCACCAGCAGCTCCATCCGCCGCGAATGCCGCGCGATGATCTCGAGGAACCGGTGGGCGTCCTCGGGCGGCGGCGGCGCCTCGAGGAGCGCCTCCACGTAGCCGCGGATCGCCGTGAGCGGCGTGCGCAGCTCGTGCGAGACGTTGGCGACGAAGTCGCGCCGCACGCGGTCGGCCCGCCGCAGATCGCTGATGTCGTGCAGCACCAGCACCGCCCCGGCATCGCCGGCCCCCGTCACGGGCGTTGCCCGCGCGATGAACGTGCGCGACGCGTCGCGCCCGAGCGCCAACTCGATGCCGGCCGGCTGCTCGCCCGCGAGCACACGGTGGATGAGGCTCGAAATGTCCGGGTGCCGAATGAGCTCGAGGTAGTTGCGGCCCACGACGGGATCGGCGAGGCGGAGCATCTGATGCGCCGCCTCGTTGACGAGCTGCACCCGCCCGGCGCCGTTCACGACGACCACGCCCTCCACCATGCCCGCGAGCACCGCTTCGAGCTGCGCCCGCGCCCGCTCGAGATTCCGGATGCGATGGCCGAGTGTCGCGAAGCTCTCGTCGAGGGCGCGCGCCAGCGGCCGCAGCGAGTCGGGCGCGGTGTGGCCGAGCCGATGTCCGAACTCGCCCCCCACGAACCGCTCGAGGGCGTCGACGAACCGCCCGAGCAGCCGGCCTTGACGCGCGAGCACGAAGGCGCCGACCGCGCCTCCGGCGGCGAGCGCGGCCGCGAGACCGCCGAGCGACGCCCACGGATCGTGGCCGCCGGCCGCCACGAGCAGCCCCCGGACACCGAGGGCGGCGAGCGCGGCCGCCGCGACGATCAGCAGCAGGAGAGGGCGGCGCAGCACGATGCCCCCGTCAGCGCGCGGCCGGAGCGAGCTCGCGGGCGTCGGCCAGCTTGTAGCCGAACTGCTTGACGGTGACGATGGCGCTGCTCAGCGCCGGCACCTTCTCGCGCAGCCGCCGCACGTGCACGTCCACCGTCCGCGTGCCGCCCGTGTATTGATAACCCCACACGTCGGTCAGAAGCAGGTCGCGTGAGAGCACGCGGCCCTGGTGCTCGATCAGGTATCGCAGCAGGAGGAACTCCTTCGCCGTCAGGTGCACCTCCCGGCCGGCATCCTCGACGGTGTGCCGATCCAGATCCATCACGAGATCGCCGTAGCGCAGCGTGTGGCCGGGCGCCTGCCGCGTGACGCGGCGCAGCAACGCCTTCACCCGCGCGACGAGCTCCTTCGGGCTGAACGGCTTGGTGACGTAGTCGTCGGCACCGAGCTCGAGCCCGGCGATCCTGTCCGACTCGGCCGCCCGGGCCGTCAGCATGATGATTGGCACGGCGGCCGTCCGCGGATTCCCCCGCATCGCGCGGCACACTTCGAGTCCGTCGAGGCCGGGCAGCATCCGGTCGAGCACCATCAGATCCGGCGGTGAGGCGAGCGCCCGCGGCACCGCGTCGGTGCCCGTCGTGACGACGTCCGCCGTGAAGCCCGCGCGCTCCAGATACATCGCGACCAGATCGGCAATGTCGCGATCGTCTTCGACCACGAGCACGTGACTCATGTCGCGTCCTCCCGCGCGCCCCCGTCGTCGCGGCGTCCGGTGTGGCTGTCGGCGCCGCCCGTCGCGCGCTCGTCGCCGCCGCCCGTCGCGCGCTCGTCGCCGCCGCC
>JAHDVQ010000136.1:0-4685 GCA_023384595.1 Vicinamibacteraceae bacterium | reverse complement strand
CGCCGCCCGTCGCGCGCTCGTCGCCGCCGCCCGTCGCGCGCTCGTCGCCGCCGCCGTCGTCCGCGCGGCCCACGGCCACGCCGTCGATCACCACCGTAGGCGCCTCGCGCCAGGCCTCGGCGAGCGCCGCCGCCGATTCGAACGACCGGCGCGCCAGACGGCGGCCCTCGACGCGCAGCGGCACGGTCTCGCCCTCGAACGGGTCCGGCGTGATCACGACACGTCGGTCCTCGCCTTGAATGTGGTAGCCCTCGCATTCGTGCGGGGTCGTCCACCCGGTGCAGAAGGCCAGCGAGATCAGATCGCCGAGCCGCACGATCGCGTAGTCCTGCAGGAAGCCGAGCCGCTCCTCGGCGGGAGGATCGAGCGCCGCGGGGCCGCGCGGCGGCGCGTGATACCACGTCTCGCGCAGCTGCTCCATGGTCCTGAAGAATTCGCGCCACTGGCCGTCGCGCTCGTAGTGCCGGTACGCGGTGATCGCGTGCTGCGCGACGAGCGCCGCCACGTAGGCCGAGCGCTCGCCGGCGCGCGCCACGGCGCGCGGCCACAGCGCCTGGCGGCGGGCGAGGGGGTGCGCGACGAACTCGAACGGCTTGCCCGAGGCGGGATCCCACTGCGGGCTCTCGTCCTCCTTGAGCCAGCCATCGTCATGCACGGCCGTGGCGAGCAGCGCCGCCTCGCGCGTAGGCCGGGCGGGGAAGTCACGATCGCGCCACACGGTCATGACGCGGCCCGCCAGCGCCGCATGATCGGGTTGTCTGATGAGGACCAGCTCCTTGCCGTCGTCGCGAACGATCATGAGGCCCTCACCACGCGCCGCTGATGCATCCCGGCACCGGGCGGCTCGACGTCCTTCCTCTCTGCTCCGAGGCGGTCGCAGCCCTGTCGAATCGGCATGGCTCCTGAAGTATAGCTGTCCTCGCGGCGCGTTCCGGCTGCACTCGCGACAGGACACGTCTGCGGGTCTTCCGTGCCGGCACGCGGGGTCTGGCGCCGCGAGAATCCTCGAAACCTCCAGCGAAATCAACGATTTCTCCCGCTGGGCTCGGGGTTGGTACGCACCTTGGAGTCTGGGAGGGCAGCCCTGTTTGGACGTGGAGGATGCCATGAGGACCCTGTGGACGACATCTGAACGCGCATCGGCGCACTTTCCGGTCCCGGCCCGACTGCTGCTGGCCGGCCTCGTGGTCGCCGTCGCCGCCGCGACCGCGGCGTGCTCGTCGAGCGACGTGGCCGCGCGCGAGCGGCAGATGTATGCCGCCACCGGCGCGCAGACCACGGGCATGATGGCGCCGGGGATGGTGCCGGCCGGCATCAACACCGGCATGACCGCCGCGATGCCATCGGCGGCGGGCGCCGCCGTTCCGGGCGGCGTGGTGGTGACGTGTCCGCCCGGCACGCAGGCGGTCATCACGCCTCCGGTCGCAGGCCAGACCGTCTCGCAGGTCTCGTGCACGCCTGATCCGTCGGTGGTGACCTACCAGCCGGCCGCGGTGCCTGCGGCCTACGGGACCTACGGGGCGCCGGTGGCGACGCCGGCGGTGGTCCGCACCACCGAGCCCGTGCGCGAGCGCGTGGTCTACCGCCAGCCCCGTACGACGACGGCGCGCGCCGAGCGGGCCCAGTCGGGGCGCTCGTGGAAGAAGAGCGCCATCATCATCGGCTCGTCGGCCGGTGTGGGTGCCGGCGTGGGCGCGGCGGTCGGTGGCAAGAAGGGCGCGCTCATCGGGGCCGCCATCGGTGGCGGCGGGGCGGCCATCTGGGATCAGGCCACGCGCAAGTAGCCCGGGCCTGACGATACAGTCAGTGAGCGGGGCCGAGCGATCGGCCCCGCTCCGCATCGCCTGGCCGACGCCCGTCGGGCGCCGGCCAGCACGTCAGACGTCGCGCAGCGCGCGGTCCCGCGCCAGACTCCATCCCCCGACCAGCATCAGCAGCACGCCGTTGACGGCGAGCACGGCCGGCGCCGACCACAGACTCGCGGCGTACCCCGCGGCCAGACTCCCGAGCGGTGACCCTCCCCGGAACGCCACCATGTAGATGCTCACGACGCGGCCTCGCAGTTCGTTGGGTGCGATGAGCTGCACGAGCGACGTGAGCAGCGAGAAGACGACGATGAGGGTGGCGCCGGCGGCGAACAGGAGGATGTGGCTCACCCAGAGCACTCGCGAGAACGAGAACGCCACGAGCAGCGCGCCGAAGACGATCTGCCCCGTCAGCAGCGCCCGGCCCATGTGCGCGAACTTGCCCATCCACGCGACCACGAGCGCCCCAACGACGGCCCCCGCCCCCGAGAACGCCATCATCTCGCTGTACTGCGCGACGCCCTGTTTGAAGATGTTCTGGGCGAAGAGTGGCAGGAAGGTCAGGAGCGGCAGGCCGAGGAACGTCTGCACGAAGGCGAGCGACGTCAGCCGGACGAGCCGCTGCTCGTCGCGTACGTAGCGGACGCCCCCGCGCAGTTCGTCGACCATCCGCGTCGTGCGCGCTCTGGGCACGTGGACGACCCGCAACATGCCGAGCGCCACGATGACGAAGAGAAACGACAGGCCGTTCAGGCCGAAGCAGATGGCCGCCCCGAAGGCGGCCATGGCCACGCCCGCGACGAGCGGACCGATGACGCGCGCCAGGTTGAACTGGATCGAGTTGAGCGCGATGGCATTCGGCAGGTGATCCCGGGGTACGAGGTCGGGAATGAGCGACTGGAATGCCGGTCCACCGAAGGCCTGGGCCGTGCCCGAGATGAACGACAGCGCCAGGATGTGCCAGATCTCGACGACGTCGAAGTAGACGATGGCCATCAGCACGAAGGCGCACGCCATCTGCACATACTGCGACGTGAGGAGCATCCGGCGCCGGTTGTGCCGGTCGGCCACGACGCCGCCGATGAGCGTGAAGAGCAGAATCGGCACCTCGCCGAGGAACTGGTCGAGGCCGAGGTAGAAGGCCGATCCCGTGATCGTGAGCACGAGCCAGCTCTGCGCGACCTTCTGCATCCACGTGCCGATCGTGGACACGCAGGCGCCCGACCACAGGACGCGGAAATCGCGGTGGGTGAGCGCGACGGCCACGCGGCGCAGGGCGTCACGCCCGGGCGTGCGAGCGGAGCCGGGCGAGGCGGCGCCTTCGGGGGGAACGACGGGAGTGCTCACGCGTGGACCGCCGTCGTATGTTACAACACGGGTCCTTCCGGAGGGCCACGCGAGGCAGGGCCCGGTTCGAGGCCGAGGTCAGAGCAGCGTGTGGATGGCGCGCACCGCATCACGCGCGTGAGCCGCGTCGACCACGAGGCTCAGGCTGCACTCGGAGGACCCCATCGCAATCGCCGTCACGTTGATGCCGGCCGCGCCCACCGCGCCGAGAATGCGTCCGGCCACGCCGGGCGTGCGGCGGAGCCCGTCGCCGACCGCCGTCACGACGACCACGTCGGCCTCGGCCCAGATGCGCTCGATGTCGCGCCGCGTCAGTTCCCGATCGAACGCGTCGGTGAGGGCGGCGACGACGCGGTCGCGCGCCGTCGAGGGCACGACGAAGCAGATGTTCTGCTCCGAGGACGACTGCGAGATCATCGGCACGCTCGTGCCCGTGGCCGCCACCGCGCCGAAGGCCCGCGCCGCGATACCCGGCACGCCGAGCATGCCGCTGCCTTCGATGGTGACGAGGCACTGCCGCTCGATGGCCGTCACCCCGCGCAGCGTGTGCGAGCCGCCGTTGGTCGCGGCGAGCACCGTCGACCCGGGATGCGCGGGGTTGAAGGTGTTGCGGATGCGCAGGGGAATGCCGCGCTCGATGGCCGGGAGCAGCGTCTTGGGGTGCACCACCTTCGCGCCGAAGTAGGCGAGCTCCGACATCTCGAGATACGAGAGCCGGTCGAGCGAGCGCGCCTCGGGCACCACGCGGGGATCGGCGGTGAGGACGCCGTCGACGTCCGTGTAGATCCAGACCTCGTCGGCATCGACGGCCGCCCCGATCAGGGCGGCGCTGTAGTCGCTGCCTCCGCGCCCGAGCGTCGTGACGACGCCCTCGGCCGTGCCGCCGATGAAGCCGGTCACGACCGGCACGACGCCTTCGGCGCAGAGCGGGAGCAGGCGGGCCGACGCGAGGTCGCGCGTGGCGGCCAGGTCGGGCACGGCGGCCTGGAAGGCGGCGTCGGTGCGCACCACCTCGGTGCCGTCGATGGCGGCCGAGGCGAGACCGCGCTCGCGGATCGCCCCCGAGAGGAGCAGCACGCTCAGGCGCTCGCCGAGCGACGCGATGGCATCGAGGGCGCGGGGGCTCGCTTCGCCGACCACCCCCACGGCCTCGAGGAGGCGATCGAGATCGCCGAGCCGCGCGAGCAGACCCGGCTCGGTCGCCGTGGCCGTCGCCGGCAGCAGCGCCCGGCAGGTGTCGACGTGGCGGGCGCGGATGCCCGCGGCCATGTTGAGGACGTCGCTCGAGCGGCCGTTCGCCGCCGCGTGCGCCGCAGCGAGCAGGAGGTCGGTGACCCCGCTCATGGCCGAGGTCACGACGAGGAGGTCGTGCCCGGCCGCACGAAGGTCGGCCACGATGGCCGCCGCCTGCTGGATCGCTTCGGTCGAACCGACCGAGGTGCCGCCGAATTTGAGAACGAGCATGGGGGGTGGGGAAAAGGCTACAGGCTACGGGCTACAGGCGCAGGGCCTTGTCCGGGCTCCGGGCTCCAG
>JAHDVQ010000420.1 GCA_023384595.1 Vicinamibacteraceae bacterium | reverse complement strand
ACTTCGATCCCGCGCTCGTGCGCCTGGGCACGCTCCTCCGGCCCAATCCCGCCAGGCACGTGGACGAGGTGCTGCTCGTCAGGAACTGATCGGGGGATCAGGGGATCAGGGGATCAGGGGATCGGCAAAATCCGGGCCTGAGCCGATCGGAAGAGACGCCGAGGCGATGCCTACAGGCGTAAGATGTACGCGTGGCTACGCTCGTCGATGTGCTGAGCGAGCGGGTGCGTGCGGCCGAGCTCTCGACGCCGCTCGAGAAGGGCTGGGTGCAGTGTCATGCGTGCGGCCACGAGTGCCGCATCCCGCCCGGCGCGCAGGGCGTCTGCAAGGTCCGCATGAACCGCGAGGGCGTGCTGCTCGCCCCCTGGGGCTACGTGGCGGGCCTGCAGGTCGACCCCATCGAGAAGAAGCCCTTCTTCCACGCGTGGCCGGGGGCCACGACGCTCAGCTTCGGCATGCTCGGCTGCGACCTGCACTGCGCGTACTGCCAGAACTGGATCACGTCCCAGGCGCTCCGCGACCCCTCCGCGCTCGCGCCCACCCATGACGTCGCCCCTGCCGACATCGTCGCGGCGGCCGTTCGGAGCGGCGCTCGCGTCGTGGTGAGCACCTACAACGAGCCGCTCATCACCGCCGAGTGGGCGTTCGACGTCTTCCAGCTCGCACGGGCGGAGGGGCTGGCCACGGCCATTGTCTCGAACGGCAACGGCACGCCGACCGTCCTCGACTATCTCACCCCGGCGCTGGACCTGTGCAAGATCGACCTGAAGACCTTCGTCGATCGCCGCTACCGGCAGCTTGGCGGCCGCCTGCAGCCGGTGCTCGACACCATCGCGGGCGTGCACGCGCGGGGGACGTGGCTCGAGATCGTGACGCTCGTCGTCCCGGGCTTCAACGACTCGGCGGAGGAGCTCGGCGACATCGCGCGCTTCATCGCCGGCGTCTCGCCCGACATCCCCTGGCACGTCACCGCCTTTCATGCCGACTACAAGATGGCGGACACGCGCGACACCACGGCGCGCGACTTGCGGTGCGCCGCCGACATCGGCCACGAGGCGGGCCTGCGGTTCGTCTACGCCGGGAACGTGCCGGGCGCGGTGGACCACCTCGAGGACACGCGGTGCTCCGCCTGCAGCACCACCCTCGTCGAACGCCGGGGCTACCATGTGCGGCGCAACCGCGTCACCCCTGCCGGCACCTGTCCCGGCTGCGGGACGCGGCTACCCGGGCGATGGGGATGAGTCTGACGACTGATGGCTGAGAGCCCCGGGCCCCGGACGCCGGACGCCGGACGCCGGACGCCGGACGCCGGATGCCTAACTGATTACTGAGAACTGAAGATCTTCCCCGGATTGAGAATGCCAAGCGGGTCGAAGGCCTGCTTGACGCGCCGCATGAGCGCGATGGTCGCCTCGTCGA
>JAHDVQ010000419.1 GCA_023384595.1 Vicinamibacteraceae bacterium | reverse complement strand
GGCTCTTCGCGTTGGGGTGGGGAGTGAGGTAGTGGGGAGGGTCCACCACTTGGGGCAGGGGTCCCGCGATCGTCACAGCTGTCTGAAGGCAGCGACGACGAGGAGACCCCTGCGTGAGCGACGGTACCGGCCTGGCGGAGGCGTTGTTGGGATTGCCCGGTTTCCGGGTGCTGGGGGTGAGCGAGGCCGCCGATGAGGTGGTGGTCCGGGTGGAGACGACCGCGACGGTGACCGGCTGCGCGGTGTGTGGCGTGCGCGCGGAGGTGCACGATCGGGTTGAGGTCGCGGTGCGGGACCTGCCGTGTTTCGGTCGTCCGGCGCGGCTGGTGTGGCGTAAGCGGCGGTGGCGGTGCCGCGAGTCGCGCTGTGAGGTCAAGACGTGGACCGAGACGTCGGGTGACTTCGACGCGCAGGCGGTGTTGACCCGGCGGGCCGGGGTGGAGGCGTGCCGCCAGGTCGGCGAGTTGGCCCGGCCGGTGGCGAAGGTCGCCGAGGAGTTCGGGGTGTGTTGGTGGACGGTGATGAACGCGGTCGTTGAGCACGGCACCCCACTGGTCGATGATCCCGGCCGGGTTGGTCCGGTCGATCAGCTCGGGGTGGACGAGACGTCGTTCCTGAGGGCCAATCGGCATCACCACACCGTGTACGCGACGGGGCTGGTGGACCTGGAGCGGTCGATGTTGATCGACATCGTCGAGGGCAACAGCGCTGCTGACCTGCGGCGATGGACGGCCAACGCGGCTCCGGAGTGGCTGGCTGGGGTCACGGTGGTCGCCACTGATCTCGCCGGGTCGTTTCGTGCCGGGCTCTCACCGCATCTCGATCATGCCCGCCGCGTCGCGGATCCGTTCCACGTCGTGCGCGTCGCGAACCGCTGTGCCGATGCGGTGCGGCGCCGGGTGCAGAACCAGACGCTCGGCCACCGAGGCCGCAAGCGCGATCCGCTGTATCGGATCCGCAAGCTCATGCTCACCGGCGCTGAACGCCTCGACGAGCGGGGCGCCGAACGGATGCTGCTCGGCCTGCGCGCCGGGGACCCCCACGACGAGGTCCTCGGCGCCTGGCTCGCCAAGGAATCAGTCCGAGACGTGTACCTCGCCGAGAACTACGACGACGCGGCGGTCCTCCTCGACAAGGCGATCGCCGGCTGCGCCGCCGACACCGTCCCCGAGATCGTCGCCCTTGGGAACACACTCGCTTCGTGGCGAGCCGAGATCCTCGCCCACCACACCACCGGCGCGTCGAACGGCCCCACCGAAGGGCTGAACCTCTGCGTCAAGAAGGTGAAACGCGCCGGGCACGGCTTCCGGACCTTCGAGAACTACCGCCTCCGCGTCCTCCTCCACGCCGGCGGCGTCACCTGGCCCCGACGCCCAGCCCCACCCCGCATCCGAACCCGCGCTCCCCACTCAAACGCGTAGAGCC
>JAHDVQ010000135.1 GCA_023384595.1 Vicinamibacteraceae bacterium | reverse complement strand
TCGCCATCTGGCTCGGCACGCCGCTGCTCTTCTACATGTACGTCGCGCCCCCGATGTCGCACGCGTGCTCGGCCTTCGCGGCCGCGCTCTTCCTGTGGACGTGGCTGCGCGTGCGGCGCACGTGGTCGGCCGCCGGCTGCGCGGCGCTCGGCGCGCTGGCCGCGCTGATGGGCATGGTGCGCGAGCAGGACGTCTTCATCGCGGCCGGCCCGGCCCTCGACTTCGCCGGGACGTGGTGGCGCGCGGAGGGACGCGAGGTGCGGCGGCGGCTCCTCGCCGGGGCCCTGGTGGCGATACCGGCCTTTGCCGTCGCGTTCCTGCCGCAGGCGCTCGCGTACCTGGCGCTCAACGGGCGGCTGGGCCCCTCGCCGCTCGTCACCCGGAAGATGACGTGGACCGCGCCCCACGCGCTCGGCGTCCTCGCCTCGCCCGCGCACGGGTTCCTCGTGTGGACGCCGCTCGCGGTGCTCGCGCTCGCGGGCCTCGCGTGGCTCGCCTGGCGGCCGCTCGGACGCGACGGCGGCCCCGAGGCGGGGCTTGGCCAGGGACTCGAGCGGCCCGCCGACCGGCGCCTCGTCGCGCTGGCCATGCTCGCGATGGTCACCGTGCAGGTCTACGTCGCGGGGAGCGTCGAGTCGTGGACCGTGGCGGGCGCCTTCGGCCAGCGGCGCTTCGTGGCGCTCACGGCAGTGCTCGTCGTGGGCCTCGCCGTCGTCGGCGCACGGGTCTCACGGCGGACGGCCGCCTGGCCGGTGGGAGTGGCGGCGGCGCTCGCCGTGTGGTGGAATCTCGGGTTGATGGTGCAGTTTGGAACCGGTCTGATGGATCGACAGCGGCTCGAGCCGGCGCGGAATGCCCGGGTTACCTTCCTCGTCCTCCCGCGCGAGCTGCCGTCGATTGCGCGGCGCTACCTCTTCGATCGGGCTTCGTTCTACGCGCCGCGGCGCGACGCGCCGCCGGCGCCGCCCGCGTCCCCGGATGCGAGGCCCTGAGTGCGTCTCCTCTACCTGGCCGACATCAGGTTCCCCCTGGAGCGCGCCAACGGGATCCAGACGGCCGAGACCTGCGCCGCCCTGGCCGAGCGCGGTCACGCCGTGACGCTCCTCGTGCGCGACGACACGGCCGTCCCGCGCCGCGACCCGTGGGCGTTCTACGGCATCACGCCACCGCCCACGCTGCGCGTGAAGCGGCTGACGCTGGTGGGATCGCCCACGCGCCGCCGCGTGGGCTACGTCTCGCGCGCGCTGGCACGCGCCGTCGTCCAGGGCGCGTGGGACGCGGTGTTCACGCGCGATCTCGGCGTGGCCGCCTACCTGCTGCGGCTCCCCCGCGCCGTGCGCCCGCCGGTCGTCTACGAGAGCCACGGCCTGGCCGACGTCGTCTCGGCGGAACTCGGGTCGCTGCTGGCCACGGCTCCCTCGGCCTCGACAGCCAAGCAGCGGCGGCTCGCGGGCCGCGAGGAGCTGGTGTGGCGGCGTGCCGACGGCTACGTGGGCATCACGGCGCGCCTCGTGGCCGACCTCGAATCGCGCTACGGCGTCCGCGCCAACTGCCACGTCGTCGCCGACGGCGTGCGGCTGGACCCGCGGCGCGAGTACGAGTACCGGCCGCCCTCGGGCAACACCGTGGTGGGCTACGCCGGGCACCTCTACCCGTGGAAGGGCGTCGACACGCTGCTGCGCGCCGTCGCGATGCTGCCCAACGCCCGCGCCCTGATCATCGGGGGCCTTCCGAGCGAGCCCGATCTGGCGCGCCTGCAGTTGCTGGCCTCGACGCTCGCCATCGCGGACCGCGTGACCTTCACGGGCCTGCTCCCGCCGCGCGAGGTCGTGCCGGCGCTCGCCGCGGCCCACCTCGTCGCCATCCCGAACAGCCGCTCGCGGATGTCCTCCGACTACACCTCGCCGCTCAAGCTGTTCGAGGCCCTCGCGGCCGGACGGCCGATCGTCGCCTCGGATCTCCCGGCCTTCAGGGAAGTGCTGGCCGACGGCGCCAATGCGTTGCTCGTCGAACCGGACGCTCCCGAGGCGTGGGCGGCGGCGATCGACCGCCTTGCCGTCGACCCGGTGCTGGCCGACCGGCTCGCCCGCCGCGCCTTCGACGATGCGGCACGCTACACCTGGGCGGCGCGCGCCGAACGCCTCGAGGCGGTGCTCGCCGAGGCCACGGGCCGGCGGACGTCCGCGGCGCGCTACCATTGAGGCGACCGCCGCGCCGCCATGGTCTCGGATCGCCTGCTCGCCCTCGTCTCGTGCCCCGATTGCCGCGTGCCCTTCACGCGCGACCAGGGCGCGCTCACCTGTCCGGAGTGCGGGCGCACCCTGGAGCCGCCCTCGGGCGGCGTGCTCGACGCGCGCCCGGCCGCGGCATTTGCCGAGACGACGAAGTACACCGACGCGGCGCTCCACGCCGACGCGCGCCACGAGCGCGTCTCACCGCCGCTGCTCGGCGCCGGCGTCCGGCAGCGGATGCTGCGGCGGATGCTCCAGCCCGGCACCGGCGACCGCATTGCCGACCTCGGCTGCGGCAGCGGACGCATGCTCGTGTGGAACGCCGGCACCGGCGCCTGGCTGGTGGGCGTCGACGTGAGCCCGTTCTTCGCGCACGAGGCCGTCGAGCAGGTCGACCTCGTGCTGGGTGACCTGCGCCGCCTGCCGTTTCCCGACGGCGCCTTCAACAAGGCCTGGTCGCTCGACGTCTTCGAGCACCTCAGTGAGGCCTCGCTCGTCGAGATGCTGCGCGAGGCCAACCGCATCCTCGAACCGGGCGGCCGCCTCTTCGTGTACACGCACGTCCGCCGCAACTCGCGGCTGGCGCGCGGCCTGCGCGCCATCAACCGCCTGCAGGCCTGGCTCGATCGCCGCGGCCTGGTGGACGTCCGGCAGGAGCGGCTGCGCAAGTCCGACCACGTGAACCCGCTCGCCGACGTCCCGCACCTCGAGCGCGTCGTCGACGCCGCCGGGTTCAGGATCGGCCGGATCCGCTACTACACGCCGCTCATCGGGGGCTTCGTCGAGAACATCCTGATGCGGATGGCCGAGCGGTGGCTGGCGCGCCGCCAGGTGGCACGCACGGCCGGCGCGGCCGGCGCGGCCGGTGATGACGTGACGGACGGCGTGCGCGCGGCCCGGCTCGCGGCCAAGGCGCGGCTCGATCGCGGTGGCCCGCTTCGCGCGGCGCTCTCGCTCCTCACGCGACTCATGATGCTCGACGTGGCGCTCTTCGGACGCGTGCGGTCGGGCCCGTTCTTCGCCGTGCTGGTGAAGCAGCGCGAGGCGGCCTGACGCGGGACGCCATGCGCATCCTCTATTGCGCGATCGACCAGACGGTGCCCGGCACCACGGGCGGATCGATTCACGTGGCCGCGGTGGCGGAGGGTCTCGCCGCCCTGGGCCACGAGGTGCACGTGCTCGCGCAACCGGGTCCGGGCGGCTTTCCGCGCGGCCGTGCCGCGTGGCACGCGATGGCGCCGCCGCTCGGGCGCCGCGAGCTCCGGTGGCTCCGGCGCGGCGCGGTGGCGGAGGTCGTCCGTGCCCGCCGGCCCGACGTCGTCATCGAGCGCTACTACAACTTCGGCGGCGAGGGCATCGTCGCAGCCGCGACACACGGCGCCGTCGCGGCGCTCGAGGTGAACGCCCCCGTGGTCGACTACGCCGGCTCGCCCAAGGCCCGCCTCGATCGGGCCCTGCTCCTCGAGCCCATGCGGCGCTGGCGCGAACACGTGTGCCGCCTCGCCGACGTCGTCATCACGCCGAGCGCCGCCATCGTGCCCGACTGGATTCGGCCGGAGCGGCTCCTCACCATCGAGTGGGCCGCCGACACGACGCGGTTCCGTCCCGGCGCGCCAGGGCCCGCGCCGTTCGCGCGAAAGCCGGGCGATGTCGTCGCCATCTTCGCGGGCGCCTTCCGCGCGTGGCACGGCGCCCACCACCTGGTGGACGCGCTGCGCCTGGTGCACCAGGCCGGGGGGCACCGCCTCGCGCTCGTGCTCGCCGGCGACGGACCCGAGCTGCCGCTCGTGCGCGAGAAGGCGGCTGGCCTGGCCGGCGTGACCATCCTGGGCGCGATTCCGCACGAGGCGATGCCCGCCACGCTCGCGGCGGCCGACATCGGGGTGGCGCCGTTCGACGTGGCCGCGCACCCGCCGCTGGCGCTCGACTTCTACTGGTCGCCGCTCAAGGTCTTCGAGTACATGGCCTCAGGGCTCCCGGTGGTGGCGCCGCGCATCCCCCGGCTCGCGGGGCTCGTCGAGGACGGCCGCGAAGGCCTGCTCTACGATCCGCCGGCGCCCCCGGCGCTCGCCGCCGCGCTCGAGTCGCTGCTCGACGACGGACGGCGGGCGGCACTGGGCCGCGCCGCGCGCGAGCGCGCCGAGCGGGAGTACTCGTGGGCGGCCCACTGCACGCGTCTCGCCGGGGCCTTCGAGCGGGCCCTCGCCCGGCGGGCGCACGGAGCCACGGTGCCGTGAGGATCCGGCTCGTGACCGACTCGTTCCCGCCGCGCGCCGGCGGCTCGGGCTGGAGCACGTTCGAGCTGGCGAGGGGCCTCGCCGCGCGCGGACACCCCGTCGATATCGTGCACGTGGTCGAAGCGCCCCGCGCGGGCGTCGCCCGCCGCGAGTACGAAGGGCTCGCCGTGACGGAGTACCACGTGACGGCGCCGCGACTCCCCTTTGCGCGCAATCGCGCGAAGAACGAGCGGCTCTACCCGCGCCTCGGCGCCTGGCTCGCCGAGGGTCTCGTGCGCGACGGCGTGGATATCGTCCACGGGCAGCACGTGATGAGCGGGCCGGCCTCCGTGCTGGCGGCCGAGACGGCGTCGGCCATCCGCGCGACCACCGGCGGGCCAGCCAACGCGGCGCGCTGCGCGTCGGTCGTCACGGTACGCGATTACTGGCCTGTGTGCTACTGGAGCGACCTCATCGTCGATCCGGCGTCGCCCTCGCTCTGTCCCGCCTGCACTCCGGCCAACATGCGCCGGTGCGTCCGGCCCCACGCCGGCGCGGCGTGGCCGCTCACGCTGCCGTTGGTGCCCTACATGCGGCGCAATCTCGCGCGCAAGCAGGCGCTGCTCGCGCGTGCGCACGCGCTGGTCGCCGTCAGCACGGCGATGGGGCGCGACCTGGCGGCACGGGCGGCGGGTCTCGACGCGGAACGCCTCGCGGTCGTCCCCAACGCCGTCGATGTGGCGGCGCTGCGCCGCGAGGCGCTCGCGGGCCCGCGTCCGATGGATCGTCCCTACGTCGTCTTCGCGGGCAAGCTCGAAGCCAACAAGGGCGTGCAGTTCCTGCTGGGCGCCGTGCGCGACGCTCCTCTCCCGGGTCCGCTCGTCGCCGTCGGCGACGGCACATGGCGCAGCCGGCTCGAGGACGAGGCGCGGCGGCTCGCCGTTCCGCTGCAGGTCACGGGGTGGCGTTCGCGCGGCGAGGTGCTCGCCTGGATCGCGCACGCGACGATCCTCGTGTTTCCCTCGTACGGACCCGAATCGCTCAGCCGCGTGCTCGTCGAAGCCAGCGCGCTCGGCGTTGCGATGGCCGTGATGGACACCGGGGGCACCCGCGACATCGTGGTCCATGAAGAGAGCGGGCTCGTGGCGGCGACGCCCGAGGCGCTCGCTCGGGACGTGGCGCGCCTGTGTGCCGACGATGGGCTGAGGCGGAGGCTGGGCGCGGGCGCCCGCCGCCGGGCCGAGATGGTGTTCGACACGAGCGTCGTGATGCCGCGGATCGAGGCGGTCTACGAGCGCGCCCGGGAACGGGCGGGGGCGGGGCGGTGAACGCCGGCTCGCGGCTGCGCGTCGCCGTGACCTCGCGGGCCGTGCACCCCCTGCACGGGCTCGGCGGGCTCGAGCGCCACGTGTTCGATCTCGTCCGCCACCTCGCCGCGCGTGGCGTCGAGGTGACGCTCGTCACGCCGCCGCCGCGTCCCGGCTGTCCCCGCGAGGCGATCGCGGCGCTCGAGACGAGCGCACGGCTCGTGCACGTGCCGTACGTCACCTTCCCGCTCGCGAACCGGCCGGGCACGACGATTCTCGATCGCGACACGGCGTATCCGCTGTTCGGGTGGCGCGCCGGCCGCCGGGCCGCCCATCTCGTCGCGCAGGGTCGCGTCGATGTCGTCCACGGCCTCGGCGCGAGCGCGCTGGGCTACGCGCGTGCGCGCCGGCGCGGCGCCGGCGCACCGCTCGTGCTGAACCCGCAGGGGCTCGAGGAGTTCGGCGCGACGGCCCCCGACGCCGCGAGGCTGAAGCGCCTGGCCTACGTCCCGCTCCAGCGCGCCGTGCGGGCGGTGGCCCGCGCCGCCGATTGCGTGCTCGCCACCGACCGCGCGCTCGTCCCGGTCGTCGAGCGCTGGCTGCCGATGGCCGCCGGCAAGGTGGCCGTCGTGCCGAATGCCATCGACGTGGAGGCGTGCCGGCGTCACGCGGGCTCCGCCGAGGCCATGGCGATGCGGCAGCAGGCCGGTCTCGGCGCCTCGGACTTCGTGATGCTCTCGGTGGGCCGTCTCGAACGCAACAAGGGCTTCGACGTGATGGTCGACGCGCTGGCCGGGGCCCGCGCCAGGCTCGACGTCCTGGTGCCGGGATGGACGTGGGTGCTGGCGGGCGATGGCCCGGAACGTCGTGCCCTGGCCTCGCGCGTGCAGTCGGCCGGCCTCGCGCACGCCGTGCGGCTCGCGGGGCGGCTGTCCGATGCGGCACTGCACGCGTGGTACGAGGCCGCGACGGTCTTCGTGCACCCGACGCGATACGAGGGCAGCTCGCTCGTGACCCTCGAGGCCATGGCGCACGCCCGGCCCGTGGTGGCCACGCGGGCCGGCGGCCTCCCCGACAAGGTCGTGGAGGGCGTGACGGGCTGGCTCGTGGCACCGTCCGACGCCGGTGCGCTGGCCCGGGCGCTCGTCGTCGCCGCCGAGGCACTGGCGCGACTGCCCGCGATGGGCGCCGAGGGCGCCGCCCTCGTCGATCGGGAGTTCGCCTGGCCTGCCGTCGCCCGGCGGACCGAAGAGGTCTACCGGCGCCTGCTCGCGTATGATTCTCCGTTGGGCACCCGGCCCGGCGGTCCGTGAGCGGGCCGCGGGCGTGAACACGTGATGGCCGATCGTTCCGAGTGGCGGGAAGCCGCCGACCTCCAGCCCGCGACGCTCTGGCTCGCGGTGACGCTCGTGGTGGCGGCGGTGTTGCGGTTCTGGCACCTGGGCACGGGCCTGCCCTACCTGACCGGCATCGACGAGCCCGAGATCATGGTGCGCGTGGTCACCATGATGAAGACGGGCGACTTCAACCCGCACTTCTTCGACTACCCCGGCCTCATCTTCGCGCTGCACCTGCCGGTGGCCGTTGCGAACTACCTGGTGGGCGCCGGACGCGGCGCGTGGCACTCGCTCGCCGAGGTCGGGCCGTCGGACTTCTATCTCTGGGCCCGGGCCGCGACGGCGGCGCTCGGCGTCGCCACCGTTTACGTCGCGCACCAGATCGGGATGCGGTGGGGCGCGCGGCACGCGCTGCTCGCGGCGGGCCTCATGGCGCTGATGCCGCTGCACGTGCGTGAATCGCACTACGCGCTCACCGACGTCCCGGCGGCCTTCTTCGTCGCGCTCGCCGGCCTGACCGCGCTGCGGGCGCACGAGGAGCGGCACGTCAGGGCCTTCGCGATCGCGGGCCTCGTCGCGGGCCTGGCCACCGCCACGAAGTACAACGCCGGCGCCGCGCTCGTGCTGCCGCTCATGGCGGCCTGGTTCACCTCGCCCATCCGTCCGTCGCGGGTGATGGCGGTGGGCGCCACCGTGCTCGCGTGGGCCGCCGGGTTCCTCGTCGCGGCGCCCTTCACGCTCATCGATCTCCCCGGCTTCCTCGACGGCTTCGGCTTCCTGATGCGGTCGTACACCCCGCGCGGGGCCGGTGATCCCGGGTGGCTGATTTACCTGAAGCACCTGCAGCGCGCCTTCGGCTGGCCGTCGATGATCCTGCTGATCGTCGGGGCGATCATGGGCGTCACCCGCATCGTGAAGGGACCGGGCCGGCCGCGGTGGGCCATGGTGGTCGTCTTCCCCGTGCTCTACTTCTGGCTCCTGGCCGACCGCTCGCTCATCTTCGCGCGCTACCTGCTGCCGCTGCTCCCCTTCACGTGCGTGCTCGTGGCCGTGTCCGTGATCTCGGGGGTGAGCATGCTGCGGCGCTTCAACATCCCGCGGTGGGCGCGGACGCTGCTCATCGTGGCCCTCACCGTCGCGGTGCTGCTCCCGCCGGCGCTCGCCTCGGTGCGCTTCGTGCGCGACCTGGGACGTCCGACGACCCAGGCGCTGGCCTACGAGTGGATTACGCGACACGTGCCGCGGGGGAGCGCCATCGCCGTCGAGCGGCGGACCCTGGCCGTGCCCGAGCAGCACTATCGCGTGACCTACCCGCGGTGGCTCACCGACGTCACGAAACCCGGGGCGCCCGGCGGCGACGCGCGCTTCCTCGTCGCCTCGTCAGAGGTCTACGAGATGGCGCTGCGCCAGCCGGACGGACGCGACCGCACGAGGCGATACGGAGAGCTGTTCTCGCGCACGACCGAGCGCGCGCGCTTCGTGCCCGACGCCGCGCGGCGGGGACCGACGCTGCGCATCCTCGAGATCGGGACCGGCGGGGAGTAACAACGGGACGCGCGGCCCGCGGCCCGCCGCGGCGCGCGCCATGGGAGGGGAACGAGAGTGGCGCTGCACGGACGGCGTGATGCCGCCGAGGTGAAGCCCGAGACGCTGTGGCTCGTCGTGACGCTCGCCGTCGCGACGCTGCTGCGCGTGTGGCGGCTCGACGCCGGCCTGCCCTACCAGACCGGCGCCGACGAGCCCCAGATCATGGTGCGCGTCCTCACCATGATGAAGACGGGCGACCTGAACCCGCACTTCTTCATGTATCCCGGCCTCGTGTTCTACCTGCACCTGCCCGTCGCGATTCTCGCCTACCTCGTGGGCACCGTGCGCGGTACCTGGCACGCGCTCGCCGAGTTCGGCCCCGAACACGTGTACCTGTGGGGACGCGCGGTCACGGCGGCGCTCGGCGTGGCGACGGTCTTCGTCACGCATCAGATCGGGATGCGGTGGGGCGCGCGGCACGCGCTGCTCGCGGCGGGCCTGATGGCCGTGATGCCGCTGCACGTGCGCGAGTCGCACTTCGTCCTCACCGACGTGCCGGCCACGTTCCTCGTCGCGCTGACCGGGTGGCTCGCGCTGCGGGCCCACGAGGACGAAGGCTGGCTGGCGTTTGCCGCCGCCGGGTTCACGGCCGGCCTCGCCGCGGCGATGAAGTACAACGCGGGCGTGGCGCTCGTCCTCCCGCTCGTCGCCGTCTGGCTCACGTGGCCGGTGCGCCCGTCGCGCGGGGCCGCCGCGGGCGGCATCATCGCCGCCGCTTTCGCGGGCTTCCTCGCCGGCGCGCCCTACACGCTGATCGATCTGCCGGCCTTCCTGAACGACTACGGCCTGCTCATGCGGCAGTTCGTCGCCCGGCCCGATCACCTCGAGAGCGGGTGGCTGGTGTACCTGAAACACCTCCGCCTCGCGTACGGCTGGCCGTCGATGATCCTGCTCGGCGTCGGGACCGTGATGGGGCTGGTGCGGGCAGCCAGGGGGCCGGGACGCGCACGGTGGACCCTGGTCGTGGCCCTGCCGCTCGTCTACCTGTGGCTCATCGCCGACAGGCTGTTCATCTACGGGCGCTACCTGTTGCCCCTGCTGCCGTTCACGTCGGTCCTCACGGCGGCCGCCGTCATCTCGGGCGTCGCGCTGCTCCGGCGTTTCCACATCCCTCACCTGGCGCGGCGCGCGCTCATCACGGCGCTCACGATCGCGGCACTGCTGCCGCCCCTCTGGGCGTCCGTCAGGTTCCTCGAGCAGCGAAGCCGGCCGACGACCCACGCGCTCGCCTACGAGTGGATCACGACACATGTCCCCGCGGGAAGCGTCATCGTGGTCGAAGGTCAGGAACTGGCGCTCCCGGCACGCTACGGCGTGAGCTACCCGGCGTTTCTCGACGAGCTCACGCCCGCCGCGATCGCCGAGCAGCGCATCGCCTTCATCGTCGCCTCGTCCGCGGTCCACGAGCGCGCCCTGGGACTCGCCGACGCGCCGAGGCGCGCGCGCGCGTACGCCGAGGTCCTCGCCGCCACCCGCGAGGTCGCGCGCTTCGAGCCCGGCGACGGCCGCGAGGGGCCGACGCTGCGC
>JAHDVQ010000134.1:551-10218 GCA_023384595.1 Vicinamibacteraceae bacterium | reverse complement strand
CCCTCGATCGCGCGTCCGTGAATCCGCAGGGTGACGAAGAAGCCGACCTTGCGGTAGTGCAGGTTCACGGGCTGATAGAAGACGAAGTTGCCCAGGCTGTAGAAGATGGGCCGGCCGTTGTGCCACTCCATCCCCTGTGGCACGTGCGGGTGATGGCCGATCACGCAGTCGGCGCCGGCGTCGGCAATCGCGCGGAACGCGTCGACGACGTAGGGCGGGGGATAGGGCACGTACTCGAGCCCGCAGTGTCCGATCGCAATGACGACGGCGCCTTGTTGCTTCGAGCGCCGCACCGTCGTGGTGACGCGATCGATGTCCCAGCCGAACACACCGGGACCACCCCGCGCCGCGGTCAGGTCTTCACCTTCGCTGAAGTTGACGATGTCGACGCGGATGCCGTGAACCTCGCAGGAGAGCGGCGCGTACGCCTGCGCCTCCGTGAGCCCGGCCCCCACCGTGTCGAGGCCCTCGCGATCGATGACCCGCAGGGTCTCACGCAGACCGGCGACGCCGTAGTCGAGCACGTGGTTGTTGGCGAGGCAGGCGACATCGAACGGCACGGCTGTCAGGCCCGCGACGTGGGCCGGTTCGCCCTTGAAGACCGCGCCGCTCTTCCAGACCGCCATCGACGCCCGCGTCAGCGCGCACTCGAGATTGACGATGCGGAGGTCGGCGTCGCGAAGGCGGGGCAGCAGGTCGCCGTAGATGGCCTCGGGAGTCTCGCGGATGACGGCGTCGAACGCCCTGATGGGAGCCCAGTCGGCGGCCACGAGGACGGAGGCGCGGGGTCGAGAGCGGGAGCGTGAGGGTGGCGCGGCCCGGTGGGAACGCATGCGGGAGATTATCCCCCGACCCCCCGATCCGCGATATCGTGTGCGCGACCTGCCGCGTCCGCCGTCGCTCCCCTCGCCGCGTCGCGGTGCCAGACCCGCCCCCGACTCCGAGGTGCACATGTCCTCCGGGCGCCTGTTCGTCCTCCTTGGCCTCGTCACGGCCGGCGCCGCCCTCGCCGCCCAGTCCCCGCGCGAACCGCAGCCCGTCGCGTGGGAGCACTCGGCCGAGGCGGCCTGGCTGCGCAAGCCCGTCCTCGAATCGCGCACGCTGGACGACATGACCGACCCCGCCACGTGGGCCGTGAGGGGCGACGCCACGCACCGCTTCGAGCCGCCCGACGGCCCGGTCCCGTTCCGGCGCCTGCGCATCGAGATGGACCTCTCGGTCCGCAAGCCCGCCGCCGGTGTGGCCGGCCTTCCGTCGGTCACGGCGACGCGCGGCGTCGACGGCGAGGACTGGACCAGGTTCAACCGCCTGTCGCTGTGGATCCGCCCGCAGATGTCCGGCTTCCACATCCTGCCCATCGTCATCTCGCTCCGGAACGACGGCGCCGAGAAGGTGCCGGACGTCTACAACCGCGAGGGCAACCACTACGTGACGCTGACCAACGGCCAGTGGACGCACATCGTGTGGGAAATCACGCCGCTCGCGCGCGACAAGGTCACGGCGGTGGGACTCCACTACTGGGCGAACAAGCGGCTGCCCGGTCCGGGCGATCGCATCGCGTTCGACGTCGCGGGGCTCGAGCTGCAGCGCGTGGAGGCCGATCACTTCGAGGGCTGGAACGTCGCGCCGGGGCGTCTCGCCTTCAGCCACACGGGCTACCGATCGACGGCGCGGAAGACCGCGCTCGCGACGGGGCTCGAGGCGGACCGCTTCGAGGTGGTGCGGCTCGAGACCGGCGAACGCGTGTTCGCGGGTCCCGTCGAGCGCGTCACGACGCCGCGCGGCGAGTTCCAGCGGCTCGACTTCTCGGCAGTGCGGGCAGAGGGCCGCTACACCGTGCGTGCCGGCCCCATCGACACGCGACCGTTCCGCATCGCCCGCGACGTGTGGGACCCGACCATCTGGAAGACGCTCAACTTCTTCTACGGCGAACGGTGCGGGACCACGATTCCCGGCCTTCACGACGCGTGCCATCGCGACTGGCTCGCGACGCACGGCGACCTGCGAATCGTGATGAACGGCGGTTGGCACGATGCCGGCGACCTGTCGCAGGGGCTCATCAACACGGGCGAGGCGACCTACGTGATGTTCGCGCTCGCCGAGCGCCTCGCGCGGGAGGGACGCGATCCTGCGCTCGTCGCGCGCCTGATCGAGGAAGCCCGTTGGGGGCTCGACTGGGTGCTGAAGGTGCGCTTCAAGGGCGGCTACCGCATCGGCTTCGCCAGCATGAACACCTGGACCAACGGCATCATCGGCGACGAGGACGATCGCCCGCGCGAGGCGCTGAAGAACCCCAACGTGAACTACATCGCCGCGGCCGCCGGGGCTCGGGCTGCGCGCGTGCTCCGGACCTCGGATCCGGCACTCGCCGCGCGTGCGCTGGCCATGGCGCGGCAGGACTGGCTCGACGCCATCGACACGCCCGAGACGCCCGAGAACCTGAGCACGCCCGCCTTTGCCTCGACCGACATGGAGCTCGCCTCGGTGGGCATCCTCGCCTCGCTCGAGCTGTATGCGGCCACCGGCGACGAGCATTACTCGCGCAAGGCCCGCGAGCTGGCGCCCATCGTGCTCGACTCGCAGCAGCGCGCGCCCGTGGGCACGCGCTGGCCGCTCGGCGGCTTCTTCTACACCGGGCCCGATCGCACGACCCTCTTCCATCAGTTCCATCGCGGCAACGACCAGGCCCCCATCGTCGCGATGGCCGCGCTGTGCGAGGCGTTCCCCGACGACCCCGACTGGATCCGCTGGTACGCGCTGCTCGCGCGCTACGCGGAGTACCAGAAGGCGGCCGCCGAGGCGACGGCGCCGTATGGCGTGCTCCCGGCCTACGTCTATCGTGAGCGCGATTTCGTGAACGTTCCGGAAGAGGGCGATCGCTATCAGGCGAGCCGCGAGGCCTACCGCGAGCAGGTCGTGCAGGGCACGCCGCTTGGCGATGGCTACTACCTGAAGGCGTTCCCCGTGTGGTTCGCGCGGCGCGGCAACTACGGCGTGCTGCTCTCGCAGGCGAAGGCGCTGGCCACGGCGGCGCGGTTGCGCCGTGATGCGGCCGCGGCCGACCTCGTGCAGCGGCAACTCGAGTGGGTGGTGGGCCGCAACCCGTTCTCGCAGAGCACCATGTGGGGCGAGGGCTACGACTTCGCCCAGCAATACTCCGTCTCGTCGGGCGACATCGTCGGCTCGCTCCCGGTGGGGATGATGACGCGCAAGAACGCCGACGCGCCGTACTGGCCGTCGCAGAACGGCTACGTCTACAAGGAAGTGTGGGTGCATCCCTCGGTGAGGTGGCTGTGGATCCTCGAGGACGGGGAAGCCTTCGCTCCCGGGGATGGGAACGGCGGCGTTCGAGCACGGCGAAGGACGCCGGACATCTCGCTCGCGGCGACTCCCGCCGCCGGCGGGCGGATCACCATCGCGATGACCGCGCGCGGCACGGGACGGCATCGCGTCGAATTGCGCGCCGACAACCTCGAGATGCCGACGCCCGCGCGCGACGTGGACCTGACCGGAGGGGGGTCCGCCACCGTGATGTGGCAGGGCCGCGTGCGCACCGCTGGCGAGCCCTGGGTGGCCGTGGCGATCGTCGACGGCGATGTGGAGCAGCGGGTCGAGCTGTACGGGCCGGTTACTCCTTGACGTGCTCCTTCAGCAGCCGCAGCAGGTCGATCGGCAGCGGGAAGATGATGGTCGAGTTCTTCTCGGTGGAGATCTCGGTGAGCGTCTGCAGGTAGCGCAGCGTGATGGCCAGCGGCTCGGCGTTGAGCACGTTGGCGGCCTCGGCAAGCTTCGCGGACGCGGCAAACTCGCCGTCCGCGTGGATGATCTTCGCGCGGCGCTCGCGCTCGGCTTCAGCCTGCTTCGCGATGGCCCGCTGCATGTCGGACGGCAGGTCCACGTGCTTCACCTCGACGGCCGACACCTTCACGCCCCACGGGTCGGTCTGCTTGTCGAGAATCTGCTGCAGTTCCTGGTTGAGGCGCTCGCGCTCGGCGAGCAGGTCGTCGAGCTCGGCCTGTCCCAGCACGCTGCGCAGCGTGGTCTGCGCGAGCTGTGACGTGGCGTAGTGGAAGTTCTCGACCTCGACGATCGCCTTGAGCGGGTCGAGGACGCGGAAGAACACGACGGCGTTCACCTTCACCGAGACGTTGTCGCGCGTGATGATGTCCTGCGGCGGCACGTCGAGCACCACCGTCCGCAGGCTGACGCGCACCATGCGATCGACGGGCGCGAAGACGAGCACGAGGCCGGGGCCCTTCGGCCGTGGCAGCAGCTTGCCGAGCCGGAAAATCACGCCACGCTCGTATTCCGCGAGGATCTTGATGGAGCTGATGAGATACAGCAGGACGACCGTAACGAAGATCAGAGGCGCGGACACGATCATGATGGATCTCCTCCCTGGGTGTGGGCGGCGTCGGGCACCACGCCGAGTGTCAGGCCGTCGCGCGCGACCACGCGGACGCGCGTGCCGGGCCCGATCGGGGCGTCGGCCAGGGCCGACCAGATCTCCCCGTGCACGAAGACCTGGCCTTCGAGGCCGGGCCCGAGCGCGGTCATGGCGCGGCCTGCTGCGCCAATCATCGCCTCGGCGCCGCTGGCCGCCGGCCGCATCTGCGAGGCCATCGCCAGCCGGCCGAGAAACAGGAAAATCGCGGCAAAGGCGAGCATGAGCGGGACGACGAGCCAGAGTCCGACCCGCAGTTCCGGCGTGTCGCCCATGAGCACGACGGAGCCGAGCACGAGGCTGATGGCGCCGCCGACGCCGAGCACGCCGAAGCTCGGGAGCTTGATCTCGAGCAGCAGCAGCCCGATCCCGAGGGCGATGAGCAGCAGGCCCGCGATGTTGACCGGCAGGATCGAGAAGGCGAGGAAGGCCAGCAGCAGGCACACGCCGCCCACCACGCCCGGGAGCACGCTCCCCGGGTTCCACAGCTCCACGGTGAGTCCGAGCAGGCCAATGGAGAAGAGCAGATAGGCAATCTGCGGGTCGGCAATCGCGCTCAGGAAGCGCTGGCGCCGCGTCATCTGGAGGTCGGCGCGCGTGGCGCCCTTGGTGCGCAGCGTCACCTTCGCACCGTGGAATCGAGTGATCTCGCGGCCGTCGAGCGACGCCACGAGGTCGTCGACGCTCGGCGCGATCAGATCGACGAGCGGCGGGGAGGCGTCGGCGGCCTCGCGCTCGGTGAACGATCGGCTCTTGAGCACCGCTTCCTCGGCGAGCGGCACGTTGCGGCCGCGCGCCTCGGCCAGCGAGCGCGCGTACGCGGCCACGTCCGACGCGGCCTTTTCGGCCATCGTCTTGTCGGGCGCCTCCTGCGTGCCGGGGCCGCTCACCGGATGCGCCGCGCCGATGTGCGTGCCCGGCGCCATGGCCGCCACGTCGGCGGCAATCGTCAGCAGGAACCCGGCGGACGCGGCGCGCGCGCCGCTCGGTCCGACGTAGACGACGATGGGCGTGCGGGCGGCGATGATGCGGGCGATGATCTCGCGTGTGGTGTCGACGAGGCCGCCAGGCGTTCGCAGCACGAAGACGAGGACGCTCGCTCCGGTGGCGTCGGCCTGGTCGATGGCCGAGATCATGAACTCGGCCGAGATGGGGTGGATGGCGGCCTCGACCTCGGCCACGAGCACGCGCGGCGGCGGTTGACCGCCCGGCGGGGAACCGCCGGCGGCGTCAGGGGCGGGCTGGGCCCGGACGCCGGCGACGAGCAGGAGGCCGGCGAGGACCACCGAGATCGCCAGAGGGGTGCGAACCAGGCGCATGACGGCGACTCCGGGGTGGCGGGGGCGGCGAAATCCTGGTGTCAGGCTAGCACACCGCCCGGCGCCGCGCTGTTTCGTGACATGTCAGATAGCTATCTATGGTATGTTCACCGCGCGCGCCGGTCTCGCCCCCGCCGGCCGGGGAGACCGCTATGCAGCCGCTCATCTACATCGACAACGCCGCGACGTCCTATCCCAAGCCCGAGCCGGTCTACGCCTTCATGGATCAGTTCTTCCGGCGGTGCGGGGTGAACCCGGGCCGTTCGGGATACGACCTCTGCATCGAGGCCGGGCACCTCGTCGACGAGACGCGGCGGGCACTGGCGGCTTTCTTCGGCGGACGCCACGCCGAGCGGCTGGTCTTCGGCTACAACTCGACCGACGCGCTGAACCTCGCCATCTTCGGGCTGCTCGGGCCCGGCGATCACGCGGTGACGACGACGCTCGAGCACAACTCGGTGCTGCGGCCGCTGTACCACCTTTCGCGTGATCAGGGCGTCGAGGTCGACTACGTGCCGTTCGACGCGCGCGGCTTCGTCGATCCCGAGGCGATTCGCGCCCGGCTGCGGCCGAACACGCGGCTGGTCGCCGTCAATCACGGGTCGAACGTCATCGGCACCGTGCAGCCGATTGCCGACATCGGACGGCTGTGCCGCGAGCGCGGCGTACCGCTGCTCGTCGACGCGTCGCAGACGGCGGGGAAGCTCGCCATCGACGTCGAGGCGATGCACGTCGACGTGCTCGTCTTCACGGGGCACAAGTCGCTGTTCGGGCCGACGGGCATCGGCGGCATGTACGTGGGGGAGCACGTCGAGATTCGGCACACGCGCGCGGGCGGCACGGGCGTGCGTTCGGCCCAGCGCGATCACCTGGCCGAGTACCCGCATCGGCTCGAGTACGGCACGCCCAACCTGCACGGGATTGCGGGGCTCCATGCGGGTCTCGAGTGGCTCCAGGCACGCGGGGTCGCGTCGGTGCACGAGCACGAGATGGCGCTCATCAGGCGGCTGCGCGACGGGCTGCGGGCCATCGGCGGCGTCACGCTCTACTGCCAGGACGACCTGACGGACCACATCGGCGTGCTGGTCTTCACCGTCGACGCGATGGATCCCGCGGACGTCGGCACGATGCTCGACGTCGATTACAGCATTGCCACGCGCACGGGCCTGCACTGCGCCCCGCTCGTGCACGAGCAGATTGGCACGGCCGACCGCCGGGGCGCGGTGCGGTTCAGCGTCGGCCCCTTCAACACCGAGGCGCACATCGACACGGCCATCGGCGCGGTGCGGGAGATTGCGGGCACGCGACGGGCCGCGTCGGCGCGTACGGCGTCGTGACCCCTCGTCGCGCGGCCGGCGCGGGGCGCGGCCATCCAGCCGGGCGCGGCCATCCATCGGGCCGCGGCCATCCAGCGGGCCGCGGCCTCACCGATGCCGCCTACCATCGGCTGAAGCGGCAGATCGTGGAGTGCGCGCTGGCGCCCGGCGCCGAGGTCACCGAGCGGCAGCTCGCCGAGCGCTACGGGCTGGGGAAGGCGCCGCTCCGGGCCGCGCTCGTGCGGCTGGCGCACGAGGGGCTCGTGCGGCCGATTGCCCGGCGCGGGTATCTCGTCGCGCCGGTCACGATCCAGGACGTGCAGGACATCTTCGCGCTGCGGCTGCTGCTCGAACCGGCGGCCGCGCGCGAGGCGGCGGGCCGCGTCGACGGGGGACGGCTCGAGCGGCTCGACGCCCTGTGCCGCGCCGGGTACACGCCCGGCCACCGCGAGAGCGAGACGCGCTTTCTGGAGGTGAACCGCCAGTTCCACGTGGCGATTGCCGACGCGGCGGGCAACCGGCGGCTGGCGGCCGTGCTCGCGCAGTTGCTCGAGGAGATGGAGCGCCTCTTCCATCTCGGCCTCGAGGTGCGGGATCGATCGGCCGAGATGGCGCACGAACACGCCGCGCTGCTCGACGCCCTCGTGCGCGGCGACGCCGCCGCGGCGGAGCGAGTCACCATCGAGCAGATCGAGGCGGCGCGCCGCATGGTCATGGATGGCATCCTCTCCTCGTCCTGGATCAAGGACGTCGCCATCGGCCTGGAGCCGTGAAGGTGGGGTCAGGTCTGCGATGGATGGGGTCAGGTCTGCGATAGCACATCGCCGGCAATTCCTTCGGAGATCGCAGGGACATGGGCTATCGCAGACCTGACCCCTTGGCTGTGCTATCGCAGACCTGACCCCGGCCTCTGTAGCCTCCGTAGCCTCCGTAGCCTCTGTAGCCTGTAAGATCCCCCCATGCGACCACTGTGCCTGGCACTGGCCGCCGTGCTCTGTGCAGCCGCGGCGGAAGGGGCGGACCGCCCCAACATCGTGTTCATCATGTCCGACGACCACGCCGCTCAGGCCGTCGGCGCCTACGGTTCGCGCCTCAACGAGACGCCCAACCTCGATCGCCTCGCGCGCGAGGGGCTGGCGATGGACGACGTCTTCGTGACCAACTCCATCTGCACGCCCAGCCGCGCGGCGATGCTCACCGGGCAGTACTCGCACCGCAACGGCGTGCCCGTCTTCAACCGGTTCGACAGTTCGCGCCAGACCGTCGCGCGCCTGTTGCAGGCCGCCGGCTACCACACGGGCATGATCGGGAAGTGGCACCTCGGCAGCGACCCGGCCGGCTTCGATCACTGGGAGATCCTCCCGGGGCAGGGCGCCTACGTCGATCCGATTCTGTACACGGCCACGGGCGAGCGCCGATACGGGGGACGGTACACGACCGACGTCATCACCGATCTCGCCATCGACTTCATCCGCAGCCGCCCGCCCGACAAGCCGTTCTTCCTGATGTATCACCACAAGGCCCCCCATCGTCCCTGGGTGCCGGACGAGGCGCATCGACGGATGTTCGCCGATCGGTGGCTGTCCGAGCCGACGACCTTCTGGGATACGTACGCCACGCGGTCGCAGGCGCTCAGGCAGAATCGGCAGCGCGTCGCCGACGACATGCGCCGCAACGATCTGAAGCTCACCCCGCCCGAGGGGCTGAGCGAGGAGGAGCGCCGGGCGTGGCTCGTCGTGACCCCCGACGAGGTGACCCTCACACGCGACGGGCGCGAGGTGACGCTGCGCGGCGAGGAGCTCGCGCGCTGGAAGCTGCAGCGCTATTTGCAGGACTACCTTGCAACGGTGCAGTCGATCGACGACAACGTCGGCCGCTTCCTCGACGCCCTCGATGCCGCCGGTCTGCGTGACAACACCATCGTCGTCTACACGAGCGATCAAGGGTTCTTCCTCGGCGAGCACGGGCTCTACGACAAGCGGTTCATGTACGAGGAGAGCTTGCGGGTGCCGTTCCTCGTGCGCTGGCCCGCGGTGATCAAGCCGGGCACGCGGACCGACGCGATGGCGCTCAACGTGGATTTCGCGCCGACCTTCCTCGAGGCCGCTGGCGTGCCGGTGCCGGCCGACATGCAGGGCAGGAGCCTGCTCCCGGTGTGGCGCGGGCAGACGCCGGCGGACTGGCGCACGTCGATGTACTACCGCTACTACCACGACCCCGGCGACCACAACACCGCGCAGCACTATGGCGTGCGCACGCGGACGCACAAGCTGATTCACTACTGGAAGTCGGACGAGTGGGAGCTCTTCGACCTCGTGCACGATCCGCACGAACTGCACAATCTGTACGGTCAGCCGGGTCACGAGCGCCTGGCTGACGAGTTGAAGGCGGAACTTCGCCGGCTCAAGTCCGAGCTGGGCGACGAGGATCAGTTCGCCGAGGAGCAGCCGCCCAACGGTGTGGACGGCCCGGTGGCGAAGCTGCGGGGCCGATAGCCGGGTATCATGGGGTCAGGTCTGCGCCCCCCCCCGTCGCCCACGGGGGCACCCAGCCCAGTCCCCACCCCCCGCGCGCCCCCGCCCCCACCC
>JAHDVQ010000134.1:0-541 GCA_023384595.1 Vicinamibacteraceae bacterium | reverse complement strand
ATGGGTGTGGCCGGCCGGGGGGCTACGCTGGGGGGCCGATCGCGGGTTTTATTGGGGTCTGGTCTGCTATCCCACATGACGCACATGTGCGTTCGCAGACCTGACCCCAACGCCGTCGCAGACCTGACCCCAACGCCATGTCCGACTCCTCCTCGTTCCACGGCTTCACCGCGCGCTCCCTGCGAGGCGAGGAGGTCGCGATGGCCGACTTCGCCGGTCAGGTGGCCCTCGTCGTCAACACGGCGAGCGAGTGCGGCTTCACCCCGCAGTATGCGGGCCTCGAGGCGCTCTACCAGAAGTTCAAGGCCGAGGGTTTCGTGGTGCTCGCGTTCCCGTGCAATCAGTTCGGCGGCCAGGAGCCGGGCGGCGCCGACGACATCGAGCGCGTCTGCCGCGTGAACTATGGCGTGAGCTTTCCGGTCTTCGAAAAGGTCGAGGTCAACGGCCCGGGCGCCCACCCGATCTTCCAGTGGCTCACGAGCAGCCTCGGCGGCTTCCTGACGCGGGCCATCAAGTGGAACTTCACCAAGTTCCTGATCGG
>JAHDVQ010000418.1 GCA_023384595.1 Vicinamibacteraceae bacterium | reverse complement strand
TAGGACTTTGTTACTCACGGCGATGGAAGAGGGTGAGCTGGTCGAGGTCGACGGGTTGTCGGCATGTTCGGCAGCGGCCGGCCCAGCAGCGCAGGACGGGCTGCAAGAGCAGCACCGCCTGCGGCAGCGTCAGGCCGGCCGCGGGGCTGGCGGGCATAGGCGTTCCTCGGTGAGGAAGGCGTGCGCGCAGGTGACGAGCGCGGTGTGGTGGTGAAAGCCGAGGTAGCTTCGCCCCTCGTAGTGGTCGAGCCCGAGCTCGCCTTTGAGCTGGCGGTAGTCGAGCTCGACCGTCCAGCGCAGTCTGGCGAGCCGGGCGAGCCGTTCGCAGCTCTCTTCCTCGCCGAGGTTCGAGAGCCAGTAGTCGCTCGGGGCCTCCTCACCCTGGGGCCACTCGATGATCAGCCACTCCCAGCGCGGCGGCAGGTGGTCGCGCAGCACAGGATGGGAGGCGACGACACGCACGAAGGCAAAGCGACTCGTGACGTCCTCGCCGGCCGGGGTCGTCCGGCAGGGCAGGTCCAGCCAGGCCTCGGCGGGCAGCCGCTCGGCGAGCGCTCGCACCGGCTCCTGCCGCCGGTCGGGCCGCGCGACGGTGCGTGGCCGCCCCGTCGCTCCCGTACGCGCGGGGACGGTGAAGCTCGTCTCCGGCCCGAAGATTCCCGTCTGTGGGCCGACCGCGACCAGGTACTCGAAACCGTCTTCGTCAAGGCCGGTGCGGAAGGCCGCGCTATCGCCATAGGCTGCATCGGCGAGGACCGGCGCGGTCGGGATCTCCCAGCCGGCGGCCTCCCCGGCAAGCGCGGCGGCAAGCTGGGGCTTCGTTCGAAAGCAGAGCTCGTCCGGGATCTTCGCCTTGCGCCGCCGTTCAAGGTCGTCGCACCACTCCTCGGGCAGGTACAGCGCCCAGCCCAGCGGCAGCGTCCCACGGGCGCCGACGGCGTGCACGCTGACCGCGATCTGGCAGTTATCGACCTTGCCCAGCGTGCCCGACCACTGCCGCTTCACCCCCGGGGAGTGCTGACCGTCCTTCTTCACCCCCGTGTCGTCGACAACCCAAGCCGTCACGCCGATCTCGGGCGCCACCCGCTCGGCGCAAGCCCTGATCAACACCGCCGGATCCCAGGGCGAGTCGGCGAGAAACTGCTGCACCGACTCGTAGCGGGCCGGCGTCTCCTCAAGCCGAAACAACGTCGGCTGCAGGCTCTTGCGGCCCCCCTGCTCAACCAGGCCGCGCACGTACAAAAGCGCGTTCTCACGCCGGCGCCGAAGCGAAAACCCGACCGTCACGCCCTCAACGAACGCGACCAGCCGCTCACGCGCCCCCACCGCCGGCGCCTCGGGTGCGAGTGCTGCCTCCATCCTCTCCTCCCCTCGAACGATGACCGCTACCGCGGACACCGTTCGACGTCAAAGCAGAGGACCCTTCAGCGAACTAACAAAGTCCTACTA
>JAHDVQ010000417.1 GCA_023384595.1 Vicinamibacteraceae bacterium | reverse complement strand
GATGCGACGCGCGACGTGCCGGCCACGTACGGCCACCGGCATCCGGGGCTCCGGCATACGGCGGTCTATCCGGCGATCCGGCATCCGACGTCCGGCGTCCGACCTCCGGCAGGGTCGCCCGACGCCGGATGCCTGCCAGACGCCGCCGGTCGCCGGTAGCCGGACGCCGGATGCCTGATAGACGCCGCCGGTAGCCGGACGCCGGTGCCGGCAAAGACCTACCGCCGAAGGCGACGCCGAGCGAGCGTCGCGACGCCGAGCAGGCCGGCACCGAACAGCAGCATCGAACCAGGTTCGGGTGTGGTCACAGTACTGGTGTTGCAGCCGCTGGCGATCGCGTCCTCCAGCGACTGTCCGTCGAAGCACCAGCCCTTCACGGCGTAGAACACGTTCATGCTCGTCATGTCGCCGGTGAAGGTCATGCCGGCAGGGAAGAGCTCGATGGTGTTCCAGTTGCCGTCGGTCTCGAAGCCCTGCCAGAGGCCATTCACCTTGAGGAACGCCGTGCCCGTGGTCGCTCCGGTCGCGGTCAGGTGCAGCTCGATGTCGTAAATGCCACCGGTGTTGTACGTGGCGCCGTCGATGGCGAGCGGGCTCAGGGCCTGCCACGGGTCGACGCCGTCCCGATCGAACCAGATGTGGTGGTTGTTGCCGGGAACGGGCGGCACACCGGGGAGGTTGTAGGCGGACTCGTCGTTCCAGCTCAGGCTGTCGCGCTGGAGGATGAGCTTGTCGTCGATATCCAGAGTGGGTGCCCCAACCGGGTCGGGATCGAAGTCACCCGGCTTCCACCACTGATGATCCGTGGCCAGCCAGACGCCGTGGCCCTCTGCCAGCATGTAGTAGTCGGGAGCGTTGGTGTCGGTAATGCCCAGCTTGAAGATCGTGTGAAACAGGTCGTCGAGTCCCGTGAGGTCGACCTGGGCCTTGATGACCAGCGATTCCTGCGTCAGGTCGTAGGGGCCCGACAGGAGGCCCTGGTCGCCCACGTTCACCGTCATTCCGGGCACGACGAAGGTAGCGGCCTGCGCCTGGGTCCCCAGGGCCAGAAGCGCCGCGAACGCCACGACGAGTCGTTTCATGCCGAACCTCCTCGAATCATGAAAGGATGAGGGCCGCCGCCGGGGGGAACATGCGACGGAGTCGATCGACATGCTTTGAGCAAGTGCCGGTCCAATGTGCGCGACAGGCTGAGCGACCGTAACCTCATCCAGACCCTGGAGATCGAGCCGACAGACGCGAGGTCGAGGCGCCAGAAGCCGGGGGTCGTCATCGAGAGCGCGGAGGAAAGGCATCTGGCCGCCAGAATCTGAGAAGCGTCCGAGGCCGGCAGACACCGCCGCCGGTGGCCGGTAGCCGGATGCCGGTAGCCGGCGTCCGGCCTTGCACACCCGGATGCCGCCGTGCTATGCTCGTCAGGTTCTCCGGAGCCAGGACACCCTATCTGGCTCC
>JAHDVQ010000416.1 GCA_023384595.1 Vicinamibacteraceae bacterium | reverse complement strand
ACTCGCCCTCGACGCGCGCGAGGAGGCCGTCGATGGCCTTGGTGAAGGCCGTGGGATCGACGGTGGCCAGGTAGTCGGCGGCCTTCTCGACGGCTGCCTGCGCGCTCCTGGCGTCTTCATGGTAACGGATGATGGGCGCGCCCTCGCCGCGGCCGGTGAGGCCGTCGCGCGTGTAGCGCACGTACAGCACGTCCCTGAAATCGCTCGACGACATCGTCGTCGTCCAGGTGTGTCGCAGCATGATGCGCTTGATTTCGGTGTCGATGGTGGCGCGACCCGAGGCGGGCGCGCCGGTTGCCGAGAGGGCCATGGCAGCCGGGGAGGGGAAAACGGACCAGGCCGCAGCGGCGCCGGTCAGTTTGAACCAGTCGCGACGATTCACGGGCGTATCTCCCAGATGAGGGCCGGCCGGCACACGCTCCGGCCGCCCCTAGCCTAACTCCGCGGACCACTGGTCTGCCAGCGTCTCGAGGCCTCCAGAGCGCTCCGGTCACGTTGACCACGCAGTCTTGCCGCCCCGGGCGCCGGGACGCGCGAGGCCGAGGCTTGACTGGACCGCACGACATGACCATCATGGTCATATGAAGACCACGGCCAGCGTCGCGGATCTGAAGGCGCGGTTGAGCGAGTTTCTCCGGCGCGTGAAGTCGGGCAGCGAGGTGGTCATCACCGAACGGGGCGTGCCGGTGGCGCGGCTCACCGGCCTCGAGTCCGCTGAGCGGCGGGCGACGCGTCGCGATCGCCTCGTGCGAAGCGGAGCCGTCCGACTGGGCAAGGGCCGCGTGCGGCGCCTGCTCCAGGCCGCACCGGCCGGCGACCCCGCCGGCACGATGGTACTGCGGGCGCTTCTCGATGAGCGCGCGGAGTCGCGCTGATGTTCTGGGACACCTCCGCGCTCGTGCCCGTGCTCTTCCCGGAACCGCGATCAGCGGATCTGGCGGCCGTGCTCGGCGGCGATCGGGGGGTGACGATCTGGTGGGGCACGCCAGTCGAGTGCCTGTCGGCCACGTACCGTCGCCATCGTGAAGTGCCACTGCCAGCGCCCGTTCTCGACGCGGCGCTCCTGCGGCTGCGTGCCCTCGTCGAGGACGCCGACACCGTACTGCCCACCGACGAGGTGCGGCGACGGGCCGAACGGCTGGTGGCGGCGCATCCGCTGCGGGCCGGCGATGCCCTGCAGTTGGCGTCGGCCCTGATCTGGTGCGAGGATCAGCCCGCCGGCGAGGCGTTCGTGTGCCTCGACGATCGGCTGCGCGACGCCGCCCGGCGCGAGGGTTTCACGCTCATCCCTGCGTGAGATCTGACAGTGTCATGTGGGTCTCTGGACCGACCTGTATCGCTCGATTCGTGGCTCAATCAGGTCGAAGCCACTGGCAGCACGGGCCGTCAGAAGGCCCCAGTGACGTTAACCATGCACGCGTCGTGACCGTCGTCGCTCGCCCTGACCAGCCCAAGACCGCACC
>JAHDVQ010000133.1 GCA_023384595.1 Vicinamibacteraceae bacterium | reverse complement strand
TCATCGTGGCGAGCGCGGCGGTGGCGAGCGTCGTGCCCGCGCGCCGCGCGGCGGCGAGCGATCCGGGCGCGGTGTTGCGGTGACGTCGGGGGATCGGCGGATCAGAGCGTGATTGCCCCTGGCCCATGGCTCGATTGACCGCCGGGGCTTGAGCGCCACTGCTGTGCTTGACAACGCCGAGCCCAGCCACGGACACTTCGCGCAACTCCCCCAAGAGTTCGTCCTTTCACACTGAGGGTGCCTGCGTCACATCGCGCGCTTTTGCTCGAGCGGCGGTATCGACGCCTGAGCGGACGAAGCTTGGCTGAACAACTCGTCGCCCGAATCCCGTCAGACTGCGGCCGACTGCTGTTGGCGGTGGTCATCGCCCTGTGCGGCGCCGCCGGCACGGTCCAGGCGCAGACGCAGACTCCAGGCGGTAGCACGGACGCCTACCGCACCGCGACGCGGCTCGGCGGCTCGCGATCGCTCTACGCAGCCTGCCGGCCCACCAGAAACCAGAACTGCATCCGCACCCAGGCCTCCCTGCAGCGCGCCATGAAGAACGCCCGCTTCCAGAAGGAAGTGGCGAATGCCATGGACGCGGCCGGGCTCACCGGCCTCACCCAGCGCGTCATCGACGCCTTCGCCAGCGGCGAGGCCAAGGAGATCAGCTTCGAGCAGGGCCGCACCATGGAGTGGATGGCCTACTACAACCCCAAGACGCGCGGGGCCGACCTGATCCGGATGATCAAGTGGGGTGGCCGGCAGCCGTTCGGCGCCTATGAGGTGACGATCGAGGAGGGCCCGAAGACCTACACGTTCGTGATGCCCAAGCCCTGCGGCAACCTCGCGCTCGCGAGCGTGGTCGAAGCGCCGGTGCCCGAGTGTCCGACGGTGAACGTCCAGCGCGACTGCGACGGCAAGACGCTGTCGTTCCGCGTGGCCTCGCCGGGCCAGAACATCTCGCGCATCGAGGTGCGGCGCGAGGGATCGGACCAGGTCGTCTCGGTCCTCCGCAGCGAGAACTCGTTCGCGTCGGGCAATCTGCCGATGGCCGGCGGACGCTACACGTTCAAGGCGTTCGATCAGTACGGCCGCGAGACGAAGATGTGCCAGGCGGTGGCCGTGGAAGAGTGCCCGGTGCCGAAGCCGGTCGTCGTCGAGCCGACCTGCCCGCCGATCACCATGACGGCGACCCGGGTCAAGGGCCGCTACCAGGTGGCGATTGACGCGTCAGCGGCGCGCACCGCCGAGGTCGCGCCGACGCTCGTGCTCGAATCGGTCGATGCCCAGGTCGAGCAGAACGGCCAGATGACGCAGACCATCGCCCTCGACAGCAACGGTCAGGCGACGGTGCTGCTGCCCAAGGGCACGCGTCCGGGCACCTTCCGGTTCCGCGGCAAGGTGAGCTACGACGGCCGCGAGTTGAACAACAAGCTGTATCAGGGCAGCCGCGACTGCGAGTACACGGTGGCGATCGCGGAATACCGCGACTCGCCTTCAGAATCAGAACTGGCAGAATTCTGGCCACCGCCTCGAGCCTCTGCCGAGTGTACGATCCCACCCAAACTGTTGTTGTCCCCGGCCGTCCCCGCAACACTCGCTGACGTGGCCAACGTGCTCGTCAAGGCCCTGGGAGCAGCGGGCTATCGCAACAAGTGGTCCTATCTGCGGGTTCCGAACGGATTTGCGCTCATCGCAAACATCGAGCAGTTCAGGCCAGATGGCACGCCAGCTCCTAGCCAGACCCGGTGGACCAGAGATCTTCCTTCCATGCGTGAACTCTCGCTGATCGCATTCATCAAAGCGCTGGTCAAGTCGCCGCCTGGACACTATCGGGCGATCGTCTTCGTCGTCACCGACAGACCTTGGCCTCGTAGTGGACGCGAACCGTCCGAACGGGAATTCGACGACGTGAGTCAGAAAGGTCACAGTGAGTTGCCTCCCTCCATCGGCGATACGCGGTATACCCCCAGCTTCTTCACCACCGCACTCGTGTATGAGTTCCGCAAGACGTCAAGGCGTGGCAGAGCCGTCTTCATCGAAACGAGCACGCTCCGTGCCGAGGAACACCTGATTGGGTCCGGCATCGAGGGCGCCCTGAGCGGCATTCGTTGAAGTGTCCGCGCGGCATTGAAGCCCACGCGTGAGCCATGGCAAAGGTATTCATCTCTTACCGACGAAGCGATGCCAGTGGCGAGGCGGGACGTCTGTCGGACTCCTTGCGCCGGGCCGGCCGTCGCATGGTGTTCAGGGATGTCGACGACCTTCCCAAGGGATACCGATTCGAAGACGAACTGCTCGAAGAATTGGCCGCGGTGGACGTCGTTCTCGTGCTGATCGGTCCAATCTGGTTGGCGGAGCTGACAGCGAGGGAAGCAGATGCACGCGTCGACTACCTGCGGTTGGAGGTCGCCACCGCCATACGTTCAGGGAAGCGTGTCATTCCAGTCTTGCTTCGAAACGCCTCGCTCCCAGAAGGAGATGAATTGCCTGCAGACCTGGCTGCGCTGCCTTCGTACCAGGCGGTGGCCCTTCACGACGCGTCGTGGTCCAGCGATGTGGACCGGCTCCTCGATGTGATCGGCCGACCGTTTGTCTGGAAGAAATTCGGTCTCAGGTGTGCGGTGGCGTTCGTGGTCGTCGTGACTGCCGTCTGGTCGTTCCTTCCATCGCTCTTTCCGGAGCGTGGTAGTGACTACGAATTCGCCCGGTTGCTGGTCGTCCTTCTCATGGCGTCGTACCTGCTGTGTGAATATGCCGTCTGGTGGCGGTACTTCGCCGCAGTGAAAGGCAAATCGAAAGGACCGACTGCTCAGTTCCGAACCGTGCCACCCCGCACCTGACAGGGGGAGCCCATGGCGGACTATACCGATCTCGTCACCACGATTCAGCAGAAGGCCGGCGCGTTCGATCGCTCCGGCGTCGCGGCGGCGTGCGACGAACTCGTCGAGCGGATGCAGGACGACGAATCGCCGGCGCCGGTGAAGCCGCTGAAGAAGGCGCTCGGCCTGCTGCGCAACAAGCGCTACTTCGACCTGATGGTGCGGGTGGCCGATGCCGCCGTGCAGTCGGGACAGGACGATCCGCAGATTCAGCGCCAGCTCGCGCAGGGGCTCATCGACCAGGGCAACCTGAGCGCCGCCATCAACCTCCTCACCCAGCTGGCCAGCAGCACCGCTCCGGGGGGCCCGCTCGCCAATCCTGCCGAACATGCCGAGGCGCGGGGCCTGCTCGGGCGCGCCTTCAAGCAGGCGTACGTGGACGCCGTCAACCCCAGGGCGCCGGGGACACCCGAGCGCGCGGCCCGCGCGCGGGCGAACCGCAAAAACCTCGAGCGGGCCATTGCCGCCTACCACGACGTGTACGAGATGGATCGCGAGCGGCACCTGTGGCACGGCATCAACACCGTGGCCTGCGTGTGCCGCGCCACGCGCGACGGTCTCGCGGCCGACACGCACCCCGACGCGCGCGCCATCGCCGCCGCGATTCTCGATTCGCTCGAGTCACGGGCCCAGGGCGACGTGCCCGTCTGGGATCGGGCCTCGGCCGTCGAAGCCTGTGTGGCCCTCGACCGGCTGCCGCAGGCGCTCGACTGGCTCGCGGTGTACGCGCCGGATCCCGCGGCCGACGCCTTCGAGCTGGCGAGCACGCTGCGGCAGATGGAGGAGGTCTGGGAGCTGACACCGGCCGGCACACCCGGCAGCGCCATCCTCCCGATCCTGCACAGTGAGCTGCTGAAGCGCGAGGGTGGCGGGGTGGCGCTCATGCCGGCGCCGGCGGCCGGCGCCGCCTCGACGCTGTCGCAGGAGCGGATGGCGGCCGAGGCCCTCCTCGGCGACACGCGCTTCGTCTCGCTCGAGTGGTATCGCACGGGCCTCCGGCGCTGCGAAGCCGTCGCGCGTGTCGAGACGCAGTGGGGGCAGGCGTTCGGATCGGGTTTCCTGGTGCGCGGCGACGACCTGCACCCGTCGTTCAGCGGCGAGGTGCTGCTCCTCACCAACGCGCACGTCGTGAGCGACGATCCCGTCGTGCAGGCCGGGCGTCCACGGGCCTTTCCGCACGACCAGGTGCGCGTCACGTTCCAGGGACGCGACGATGCGAAGAAGCACGAGGTGAAGGAGCTGCTGTGGACGTCGCCTCCGGGCGAGCTCGACGCCACGCTCCTGCGGCTGCAGGACAGCCTGGCGGCCGATCCGCCGTACCCCCTCGCCATCACGCTGCCCGTGGTCGATGTCGATCGCGTGTACGTCATCGGCCATCCCCAGGGCGGCCCGCTCTCGATCTCGATGCAGGACAACCGGGTCGTCGACGTCCACGATCCGAAGATCCAGTACCGCGCGCCCACCGAGCCGGGGAGTTCCGGGAGCCCGGTGTTCAACCAGGACTGGCAGCTCGTGGCGCTGCACCATGCCGGCAGTACCGAGATGCCGCGCCTCGGCGGGCAGGGCGTGGTGGAGGCCAACGAAGGCATCTGGATCAACGCCGTGGTGGCGGCCATCCGCCAGAAATACGACGCGGCGGCACGCAAGCCGGCGCCCGCGCGGCGCCGCGCGGCGACCACGACCTCGCGTCGTCCGGATCGGAGGAAGAGCCGGTGAAGGTCACGGTGCTCGGCTCGTGGCGTGAAGGGCTAGCGGCCGCGACCGGACTGCGTGACCAGGCCCACTTCGGTCCGGCGTGCCGCGAGCTCGGCGCGGCCGTGGTCAGGCAGGGGCACGTGCTGATTGCCGCGTCGGACGAGGAGGACACCGCCGACTTCCACGCCGTCGAGGGGGCGCTTGCCGCGCTCGAGGCCGGCCCGTCACCGGCCTCGCCGGCGGCCGGCACAGCGGCTCCGCCGCCGGCGCCGCCTATCCGGCTCTTCGGCCACCGGTCGGCCTTTGGCGAGTGGACCGCGCGGGCGTTGAAGTGGGTCATGGCCGAGACGACGCCCCAGGCCGAATGGGAGCACGCGAAGCTGTTCCAGGTGAAGCTCTCGGATTGCGTCGTCACGGTCGGCGGCGCCGACAACACGTTTCACGCGGGCTTCGCGGCGGCGGTGGCCGACAAGCTGGTCATCCCCGTGGGCTCGTTCGGGGGCGGCAGCGAGCGGCTGGTCGAGCTGTTCAGGCAGACCTACCCGCGATGGGCCCGCCTGCCTCCCGAGTCGCTGCTCGGTCAGCTCACCTTCGGGTGGCAGGAGTACCTGGCCGCCGAAATCGCGCGCCTGATCGGCCTCGCGCACCGGCCGCCGCGGCTGGCGATCATCCACGGTCGCAGTCCCCAACGCGACATCCTGCAAGCGTTCCTGCGCGACGGCCTCGGGCTGCCCGAGCCCACCATCATGCGCGACGAGTTCCTTCCCGGGTTGACGCTGCCCGAGAAGTGGGAATGGCTGGCCAACGACGTCGACGGCGCGATCGCCCTCGTCACGCCGGACGATGTGGGTGGCCCGGCGGACGCGACCGACCCGGCGTCGCAGGAGATGCGGGCGCGGGAGAACGTGTGGATCGAGGCCGGCTGGATGTGGGGCCGGCTTGGCCGCGGGCGCCTGCTGCTCCTGAAACAAGGGGCGACGCGCATTCCCTCGGACCTGCTCGGCAGCGACATCCCGGAGTATCTGGAGAGTCCCACGGAGGCCGAGGAGACCATCCGCGACTTCGTCGCGGAGATCAGGAAGGCGCTCTGAGGCGCGGGACCGGTGCGGCTCTCGCCGCGCCGCGTCGCGGCGGGCGCATCGTCCGGGCTGCCCGATCCGCTACGGTTCCGTGCGCAGGGCGGCCACGAGGCGCTCGAACGCCGCGTTGAACGTGGACTGGTCCTGCCAGTTCCGGAAGTCCGCGATGCCGCGGCTCATCAGGTCGGGGGCTTTGCCGGACTCCCAGCGTCCCTCGATGAGCCGCCCATCCAGATCGAGCGGGATGAGCGGCTTGCTGCGGGATCGGCGGGCCGGCGTCGCCTCGGTCCTGTCCATCCTGAACAGATCGCGCTCCTTCTGCAGCGCGCGGTCGATCTCCCCATCCACCCAGCCGCTCTTGATGGCGGCGTCGGAAAAGCAGAAGAGCACCTTGTCCTGTTCCCGCACGCCCTTCGTGATCTCGTCGTAGATGTCGTAGCCGGGCAGGATGTTCTGCTTGTCGTACCACGCGCGGATGCCCTCGGCGCGCAGGCTGTTGAACAGGCGATCGGCGAACACCGAGTCGACGTGGCTGTAACTGATGAAGACCGAGGCGTAACCGGGTGCGGCGGCCGGCACCGCCGGCGCGCCCGCCGCGTGCGCCGCCGCCGCCTCGAGGCCGGCGGTCTTGACGCGCGCGATCACCGCCTCCTCGAGGACGAGGTCCTCCAGGTTCGCCCGGGCATTGTCGACCACCGCGTGGATCCTGGCGCCAAAGTTCACGCGCGGCTCTCGAATGGCGCCCATGTGGATCGCGGCGAGCTCCCAGTTCTCGTTGAAGACCGCGCTGCCGGAGGAGCCGGGTTCGGTCGGCGCCGTGTACGAGAGGACGTGCGCGGGATCCTGAAGCGCCGGCCGCTCGCCCGTGGCGTCGGTGGCCACGACCTCGTTGTCGTCGAGGCTGACCTCGAGACCGCGGCCGCCGGGGAATCCCAGCACGAAGACGAGATCGCCCGGCGCCGGGGCGCGCGGACAGAGGTTGACCGGTGAGACGTGGCCGGGCCAGCGATCGAGCAGCGCGACGCTGTAGTTGAGCTCCTCGACGCGCGAGGTCGTGAGCAGGCGTTCGACCTTCGCCGTGCCTCCCAGGGGATCGTCGGTCAGCGCGTCGAACCGCACCGTGACGTCGGCCGGCAGGCTGCGATGCGGGCCCGGCACCACGTGCCGTGCGGTGAAGAAGAACGGCAGGCCCGCGAAGCCCTCGCCGAGGAGGGCGCCGTCCATAAGAAAGCCCGACCCGAGGGTCTGGCCGACCTGGACGCGCCCGGCGATCTGCCCGCGCTCCATCGCCAGCCGCAGCCACTGGAACGGGCGCGTCCGCCTGGTACGGATGATCATGTCGTCACCACGACGCCTCGAATCACCCGGCGTCAGTTGCCTGGCGGGCGCCTGCGAATCTCCCTGACGTCGCGCTCGACGGGGACGAGCCGGCGCTCGAGGGCGTCGATCCTGGCCTGGTTGCGCTCGATGGCGCCCTGCGCGGCCTCGAGCGTCCGAAGCTGGGCCCGCACCGCGACGAGGGTGTCCTCGAGCTTCCTGAACTCCGCCTCCCGCGACCGCACGACCTGGGCCGTCGTCTCCTCGAGCCGCTCGATCTGGCGGCCGTGCTCCTCGACGAGGGAGACCGTGCCGCGGACCTCACGGGTCACCTCGCCGAGGGCCTTGACGTCGGAGGCGAGCGAGCCCAGCGCCTTCACGTCGCGCAGCGCGGGCTGCACCTCCTCGATCTGCGCCTTCACCGGCGCAAGCTCCGTCTCGATCATCCTGCGGTCGGTCCGGCCATACCGGAGGAAGGCCAGCGCGAGGATCACGGGGATGACCGACAGCGCGAGGTAGAGCCACAGGACGCGCCTGTCGCGCGCCGCGTCACGTTCGGCGGCGCGCCGGATCCGCGCGGCGGAACCCAGGGGATCCGCATCCGGTTGAGTGCCTGGTGTCACGTCGTCCCTCCTAGCTCGAAGGCAAGGCCCAGCACGATCAGGCATCCGACGGCGATCGTGGCGACGAGGAGCGATGTCCGCGTGAAGGCGTCCCAGGCCGATCCGGGCGCCGCGACGAAGTGCCCGATCGCGGCCGGGATCAGCACGCCCAGCGAGAGCAACGTCAGCCCGAGCAGCACCCGCCGCACGCGCCTCCGGTCTCGAGACCGCTTCTCCTTGCGTTGTGCCCAGTACTCGACCAGCCACAGCAGCAGCGATTGGGACACGTCCTGAACGAGCTGGCTGGTCGAATGGAACCGCTTGCACCAGACGCCCGTGCGGAACTTCGTCACGCGGTCCAGGAACGCCTGCTGGCCTGGCTCGATGTTGGTCAGCGGCTCCTTCTGGAAGGTCATGAGCTCGAGGTGGTCGCGCTCGCGTGCCGTGTCGAACTCCCATTCGACGATCGACCGCGGACCCACGTCGAACGAGTACAGGCTGCCGAAGCGCTCGCCGAGCAGGCGGACGAAGACGTCCGATTGCTCGATCATCTCGCGGCAGCGATCCTCGGGACTCCTGGAGCCCGCCCGATCGCGTTCGTACAGGTACGGCGCGTACGCGGGCGGAAGCATGCTGGCCAGGGCCTCGCGCTCCGCGGCGAGGTCCGACGTGGAACTGATGAAGACAACGGGCGGGCGGGGCACGTGCGCGCCTTTCCAGTGTTCGTGAGCGACCCCATGATACGCCACCTCGGGCCGCCAACGGCTCGCACGTCGCCCCATCCTCGCCACGCTCCCCGCGGAAGGGCTGTCCGTGCTAAGGGCTGAGCCGACGGCTCCCCGGATTGCGCATTCCACTAGGGAGGTGGGCGATGCGCGACATCATCATCACGCTGTGTCTCGTGGCTTCGACTCCGGTCGTCGCCTGGCCGCAGGCAGCCGCTGAACGGGCCGCGGCTCCGGCCGCGGCACCCTCGGCGGTCACGCGGCCGCTGCTGCAGGCGGCAACGCTGGCCCTGGGCGCCGATCTGGGGCTCGACGCACCGCAGTGGGCGCAGCCGCAGCACCGCGGCAGGCCCGTCCTGAAGGGCGCGCTCATCGGTGCGGCGGTGGGCGCGGCGGCCGGCCTGGGCCTGGCCGCGGCCCTGTGCGAGGGGGACCCCTGCTACACGTCCGGCTACGTCAACGCGGCGGCGGGCGGTGCCGCGATTGGCGCGGCGGTGGGCGCCGTGATCGGGCTCGCGGTCGACAAGCGGCAGCCAGGTTGGCCTCCGAGCCGCCGGCCCTCCATCGCGCTCGCGCCGGTCGTGTCCCCCGAGGTTCAGGGCGGGGTGGTCGCGATGCGCTTCTGATCGGTGCGCGGCCGCCGTCGCGGGGCGCTCCCGAGCTTCAGCGCCGCCAGGCGCTCGAACAGGCTGATGTAGAACTGCCGCTGCCAGCCGATCTGGTCGGCCTGCGGAAGCAGGCACACGTCCAGATGGTCCACGTCGCGGGCCCAGCTGTAGTGCCAGCGGCCCTTCGTGAAGCGGCTGGCTGGCGTCTGCGCGTCGAACTCGAGGCCCACGGGATGCGTGCCCGCCGTGTGCGGGTACTTCTGCGAGTACGCCGGCACGCAGCCGTCGTTCTCCCACCAGTCGGCGCTCCGGAAGCCGCGCACCGGGATGGGCGGGCGCGCGAACTCCTTGCCGCCGATGTACGTCGCGTGCGGCAGCATCGCCGGGTTCATGCGCGGGCTGGGATAGTGCCGGCCGCTCAGCCAGCTCGCCGTGGTCTGCGCGGTGACGTGCGAGAAGTAGTAGGTGCCGGGATGGGTCCGCCACACCGCGTTGTCGGCGCAGGCGCCCTGCAGGGTCAGCGAGTAGCAGGCGTTGTCGGTGCCGGCGAGAAACGGCAGGCGCGCGAGCCTGAGCAGGAACGCGGCCAGCGATTCGCCCGGCCTGCGCTCGACGCCCCAGTGATCGAGATCGAAGTTGTAGATCGCGTCGCGCACGGCGCCGGTGGCGGCGGCATACCCCTCGACGATCAGGAAGAGCGCCGTGGCGATGCTCGCGCGCTTCACGCGCCCGGTGCGCTCGTCGGCGCCGAAGAAGCAGGTGAGCGTGCTGCCGTTCGAGACGCCCGAGATGGTGGTGATCGAGGCGACCCAGCGCGCCGTGCTGCCCCAGCCCCAGAAATCGGCGGCGAGCAGGTGCTGCAGGCAGCGGATGGTCGGCGAGCCCAGGCTGTGGCCGACCAGGTGCACGGGACGGCGGGCGCTCCAGTCGGGGACGAAGCCCAGGCCGGAGTAATCGCGCCCGTGGCGCGCGTGCCCTGCGCGCCGGGCGTGCGCGGCGCCGTAGTCCACGCGCGTGCCCTTGATCTGGGCCGCGAGCTCGCACGCGCGATCGTGCGCCGAGCTCAGTGGGCCGACGCTTGCCTCGAAGCGCGGGATGGGCGAGGGGACCTTGAAGGCCGTCCCCCAGTAGTTGAGCGGCCCCAGCTCCTTCGGGCCGAAGCCCAGGAGACCGTGCACCAGGATGGCGGGGCGCGTGTTGGCCATGGGACGAAGCCGCCGGCCACAGCATACGCCTGACGCGACGCGCGCGCACCTGGCTCGAATCTCGCGTGGCACGGCTCGATCTTGCGTCGCTGGACTCTCGCCGTCAGCCACCCCGGAGGCGTCGTTCAAACCGTGAGATGATCGGGCCTCGTGAGGACCCGCATGCGACGTTCACTCGCCGTCACCCTCGCCACGACGATGCTCTTCGTCGTCGTCAGCGGCCTGTCGTCTTCGTCAGCGGCTGGCCGGCCGCAGGTTTCGGCGCCGGCGCCGGTGCCCGCGCAGGCCGCGCCAGCGCAGCGGCCGTCCGAGGCGGAGCTGATGGCCGCGCGCGCCGCGCGGGCGCAGCATCCGAATCGCCCGGCGCCCTGGTGGGCGCGCGAGCTGAGCGCCAGGCCCGACGCGTGGTATCGCACCGGCGAGGGCCGGCGGATTGCGGCCAACATCCTGTCGTGGCAGGACGCGGGCGGCGGC
>JAHDVQ010000132.1:6248-10816 GCA_023384595.1 Vicinamibacteraceae bacterium | reverse complement strand
GCGGTCTTCGTCCGCAGGTCGGTCAGATCGGGATAGAACCGCCCGAGATCGGCGGGTCTCACCAGGCCCTTGTAGACCACCGTCGTCGCGGACATCGAGACCACGGCCGCTTCGGGGCCGATGTCGGCGGCCAGGCGCTCCGCCGCGAGACGCGCGAGCCACAACCGCCGCCGCGACGCGTCACCTCCCTCGTCCCGGAAGAGGGCCTGCGCGATGTCCGGGGCCGCGCCTCCCGGCGGGAGGGCAGTGGGGTCGATGGGCACCTCGCGCCACGACACCAGGCGCCATCCCCAGGCCCGGGTGGCCGCGTCGAGGCGCGCCACGATGTCGGAGCCGGCGCCGCGCGGCAGGAAGAACGTCGCCAGCGCGCGGCGGTCGGGGTCGGGCGCGCCCGCGAGGCACCGCTCCGATTCGAGGAGCGCCCACGGGATCTGGACGAGCAGCCCGGCCCCGTCCGGTGGCGCGTCGGTGTGCGCGCCGCCTCCGCGATGGGCGAGCCGCGCCAGGGCCGTCAGCGCCTCGACGACGAGGTCGTGCCGGGCGACGCCCCGCGGGCTGGCGACGAGCGCGAGGCCGCACGCATCGCGTTCGAACGCGGGCAGGTACAGCGGGGCCGGCGGATGTCGGGCACATTCGCTCATGGGTCCTTCCTTGCGGATGAGCGAAAGTGATAACAGATGGGCGGGGCCGTGAGAAGCAGAAAGATCTCATGATGGGCATGCGTTATCCCTATTGCATGACGAGAACAGATACATAACCAACACGCGCCCGCCACGACCCGTCCGCGCCAGCGATTTCCCGATGCGCTGCCGGACGCCCTCCGGGATACACTCGGGCCGTGACGACCGCCCCCGGAGTTGCGTCATGAAACGCGTGCTCATCGTCGATCTCCTCCACCCGGACGAGATCCGTCCGCCGGTGGTCCTGAACTTGCTCGGCCACACCATCCAGGTGGAGCGGAAAGGGTCCGGAGGCGACCCCGAGACCGCGCGGCAGCTGATCGTGGACGCCGACGGCGCGGTGGACGCCATCGGGCTCGACGGGCTGCCCACCTCGATCCGCCTCGGGTCGGTGACGCGGCCGCACCGCGACGGCGCGCTGCTGCTCGGCGCGGCGCGACAGTCGCCCCTCGTCGACGGCAGCGGCGTGCGCGACGGCCTCGAACGCTGGGCGATGATGCTCGCCGATCGCGCGCAGCCCGGCATCTTCGCCAAGAAGCGCGTGCTGATGGTGCCCGGCTTCAATCACCACGGGCTCGCGCAGGCCCTCACGCGGCACGGCGGCGCGCTGCGCTACGCCGATCCGGTCACGCACTTCAGGCTCTACGACCTGCCGGGCGTCGGACGGCCGATGACGCTCGAACGGGCCGCGGGCCCGACGGTCGAGCGGCTCAGCACCTTCCCCTTCCGGCGTCTGGCGCCGCGGGCGGGCACGCCGCGCCGGCCCCGCACGAGCGGGCCCTTCGAGTGGGCCGACGTGCTGGCGGGCGACGTCGCCACCATCCGCCGCTACGCGCCGGCCCGCCTCGAGCGCAAGACCATCGTCGTCGAGGCGGCGACCGAGGAGGATGCCGTCGATCTCGCGCGACGCGGCGCGGCCATCCTGGTGACGCTGATGCCGGGCCTCGATGCCGCCGGCGCGCTCGGCCAGCACCGGGCGGCGGTCGTCGAGGCGGTGCTCGTAGCGGCGAGGGCGACACCGGACCGGCCGCTCACCGAGGACACGTATCTCGATCTCATCGCCGACCTCCAGTGGGCGCCGGCCATTCGCTACCTGCGCCCCGAAGACGCGGGCGTGAACCGGTTCGCCTTCGTCATTCATCCGCTGAGCGTCGACTTCATCCACCGCGATCCGAAGTTCCGCTGGACGGCGGTCCTGCCCGACGAGGTGGTCGAACCCGTGGCGGCGCTCATGCCGCCGATCCTCCAGTCGAAGGTGACCGGCATCGTGTCCCCGGCGACGGGGCAGCGCGTCGAGGGGTATCTCATCTCGCTCGGGGCGACCCCGCGGCAGATGATGTCGCGCGGGGAGCGCTTCACCTACGAGCGCCTGAACCAGGCCGCGCGGATGGCGGAGCGGCTCGGGGCGCGCATCATGGGGCTTGGCGCCTTCACGAGCGTGGTCGGCGACGCCGGCATCACCGTGGCGCACGAGGCCGACATCGCCGTGACGAGCGGCAACAGCCTGACGGTGGCCGCGACGCTCGAGGCCGCCAAGCAGGCTGTCGTCAGCATGGGCACGGCCGATCTCACGCACGGCCGCGCGATGGTGGTCGGCGCGACCGGGTCGATCGGCAGCGTCTGCGCGAGGCTCCTCGCCCAGGCCATCGGCGACGTCGTGCTCGTGTCGATCGAACCCGAGAAGCTCATCGAGCTGAAGCGCCGGATCCAGGCCGAGACCCCGGGCACGCGCGTGCAGATCGCGACGCGGCCCGACGACACGCTCGGCACGTGCGATCTCGTCGTGACGGCCACCTCCGCGTTCGGGCAGCGCGTCGTCGACATCACGCGCTGCAAGCCCGGCGCGGTCATCTGCGATGTGGCGCGGCCGCCCGACATTGGCCAGGGGGAGGCGGCGCTGCGCCCCGACGTGCTGGTCATCGAGAGCGGCGAGGTGCTGCTGCCTGGAGCGGTGGACTTCGGCTACGACATCGGGCTGCCGCCCGGGACGGCGTACGCCTGCCTGGCCGAGACGGCGCTGCTCGCGATGGAGGGGCGGTTCGAGGACTACACGCTCGGCCGCAATATCGAAGTCGAGCGCGTGAAGGAGATCTACCGGCTCTTCAAGAAGCATGGGCTCCAGATCGCCGGCCTGCGCTCGCATGGGAAGTATCTGACCGAGGACGCGCTCGTCGAGCGGCGACGACTCGCCGATGCGCTGCGAGCCAATCCGGCCGCGTTCCAGGCCCTTCAGGAGGAGGCGGCCGCGGCGCTGGCGAAGCTGCCTCCGTCGTCGAAAGGCGTTTCGGATCACGGGCTCTCGCCGAAGGCGCTGGCCTGGGCCGGGGGGATTGCAGCGCTGGCCGGTCTCGGTCTGGCCGCGCGCTACGCGCGAAGCCGTCGCCACGCGGACTCGTAGCCGTCTCGTACTCGACGCGGGGGACCGCTCTCCGCGCTGGCCACGGCCCAGCTTTGGGCGTGGCCTGCCCGCGGTATGATGGCCGCCACCCACAAACAGCGCGACGCGCGTCACCCGGCGTGAGCCGGGTGGGCGGGTCGCCGTGTGAAAGGAGGTCGTCCACCATGCGTTTCCGAGGCCCTCAGTTCCGCGCGCTGCCCTCGGCGTTGATTCTGGCGCTCGCGGTGGCACCGGCTGCTGCCCAGCAGCCGCCGTCGCACGCCGGACATGCCGCCACCCAGACGCCGTCGAGCGAGGCGGCGCCGGCCAAGCCGACGCACGTGCACTACACGGGCGCCGAGAAGGCCAACCAGCCCTCGCCGACCGGGGCGCTCGCTCCGCGCCTCATGAACCTCGGCACGCACACCTTTCCGGTCTCGACGAGCAACACCGAGGCACAGGCCTTCATCAACCAGGGCCTGAACCTCTCCTACGGGTTCAACCATGCCGAGGCCGGGCGGGCGTTCCGCGAGGCTGCGCGCCTCGACCCGTCGTGCGCGATGGCGTATTGGGGCCAGGCGCTGGTGCTCGGCCCCAACATCAACGCCGCCATGGATCCCGAAGCGGAGGCCCCCGCCCGCGAGCTGTCACAGAAGGCGCGCTCGATGGCCGGCACGACGACGCCGCGTGAACGCGCGCTCATCGAGGCGCTCACGCACCGCTACTCGGGCCGCGCCGAGGACCGGGCGGCGCGCGATCGCGCGTATGCGGAGGCCATGCGCGAGGTGCACCGGCAGTATCCCGACGACCCCGACATCGCGATGCTCTACGTCGAGTCCATGATGGACCTGCGGCCCTGGGGCTACTGGATGCCCGACGGGCGGCCGCACGAAGGCACCACCGAGATCGTGACGCTCACCGAGCGCGTGATGACGCGTCACCCGCGGCATCCCGGCGCGCTGCACCTCTACATCCACCTGATGGAGGCCACCGACGAGGCACACAAAGCCGAGTCCGCTGCCGACACGCTGCTCACGCTGATGCCGGCGGCGGGGCACATGGTGCACATGCCCTCGCACATCTACCAGCGCGTGGGCCGCTACGCCGACGCCATCCGGAGCAATGAACTCGCGGTGGTCGCCGACGAGGACTACATCACGCAGTGCCGCGCCCAGGGGCTGTATCCGATGGGGTACTACCCGCACAACATCCACTTCCTGTGGTTTGCCGCGACGGCCGACGGGCAGAGCGCCCGCGCGATCGACGCGGCGAGGAAGGTGGCGTCGCGCATCGACGACGAGGCCCTCGCGAAGATGCCGATGCTCGCAGGATTCCGCGTGGTGCCGTACTACGCGCTCGCCCGCTTCGGGCGCTGGGACGAGATGCTGGCCGAACCGGCGCCGCCCGCCTCGAGCCCGTTCCTGACCGGCGTGTGGCACTACGCGCGTGGCCTGGCCTTCGTGGCGACGGGGAAGCTCGCGGAGGCCGAGCGGGAGCTGGCGGCGGTGGAG
>JAHDVQ010000132.1:0-6148 GCA_023384595.1 Vicinamibacteraceae bacterium | reverse complement strand
CTCCAACGCAACCCGGAGAACGGCTGGTCGCTCTTCGGGCTGGTGCACGCCTTGCGCGCGCAGGGCCGCACCGCCGACGCCGACATCGTGCAGGCGCGCTTCGACAAGGCCTGGGCGCGGGCCGACGTCACGTTGACCGCCTCGCGATTCGGCCGGCCCGCGGCCATGGCGACCGCCGCGGCCAGATAGCCGGCGCACCGCCGGCCGCGCGCGTATCGGGACGCGGCTATACTGTCGCGTCCCTCCTCTTCGTGCGGCCGGCGGTCCGCCCGCGCGGGCGGGACAGGAGTCCCGCGTGCCCCCCTCGAACGACGCCTCGATCTCACGCCGCGCGTGGGCGCTGCTCGCGCTGCTCGTCCTGCTGAACGTCCTCAACTTCGTCGACCGGCTGCTGCTGCAAAGCCTTGCGCCGCTCCTCATTCGCGATCTGGGCATCAGCCTCACCGAGCTCGGCCTCCTCTTCGGCTTCGGCTTCGTCGTCTTCTACACCGTCATGGGGCTCGCGCTCGGCGCCGCCGCCGATCGCGCGGACCGCCCCCGTCTGATGGCGGCCGGCCTGGCCGTCTGGAGCGCGATGACCGCCGTGTCGGGCTTTGCCCAGAGCTTCTGGCACCTGCTGGTGCCGCGGATGCTGGTGGGCGCCGGCGAGGCGACGCTGACGCCTGCCGCGCTGTCGATGCTTGGTGACGTGTTCCCCGCCAGGCGGCGCGCGCTCGCGGCCGGCCTCTACTACGCCGGCGTGCCCGTGGGCGGCGGGCTCAGCCTGATCGTGGCGTCCTACATGGCGCCGCGCTACGGCTGGCGGAGCTGCTTTTTCGTGCTCGGTCTGGTGGGCCTCCTCTTTGTCGGGCTCGTGCTTCGCCTGCGCGATCCCAGGCGCGATCGACTGGCCATCGAGCCCGAGTTGCCGCCGCGGCCGACGCTCGGCGAGATTGCCTCCACCATGGTTCGCACGGTGCGACAGTCGAGAGCCTTCGTCTGGGCGGCGATTGGCGGCATCCTCATGACCTATGCGGCGGCCTCGGCGGGGCACCTGGTCACGTGGCTCGTCAACGAGCGCGGCTTCGAGTTCGCCCGGGCGGCCCTGCTGTCCGGCGTGCTCTATGCGACCGGCGGCATCGCCGGCAACTTTCTCGGCGGCTGGTTCGCCGACTGGTGTCACGCGCGGTGGGCCGCGGGCCGGGTCGTAGGACTCGGGCTGCTGAGTGCGGCCTTCACGCCCATCGGCATCGCGTTCCTCCTGCTCCCTCCCGCCTCGCCGTTCTTCTTCGTCGCCTGGTTCCTCACGAGCGCCGGTGCCAACGTGTTCTACGGTCCCATCTTCGCCATCGCGCAGGATCTGGTCCCGGCACGGGTGCGCGCGACGGCCGTGGCATTGATGCTGTTTGCGCTCAACATCTTCGGCGTCGGACTCGGCCCGTTCCTGACGGGCCTCATTGCCGACACGACGACCCTGACGGCGGGGTTGCTGCACAGCGTCGTCGTCGGGGGCCTTGCCGTCGTGCCGTTTGCGATGGCCGCCCGGGAGGCGCGCGGAACGCCACGCGCAACAGACGACTGACGGCTCAGCCGACTGAGCACGCGCACCACCGGCGGCGCGCGTATAGAATGACCGCGCCCGACCTTCCGCTGGAGGATCCTTCATGCCTCGACGACGTCTCTACACTCTGGCAGCGCTGCTCGCCCTGCCGGCGATGGTGGCCGCGGCGCCCGCGGCGGCGCGAGCGCTCGAGTCCAGGGCGCCTCTCGAACACGCCCGACACGGAAGCGCCGGCGCCAGCGGGGGAGTCGTGCAGTCGGCCGGAGCGACCACCGCGCAACCCTCGGACACCGCCGCGCGCAAACCCGATGAGCGGCCGGGACCCTTCTCGCACCTGAGGTGGCGCAGCGTGGGCCCGAATCGCGGCGGCCGCTCGATCGCGGCGGCAGGCAGTCCGGGCCGTCCGCTCGAGTACTTCTTCGGCGCCACCGGCGGCGGCGTGTGGAAGACGACCGACGGCGGCACCACGTGGCAGCCCGTGGGCGACACGGTCTTTGCGACCTCGTCGGTGTCCGCGCTCGCCGTGGCCGAGTCGAATCCCGACATCGTCTTCGCGGGCTTCGGCGAGACGCAGCTGCGCGGCAACGTCATCCAGGGCGACGGCGTCTACAAGTCGACCGACGCCGGGAAGACGTGGACCCACGTGGGGCTGGCCGACACGCAGACGATCGCGCGCATCAGAATCCATCCGGCGAATCCCGACATCGTGTTCGTCGCCGCGCTCGGCCACACCTACGGGCCGAACCCTGAGCGTGGCGTGTTCCGTTCGAAGGACGGGGGGCGGACGTGGCAGCACGTCCTCGCGCGCGACGAGAAGAGCGGCGCCGTCGATCTCGTCATCGATCGCAGCCAGCCCGACGTGGTGTACGCGGGCTTCTGGGAGGTGTTCCGCACGCCGCACTCGCTCTCGAGCGGCGGGCCCGGCAGCGGGCTCTTCAAGTCGGTGGACGGCGGCGAGACCTGGAGCGAACTGACGCGCAACCCTGGCCTGCCCACGGGCACGTGGGGCAAGGTGGGCGTCAGCGTCTCGGGGGCCGACCCGCAGCGGGTGTACGCGATCATCGAGGCTCAGGACGGCGGGCTCTTCATCTCCGACGATGCCGGCGCCACCTGGACGCTGGCGAGCGGCGACCGCCGGCTGCGCCAGCGCGCGTTCTACTACACGCGCGTCTACGCGGATCCCAAGGTGAAGGACACCGTCTACGTCATGAACGTGCAGTTCCTGAAGTCGGACGACGCCGGGAAGACGTGGACGACCATCCGGGTGCCGCACGGCGACAACCACGACCTGTGGATCGATCCGAACGACAGCCAGCGGATGATCAACGCCAACGACGGCGGCGCCAACGTCTCGTTCAACGGCGGCCGCTCGTGGACCGACCAGGATTATCCGACCGCGCAGATGTACAACGTCTTCACGACGACGCACGTCCCCTATCACGTGTGCGGGGCGCAGCAGGACAACTCCACGGCCTGCGTGCCGAGCACCGGCAACGGCAGCGAGTGGTACGCCGTCGCGGGGTGCGAGAGCGGGTACATCGCGGTCGACCCGCGCAACCCCGACGTGTCGTTCGGCGGCTGCTACGGCGGCTCGCTCACGCGGTTCGACCGGAAGGCGACCCAGATGCGTGCCGTGAACATCTGGCCCGAGAATCCGATGGGACACTCGGCGCGCGACATCGCGGAGCGCTTCCAGTGGACCTATCCGATTCTCTTCTCGCCGACCGAGCCGGGCGTGCTCTACGCCTCGTCGCAGCATCTCTGGAAGACGACCACCGAGGGCCAAAGCTGGCAGCGCATCAGCCCCGATCTCACGCGCGCCGACCCGGCAACGCTCGGCCCATCGGGCGGGCCGATCACGCTCGACCAGACCGGCGTCGAAACCTACGCGACCATCTTCACGGTGGCGCCCTCACGCCTCGAGAAGGGGCTCATCTGGACCGGGTCCGACGATGGGCTCGTGCACATCACGCGGAACGGGGGAGAGACCTGGGACAACGTGACACCGCCCGATCTGCCCGCGTTCTCGCGAATCAGCGTCATCGAGGCGTCGCCGCACGCGCCGGGGACCGCGTACCTGGCAGCGAACCGGTACCAGTTGAACGACCGCGGCCCGTATGTGTACCGGACCGAGGATTTCGGCGGGACCTGGCAGAAGATCGTGGCCGGGCTGCCCGCCACGGACTTCGCGCGCGTCGTGCGTGAAGACCCCCAGCGCCAGGGTCTGCTGTACCTGGGCACGGAGCATGGCATTCACGTGTCGTTCGACAACGGCGGCCGCTGGCAGTCGCTGAGGCTGAATCTCCCCGTCACACCGGTGCACGGCATCGTCGTCGAGGAGAACGACCTGGTCATCGGGACGCATGGCCGCTCCTTCTTCGTCCTCGACGGCATCGCGGCCATCCGGCAGCACGCGCCGGGTGAGACGCCCGAGATGACCGCGCTGCGCGTCGTGCGGCCCGGACCCACGACGCGGCGTGTGCAGATGGGGGCTCCCATCGACTACTGGCTTTCGCGTGACGCCGATGAGGTGAAGATCGAGGTACTCGACGCGTCGGGGCGGATCGTCCGGTCGATGACCGGACGCGCGGAAGCCGCGAAGAAGGAGGCCGGCGCCCCCGGGGAGCAGGAGCAGGCAGGCGGACGCGGGCCCGGCGCGCCGCGCGTGGGCGTCAAGCAAGGCATGAACCGCGTCCTGTGGGACATGCGGCACGACGGCCCGACGACCTTCCCCGGCCTCATCATGTGGGCCGCGGGGTCGCGCGGCCCGCTCGTGAAGCCGGGTCTCTACGAGGTGCGGGTGAGCGCGCTTCGCGAGTCGGCGACGGTTCCGCTCGAGATCCGGAAGGATCCGCGCACGGCGGTGGCCGACGCGGACCTCGACGAGCAGGAGCGTTTCGCGCTGGAGATCCGAGACACCGTCTCGCGAGCCAACGACGCGGTCGTGCGTATCCGGGCGTTCAAGCAGCAGGTGAAGGCCCGCACGGAGAAGGCCAGCCGGCCGCGGCTCTCGCGCGCGGGCGAGGCCCTGACCGCCTCGCTGACGGAGATCGAGGGCGAGATCTATCAGTACCGGAACCAGAGCAGCCAGGATCCGCTGAACTACCCGATCAAGTTGAACAACAAGATCGCCGCGCTGCTGGGTATCGTCGAGAGCGCGGACGGGCGGCCGACCGAGCCGTCCTACACCGTGTTCACGCTGTTGAAGGAGCGGCTCGAGGCCCAGCTCGCGCGGCTTGACACGCTCGAGCGAACGGATGTGGCGGCCTTCAACCGGCAGCTCGCGTCGGCGAAACTGCCGCCCGTTGACGGGCGTCCGGAACCGTCAGCCGAACCGCCTACGCCCAGCGAGGGCCCCGACGAACTGGCGTACTAGGAGTACTAGGAAAGGGAGACCAGCGGCGCCCGGGCCCCTTCCGAGGGTGCGGTTCCGCGCTCAGGGCGAACGGGTGCCGCAAGTACTTGATATTCAAGGGAATCGACTATAATCAGCAGCCGAAAGGAGCCTCACGGCGTGCTCGTCGGCCGCCACTATCGCGTCGCGGGCCAGGTTCAGGGTGTCGGGTTTCGCTATTTCGTCCAGCGGGCCGCGCACCTGGAAGGGCTGTCCGGCTTCGTTCGCAATCTCGAAGACGGCGGCGTGGAAGTGGTTGTGGAGGGCGAGGCCGACGCCGTCGAACGCTTCGAACGCCAGCTCCGGCTGGGGCCGCCGCTGGCGCGCGTCGAGCAGATCGAAGTCACCGTCGAACCCCCCGCGGGCCGCGCGATGGGGTTCCGCATCCGAGGCTGAGCAACCGAGAGTCTCCCCGGTGTCCATGGTAGAAGCCGATTCCCTGAAGGCCATGATTCGCGAGGTGCCCGACTTTCCGAAGGCGGGCATCCTCTTCTACGACATCACGACGCTGCTGCGCGATCCGGTGGGATTCCGAGACGCCGTGGAGGCCGTCGCCGCCCCCTTTGCGGAGCGGCCCATCGACATCGTGGTCGGCGTCGAGAGCCGGGGGTTCATCCTGGGGGCCGCGGTCGCCGATCGCCTCGGCGCCGGGTTCGTGCCCGTTCGGAAACCGGGCAAATTGCCCTCGGCCACTGTAAGAATCGACTACGCGCTGGAATACGGCAGCGACAGCCTGGAAGTGCATTCCGATGCCGTCGCCCCCGGGCAGCGCGTGCTCATCGTGGACGACCTGTTGGCCACGGGAGGCACCGCACGGGCCACAGTAGACTTGATGAAACGGCTCGGCGCCGATGTGCTGGCCGTGGCGTTTCTCGTGGAGTTGACGTTCCTCCACGGACGGCAGCGCCTCGACGATGTCGAGGTGGCAACCGTTCTGCAATACGACGTCTGACGGGGCGCGACGGCCCGACGGCCGTCCTGTGAGCCTCAGGGGATTTTTCGACGCGGGCAAACGGTTGCCCGCGCCTTCGACACCATAAGGGTTTCGGCGTTCCAGGCCAGGCCTTACCCGAGGCGGGCCTCGACGCCGGGAAACGGGGGCACATGAACACGACAAGGTTCTTCACCCGACTGCTGCTGGCTGCGGCCGTCACCTTCGGCGGCGCCGCCGGCACGGTCCAGGCGCAGACGCAGACTCCAGGCGGTAGCACGGA
>JAHDVQ010000415.1 GCA_023384595.1 Vicinamibacteraceae bacterium | reverse complement strand
TGGTGCGGCATGGCGGTCTCCTGAGACGCCGCGTCATGTCGCCGTGAAGGGGTGCGGGGAGTGTACTACACGGCGCCAGCCTGCGTCCCCGCGTCGGCCTGCACGTGTCCCGGCGCGGGCGGCAGCGGCAGCGCGACCGTGAACTCGGCGCCCTTGCCGTCGCCGTCGCTGTGGGCCGAGATGGTCCCTCCGTGCATTTCCACCAGGCGCTTGACGAGGGTCAGCCCGATGCCGAGTCCGCCCTGCGACCGTTCGACGGTGCGGTCGACCTGCGAGAACATCTCGAAGATGCGCGACAACTCCTCGGGGGGGATGCCGACGCCCGTATCGCGCACCGTCACGTAGGCGAAGCCCCCGGAGACCCGCGCGCCGAAGTGAATCTCGCCATCCGGCTCGGTGTACTTCGCGCTGTTGTTCAACAGGTTCGCGAACACCTGGGCGAGGCGCGTCGCGTCGGCCATGATGAGCATCGGCTCGGTCGGATACGCCACGATGAGCCGCTGGCCTCCCGCCTCGACGAGGGGCCGGACAGTGTCCACGGCATCGGTCATCACCGTGGCGAGGTCGACGCGCTCCATCCTGAGCGACAGCTTCCCGCGGCTGATGCGCGACACGTCGAGCAGGTCGTCGATGAGGCGAACCATCTGCGCGATGTGCCGTTCCATCATGAGCCGCGCGCGCTCGAGCAGGGTCACGTTGCCGCCGGCGTTCTCCATCACCGCGAGGGCGTAGCGGATGGGCGCGAGCGGATTGCGCAGCTCGTGGGCCAGTGTCGCCAGGAACTCGTCCTTGCGCCGGTCGGCCTCGCGCAGCGCCTCTTCCGCGCGCTTCACCTCGCTCACGTCGGTCTTCGTCCCGAACCACTGCACGACCCGCCCTTCATCGTCGGACACGGGAGCGATGCGGGTGAGGAACGGGCGGTAGTCGCCGTCGGCGCCCCGGATCTGCACCACCATGTCGAACGGTTCCCCCGTGACGATGGAGGCCTGCCAGCGCTCGATGACGCGCGGCCACTCGTCGGGTGCGTGAACCGACTGCCACCCGCCGGGTGCCGCCATCTGGGCGGGCGTGGTGCCCGTGTAGTCGTACCACCGGCGGTTGAACCACTGGAAGCGGCCCTCCGCGTTCGCAATCCAGGCGAGCTGCGCGATCGAGTCGGCCATCGTGCGAAACCGCACCTCGCTCGTCCGCAGCTCGCGTTCGCCGCGCCGCCGCTCCGTGATGTCGCGAAACACGAGAACGCTGCCGGCCACCTCGCCCTCGCGGTTGCGGATGGGGGCCGCACTGTCGTCGATGGGACGCTCGGTGCCGTCCCGCGAGATGAGCACCGTGTGGTTGCTGAGGCCGACGATCGTGCCGTCGCGCAGGGCGCGCCGCGCCGGGTTGGCCACCGCCGCGCGCGTCTCCTCGTTGACGATCACGAACACCGACTCGAGCGGCTGGCCGAGCGCCGATTCGCCCATCCACCCGGTCAGACGCTGGGCGATGGGATTCATGAAGGAGA
>JAHDVQ010000414.1 GCA_023384595.1 Vicinamibacteraceae bacterium | reverse complement strand
GGCGCGGGTATGCGCTGGGCCGTGGGGTTGGGGCTGGGGCTGCCCCTGGCCGCGGTGGGGGTGGTGTGGCGGGGGGGGGGCCCGCGGCGCGACGTCGCCGCGCGCCGGAGCGTGGGCGTGATGATGCAGGACGTCGGACTCACGCCCGAACTGCGCGTGCGCGAGCTCGTCGCGCTCACCGCCAGCTACTACCCGAATCCGCTGGAGGTCGACGAGACGCTGGCCATCGCGCGACTCCAGGGGTTGGCCCGCGGGAAGTACGGCGCGCTCTCGGGTGGGCAGAAGCGGCTCGTCCAGTTCGCGCTGGCCATCTGCGGGCGTCCTTCGCTGCTCTTCCTCGACGAGCCGACGACAGGTCTCGACCTCGAGGCGCGCGAGACGGTCTGGCGCACCGTGCGCGACATGGTCGCGGCCGGCACGGGCGTCGTCCTCACCACGCACTACCTCGAGGAAGCCGACGCGCTGGCGGATCGCGTGGCGGTGCTCGCGCGCGGGCGGCTGCTCGCGTCGGGCAGCGTCGCCGAAATCCGGTCGCTCGTGAGCCGGAAGCAGATCACCTGCACGACGAGCCTCGCGCCCGAGGCCGTGCGCCGGTGGCCGGGCGTCGTGGCCGTTGGCGGTGACGCCGGGCGCCTGCAGATCACCGTCGTCGAGGCCGAGGACGTGCTCCGGCGCCTGCTTGCCGCCGATGCCGGCGTGTCGCGCATCGAAGTGTTCCAGGCGGGCCTTGCCGATGCCTTCGCGGAACTCACAAGGGAGGCAGCATGATGATCGACCAGACACGGCCCATGCCGATCGGGCGCTTGACAGGCGCCTACCTTCGCGAGTGGTGGTGCGAGGTGCTGCGCACGCTGCGCACGCCGTCGCTCGCGATCCCGTTCCTCCTCGTGCCGACGCCGGTCTACCTGTTCTTCGGCGTGCTGCTCGCCGGCGAGGCCGTGGCCGCGCGGCCGGGACTTGCGGGCTATCTCTTCTCGAGCTGGCTCGTGTTCGCGGCGATGATGCCAGGGCTCTTCGGTGTGGGTTGCGGGCTCGCCGTCGAGCGCGACGCGGGACTGCAGCGTCTGAAGCGCGCGCAGCCGGCGCCGGCAGGCTCGGTGGTGCTCGCGAAGATGGGCATGGCGGTGGTGCTCGGCGGCCTGGCCATGCTGCTGCTCGTCGTGACGGCCGCGGTCATGGGGACGCGCGTGCTCTCGGCCGGGCAGATCGGGGCGATGGTTGCCGTGCTCCTCGCGGGCACCGTGCCGATGAGCGCGATCGGGCTCTTCATCGGCACCCACGTCTCGGGATCGGCGGCGCCGGCCGTGACCAATCTGCTCTTTCTTCCGATGCTGTGGCTGTCGGGGCTCTTCATTCCGCTGCCCGCGTTCCTCGAGCCGTGGGTTGTCGTGTGGCCGGCCTTCCACCTCAATCAGCTGTCGGTCGCGGCCGCGGGTCTTGGCGAGTTCAAGTTCGTGCCGGTTGGTGTGGCGATGGCGGTGCTCGCGGGCGTCACCGTGCTCTTC
>JAHDVQ010000131.1:8738-10978 GCA_023384595.1 Vicinamibacteraceae bacterium | reverse complement strand
CTGATAACTGATAACTGATAACTGATAACTGATAACTGACAGCGTCAGTCCCCTACCCCGCCCGTTCCGGCCGCCAGCTCAGGCCGCAGTTCAGGATTCGCTGCAGCAGCGCCTCGTAGGCGAGGCCGCCGTGCTCGGCCGACTCGGCGAAGTCCTCGCCGTAGGCCAGCTGTGGATTGGGGTTCGCCTCGAGCACGAACACCCGGCCATCGCCGTCCATCCGCAGGTCGATGCGCGCGTAGCCCGACAGGTCGAGCGTGCGGTAGATGCGTTTGGCCAACCGCTGGATGCGCTCCACCTGCTCGGGCTCGAGCTTGGCCGGCCCCGTCATCACGCCGTACTTCTTCTGGTAGTTGCTGTTCCACTTGGCGCGGTCGGTCATGATGAGCCGGCCGTCCTCGGGCACGCGCTCCCATTGCAGCTCCCACACGGGGAACACCTGCAGCCGCTGGTTCCCGACGATGCCGACGTACATCTCGCGCCCGTCGATGAAGCGCTCGACGATGGCGTCGGTGCCGATGTTGTCGTGGATGAACCGCACCCGCTCGCGCAGCTTCTCGTCGTCGTCGACCACCGAGGCCCGCGAGATGCCCACCGACGACTCCTGCGTGAGCGACTTCACGATGAGCGGGAACGCCAGCCGCTTCGGCCGGCGGACGGTGCGGCCGAGGCGGACCACGACGAAGTCGGGCACGGGGATGCGGTGGTAGGCGAGCAGCGTCTTGGAGAGCGCCTTGTCGCGCGCGAGCATCAGGCCGCGCGGGTTGCAGCCGGTGTACGGCACGCGCAGCAGCTCGAGGAAGCTCACGACGTTCTGATCGAAGACGCCAACGCCGTGGAACGACTCGAGCAGGTTGAGGACGATGTGCGGGCGGCCGTCGGCGACGGCCTTGCGGATGGGCGCGAGGTCGTCCTCGACGCCGAGCGTCTGGACCTCGTGACCCATGTTGCGCAGCGTCTCGGTGAGGTCGAACTCCATCTTCCACTCGGCCTCGGTCACGTCGACGCCCGACACGTCGTCGGGCGGCACGAGGTGCGCGTGCATCAGCGCGAGGATGCGCAGCGGTCTCACAGCGCCACCTTGTGCCGGCCGCTGTGCAGGTAGTTCATCGTCTGCACGGTGAGCATCACTGTGAAGTCGAGCCGTGTCTGTTCCTCGGATTTCGCCAGTCGCAGCCGGAGCTGCTTCGCGCGCTGCATCATGTCTTCGATGACCTGATCGATGGTGTATTGATAGATGCCGGTCCAGCTCGCCACGTGGCGCCGGGCCTCGCGGCGGATGCGCGAGATGAAGCGGGCGGCGGTCATCGAGCCCGCGCTCTCGGCGCCCTCGGCGAACAGCCGCCGCAGATCACGATCGTAGAACGTCGGGCGGTTCAGCCCATAGTGCGTGCGCTTCTGCTTGTAGTGCTGGCGCAGCGTCTTGCGCAGGCGGTGGAGCGGGTCGACCTCGGCGTGGCCCGAGACGAGCGGAAGCCGGCCCGCGACCTCGTGCATCACCTCGTCGATGTATTCGAGCTTCTTGATCGCCGGCCAGTCGGCGTAGCGCGTGCGCCACTCCGAATCGGGCGTGAGCCACACGGCGAAGGTCTCGGCGAAGTCCTCGGCGGGGTGGCTCTGCGCGTACCACATGTCCAGGTGCAGCACGAAGCTCTTGGAGTACGGCTTCGGCGCGTAGTACTCGGGGTAGGGGACGCGGTTGCTGCCGAAGGCCTTCTGACGCTTGCGCCTGCGCTGCAGCCGGTACGCGTTGTCGATGGCGTGCCCGGCCTCGTGCCGCAGGATCTTCATGCACCACGTGTCGGTGCCGCCCTCGACCTCGAGCATCTGGTTCTGTTCGAGCTTCATCAGACGCGGGTGCGCGAGGTAGAACGGGATGGCCACGCCCGTGACGCCGTCTGGCGTGAACCACTCGTCCGACAGCCAGAAGTGAGGGCGGAACGCGAGGCCGCGCGCCTCGAGCTCGGCGTAGAGCTGCGCGATCCGCTCTTCGAGCCAGCTGCCCTCGATACGCACACCCAGCTCCGACAGGCGGAGGTCGAGCAACTGCTCGTCGGTCCAGTCCGCCCATCGCGGCCCGGCAGGCGGCGGGGGCGGCGGCGATGGGTCGGGCGAGTCGGCAGGCGCGAGCGCGGAATCCTCGTGAGCCATGCGGCCTCCTGGCGAACCGGCCCGAGCGCGTCCCGCCGGCCGGCGTGAGCATGATACCCAGCGAGCGGCCTGATTGCCGAGGCGGTGGG
>JAHDVQ010000131.1:3839-8638 GCA_023384595.1 Vicinamibacteraceae bacterium | reverse complement strand
CACCGGCCCGCGCCGAGTGCTCGAGACGACATGCACGAGACGACTTCCCCGGCCATTCGCGACATCGTGGTTCGCGGGGCCCGCACGCACAACCTCAAGAACATCGATGTCACGCTGCCGGCCGGCAAGCTCATCGTGGTCACGGGGGTGAGCGGCTCCGGCAAGTCGTCGCTCGCCTTCGACACCATCTACGCGGAGGGGCAGCGGCGCTACGTGGAGTCGCTCTCGGCCTACGCGCGCCAGTTCCTCGAGCGGATGGAGAAGCCCGATGTGGACAGCATCGAGGGCATCTCGCCGGCCATCGCGATCCGCCAGAAGAACACCATCCGCAACCCCCGGTCCACGGTCGGGACGACGACCGAGATTCACGACTACCTGCGGCTGTTGTTCGCCAGAGTCGGGCGCACCGTGTGCCGGCAGTGCGGACGCGATGTGATCCGAGAGACGGCCGAGATCGTGGCCACGCGTCTCCAGGCGCTGCCCGAGGGCACGCGCGTCATGGTCGGCTTCGCGATGCCGATGGTGACGGCCGCCGCCTACGACGCCATCGAGCACACGGTGGAGACCGGCGAGGACGAGGGCGGCGAGACGGATCGGGCCGTTGCCTCCTCCTCCGGCGGCGGTACACGCCGCAACGGCAACGGACGCGGCCGGGCCGCGACGAACGGCCACGGTGGCAGCGGTGAAGTCGGGGCCGACGCGCCGCACGACCCCGTGACGGCCACGCTGGACGCGCTCCGGCGGAAGGGGTTCGGACGCGTGCTCGTCGACGGCCGTGCCGTGGGCTTCGACGCCGTTGACGTCGCGACGCTGGCGGGACGCGACGAGATCGAGGTCATCGTGGACCGCGTGCAGGTGGAGGCCGACTCGCTGGCCCGCCTGACCGACGCCGTGGAGATTGCCTACCAGGAAGGCGGAGGATCCGCCTTCGCGCTGGTGTTCCCGCGGGAGGGCGACGGGACGCCGCGGCGCGAGGTCTTCAGCGAGCGGTTCGAGTGCCGGGCGTGCGGCATCCCCTACGAGATTCCCCAGCCGCGCCTGTTCTCGTTCAACAACCCGTTCGGGGCCTGTCCGACGTGCCACGGCTTCGGCAACGTCATCGAGCTGGATCTCGACCTGGTGGTCCCCGACCCGACGAAGACCATCGCCCAGGGCGCCATCGAGCCGTGGACGAAGCCCCACTACCGCTCGGCGCTCACCGAACTGAAGCGGGCTGCGCGCGCGCGCAAGGTGCGCCTCGACGTGCCGTGGGTGGACCTGTCCGAGGACGAGCGCCGGTTCGTGATCGACGGCGACGGCCACTACGAGGGTGTCCGCGGGTTCTTCGCGTGGCTCGAGCGCAAGAAATACAAGGTGCACGTCCGCGTGTTCCTGAGCCGCTACCGCGGCTACCAGCCGTGTCCGGCCTGCGGCGGCGCCCGGCTCCGGCGTGAAGCGCGCGACGTGCAGGTGGGCGGCCGCACCATCGACGCCATCTGCGCGATGACCGTCGAAGAGGCGCGCGCGTTCTTCGACGCGCTCGCGCTCTCGGAGCGCGAGGCGGCGATTGCCGACAAGGTCCTCGGCGAAATCCGGCGGCGCCTGGGCTTCCTGCACGACGTGGGCCTCGACTACCTCACGCTCGATCGGCTCTCGTCGACGCTGTCGGGCGGGGAATCGCAGCGCATCAACCTCGCGACCTCGCTCGGCTCGGCGCTCGTCGGGACGCTCTACGTGCTCGACGAGCCCTCGATCGGGCTCCACCCGCGCGACAACCGCCGCCTCATCGACATCCTGCGCCAGCTGCGCGACCAGGGAAACACCGTGCTCGTCGTCGAGCACGACGCCGACATGATCGCGGTCGCCGATCACCTGCTCGACCTCGGCGTCGGCGCAGGGGAACAGGGCGGACGCCTGGTCTACGCCGGCGACATCGAGGGCCTGCTCGGCGAGCCCCGCTCGCTCACCGCGAAGTACATGCGCGACGAGCTGGCGATTCCGGTGCCGAGCACGCGGCGGAAGGCCCTTCCGCAGAAGATCCGCGTGGTGGGCGCCTCGGAGCACAACCTGAAGGGCATCGACGTCGAGATCCCGCTCGGCACGCTCACGGTCATCACCGGCGTGAGCGGCTCGGGCAAATCGACGCTGGTGCACGAGGTGCTCTACGCCGGGCTGAAGCGCGCGAAGGGCCAGACCGAGCACCGGCTCGGCGCGGTGCGGCGCATCGAGGGCGCGGATCTCATCACGGACGTCGTGCTCGTCGATCAGACCCCCATCGGCCGGACGCCGCGCAGCAACCCGGTCACCTACCTGAAGGCCTTCGACCCGATCCGCGAGCTGTTTGCCGCCACCAAGGACGCGCGGGCGCAGGCGCTCACGGCCTCGCATTTCTCGTTCAACGTGCCGGGCGGGCGGTGCGACGCCTGCGAGGGCGAGGGGCAGGTCAGGGTCGAGATGCAGTTTCTGGCCGACGTCTTCGTCCCCTGCGACGAGTGCCATGGCAAGCGGTTCAAGCCGCAGGTGCTGGACGTGCGGTTCAAGGGCCGGAACATCGACGAGGTCCTCGACATGACGGTGCGCGAGGCGCTCACGTTCTTCAGCGGGGCCCCGAAGGTCCTCAGGCGCCTGCAGGTGCTCGACGAGATCGGGCTCGGCTACCTCCGCCTCGGGCAGTCGGCAACGACGCTGTCGGGGGGCGAGGCGCAGCGCATCAAGATTGCGGCGCACCTGTCGAGCCGCGGGGGCGACCGCGTGCTCTACATTCTCGACGAGCCCACGACGGGGCTGCACTTCGACGACATCGCGAAGCTGCTGGCGGCCTTCAGGAAGCTGCTGCAGGCCGGGCACAGCCTGCTCGTCATCGAACACAACCTGGACGTCATCAAGACGGCCGACTGGATCATCGATCTGGGGCCCGAGGGCGGCGCCGCGGGCGGCCGGGTCGTGGTGGCCGGCACGCCGGAGCAGGTGGCCGCGCACGAGGGTTCCCACACGGGCCGCTACCTGGCCGCCGCGCTGGCAGGCAGCCGCTCGCACGCCTACGCAGGGAGTCGATAATGCGACACGGGGTCGGGAGTATTTTCAGTTTTTGCGTACTCGCGCCGTCGCGCGCCGGAAACCGCACGCGACGCCAGCGCGTGACCGGCGCCACGCAGGCCTTGGCCATGGCGCGGGCCTCCACCATGGCGCGGGCGTCGACGCTCGCGCTGGCCGTGATGGCTGCGCCCGCGATGGCGACCGCTGCCACCACTGAGGGCTCGAGCACCGGACTCGCCCTGCAGGAGGCCCGTACGCACGAGGCCGTGGTCGAGGACCTGAAGAGCACCGACCCCGCCGTCCGGGTGACGGCGCTGCGGGCGCTGGCCGCGGGTGGCTATCCCGAGTCGCTCGGGCCGATGGCGACCCTGCTCACCGACCCGCTCGACGAGATCCAGTTCGAGACGCTCGACACCGTGCTGGGGTTCTTCCTCGTGGAGCGGCCACCGACGAAGCGGCGCGTGGCGGGCCTCTTCGAAGTGCGCGAGGCGTCGGGCGTTGCCGAGGCCGCCTACAACGCCGGCCCGTTCGTGCTGCTGCCGCGCCCCGTCCCGCCCGCGCTCGTCGCCGGCCTGGCCGGGGCCATGCGCGATCAGAATCCAGACATCCGCATCGAAGCCACTTACACCCTCGGCGTCGTGGCCCGCCCACCCCTCGATCCGGTGGCCGCCGACGTGCTGCAGGGCGGGCTGCGCGATTCCGTCAAGGAGATGCGCGTCGCGGCGGCGCGCGTGCTCGGCGGCTTGCGCGTCGCCAGCGCGGGCGATGCCCTCGTCGCCGCGATCAACGATCCGGCGCCCGAGGTGAAGCAGGCCGCGATGCGCGCCCTTGGCGACATCCGCGAGCGTCGCGCCGTGCGCGCCCTCATCGACCAGTTCAACTACTACCGCACAGGCGCACAGGCCGAGGCGGCGCTCGACGGTCTCGCGCGCATTGGCGACCCGACGACGGCCGCGCTCTTCCGCGAGCAGCTCGCCAGCCGCCACGCGCGCCACCGCCGCTGGGCCTTCGAAGGGCTCGCTCGTGCCGGCGGGCTCGACGAGGCGGTGGCGGTGAAGGCGCGCTTCGACCAGGAGAAGGATCGGCAGGCGAAGCTCGCCGCCGCCTTCGCGCTCCACCATGCCGGCGACGCGGCCGGCCTTCGCGCCATGGTCGACGCGCTCGGCGACAAGGCGCTCGAGGCGCAAGCCATGGCCTACCTCGCCGAGCTCGGCGCCGGCATTGTCGCGCCCCTCGGCGGATACCTGAGCGATGCCGACCCGAAGGTGCGCGAACGCGCGGCGATGGTGCTCGGTCTCGTCGGGGGCGCCGAAGCCCTCGCGCAGCTCGAAAAGGCGCGCACCGATCCGAGCCGCGAGGTCGCCCGCGCCGTCGAGCGCGCGATCGCGCGGGCGCAGTTGCTGCGTGGACGTCCCAACTGACCGCCCGCGCCGCCCGCGCCCGCAGGCGATGACGCACGCCCGCACGCTGCCCCGAGCCTTTTACGCGCGGCCGACCCTCGTGGTCGCGCGCGACCTGCTCGGGAAGGTGCTCGTGCACGAGGCCCCCGGCGGTCTCACGAGCGGCATCATCGTCGAAACCGAGGCCTACATCGGCGAGTCGGACCCCGCCTGTCATGCGGCGCCCGGGCCGACGCCGCGCAATCGCCCCCTTTACGGGCCGCCGGGGATGGCCTACGTGTACTTCAACTACGGGATGCACTGCCTGGTGAACGCCGTCACCGAGGCGGAAGGCGCGCCGGCGGCGGTGCTCCTGCGCGCGCTCGATCCGCTCGAGGGGATCGA
>JAHDVQ010000131.1:0-3739 GCA_023384595.1 Vicinamibacteraceae bacterium | reverse complement strand
GGACGGCTCCGCATCGAGGACCACGGGCACGAGGTCGAAGGCCTCACATGGGGACCGCGCATCGGGATTCGGGTGGGTGTCGACCGGCACTGGCGCGTGTTCGTCGAGGGACACCCGGCCGTGTCCCACCCCAGGCGCGCGTAGACGCGGCGCGCACTCGGTGAGTCCCGGGCTCGCCGCCGTCACACGCGTCGTCGACGCGTGCTCTCCCGCTCGATGGCAATCTTCAGTTCGGTGCGGCGTCCGCCCCGGTTCACGTTGAAGGTCGCCGTGGAGCCGGGGGCCGCGTTGTGCACCGCGCGCCAGAACTGCGACGGGTCCTCGGTCGGCTGCCCGTTGACGGCCTCGACGACATCGCCGGGTCGCAGGCCGCCCGCGAAGGCGGGCGAGTCGCGTCGCATCTCCCACACGAGCGCGCCGCGCTTGCCCTCGAGGCGCAGCTCCTCGACGAGCCGGTCGTTGAGCGCGACCACCGTGACGGTGCCGATCGTGCCGCGCCGCACCTCGCCGTGCTCGATGAGCTCGTCCATCACCCGGCGCGCGAGGTTGCTCGGCACCGCGAACCCGATGCCCTGGTAGCCCCCGGTCACCGTGAAGATCGACGTGTTGATGCCCACCAGCTCGCCGCGCCCGTTGATGAGCGCCCCGCCCGAGTTGCCGGGGTTGATGGCGGCGTCGGTCTGGATGAACTCCTCGTAGGAGTTGAGGTTCACGTTGTTGCGGCCGATGGCGCTGACGATGCCGAGCGTCACGGTCTGGCCGATCTGGTAGGGATTGCCGATGGCGAGCACCCACTCGGCCACGCGCAGGCGCGAGGAGTCGCCCCACTGGATGGTCGGCAGCCCGCGCCCCTCGATCTTCAGCACCGCGAGATCGGTGAGCGGGTCGGCGCCGACGATGCGGGCACGCCGCTCGCGCTGGTCGGAGAGCACGACGGTGATGGCCTCGACGTGCTCGCCGATGACGTGATTGTTGGTGAGGACGTAGCCGTCGCTCGACACGATGACGCCCGACCCCGCGCTCTGGCCGCGGCGCGTGAACATGTCGCGGTCGTCGCCGAAGAAGAACCGGAACATCGGGTCGTTCATCCGCGGCGAGCGCGCCACCTGGATGGCCGAGATGTTGACGACCGCGTCGACCGTGCGTGCGGCGATCTCGGCGAAGTCGGGCGCCTGGCCGGGGATCGACAAGGGCCGGCCCGCCTGGACCGCCTCGGCGGCGGGCGCGGGCGACCGCGCGGGCGCCGCGGTGTCGCGGGCATCGGCCTCGCCAGCCGACCGCATCCGGCCCGTCACGACGAGGCCGGCGGCGAACCCGCACAGCAGGATGAGGAAGAGCAGAGCGACTCGCTTGAACATGGAAGGTCCTCGCGGCGCATGGCCGCTCCTGTCAGGATAGCAGGGACGCCCTGGCGATTGGCGCCGGCGGCCCCTGGCAGTTACACTGGTGCTTCATGGCCTGGAACACGCTCCACGACCTGGTCGCCCTCCACGAGCGCGATCGCGATCGTCGGCTGACCGCCTCGACGGCATGGACGCCGCCCGTCGATCTCATCGAGACGCCGACGGCGTTCGTCCTGGTGGCCGAACTGCCCGGCTTCGGCCGCAGCGACTTCAGCGTGGACGCGACGAGCGAGTCGGTGACCCTCCGAGGGCAGCGCCCGGAGCCGCCGCTGCGGGCGGAGCAATTCCTGCGCCTCGAACGCGGCCAGGGCCCCTTTTCGCGCACCTTCGCGTTTCCGAGCGCCATCGACACCCAGGCCATCCGCGCCGAACTGGGTGACGGCGTGCTGACCATCACGCTCCCGAAGCTGGGCGCCGCAGCGCCACGCCGCATCAGCGTGACCTAGGGCCGGGGATCGGACCTCGCCTGCTCGTGGCGTGCTAACATCGCAGGGTTTCACGCTCCGGCGGAGCGCCGTCTGCGCGCGCCCCGGGCGGCCCAGGGGGCGCCTCCGGGTCCCCGCTCCGGAGCACACGGTTCAACTCGCGACATCGCGGCCGCCCCGGCAGCCGCGCCAGCATGCCAATGGTGATATCTGCCACCCGACTTCGTAAGGGCAACCTGATCAAGCACAACAACGAGCTGTTCCGCATCCTCGAGGTGCAGCACGTCACGCCGGGCAACCTCCGGGGCTTCGTGCGCGCCAAGATGCGGAACCTCCGCAGTCAGTCGCTGCTCGATCACCGCTTCCGCTCGGAGGATGTCGTGGAGCGCGCGTCGCTCGACGAACGGGAGATGCAGTATCTCTACAACGACGGCTCCGACTACTACTTCATGGACACCTCGTCGTACGAGCAGATTCACCTCTCGGAGGAATCGCTCGGCGAGTCGACGCGGTATCTGCTGCCGGAGTCCACGATCAAGGTGGAGTTCTACGAGGGCTCGCCGGTGGGCATCGAGCTGCCGGCGACTGTCGACCTGCGGGTGACCGACACGGTGCCGGGCATCAAGGGCGCCACCGCGAACGCGCAGGTGAAGCCCGCCACGGTCGAGACCGGGCTCGTCGTGACGGTGCCCGCCTTCATCAACACCGGCGACGTCGTCCGCGTCAACACCGAGACGGGCGAGTACCTGTCGCGGGCGTAACGGGGGATTGGAGCACATGGACGTTCCTCGTTATCGGCCGCAGCTCGGGTGGATCGAGGTCATCACCGGCTCGATGTTCAGCGGGAAGACCGAAGAGTTGATCCGCCGTCTGCGCCGGGCGCAGATTGCGCGGCAGCACGTGCAGATCTTCAAGCCCGGCATCGACGTCCGCTACGGCGAGGACCACATCACCTCGCACAGCGAGGCCCGGCTGGCCGCCGACCGCGTGACGACGGCGCGCGAGCTGTACGAGCACGTGAAGCCCGACACCGAGGTGGTCGGCATCGACGAGGGGCAGTTCTTCGACGCGGAGCTGCCGGCCATCTGCAACACGCTCGCCGACGAGGGGAAGCGCGTCATCGTCGCGGGGCTCGATCAGGATTACCTGGGGAAGCCCTTCGAGCCGATGCCGCAGCTGCTGGCGATTGCCGAGTACATCACGAAGACGCTCGCAATCTGCGTCGTCTGCGGCAGCCCGGCCAACCACACGCAGCGGCTGGTGGCGAGCGGCGAGCGCGTGCTCGTCGGCGCCATGGGGACCTACGAGGCGCGCTGCCGCGCCTGCTTCGACCCGCGCCTGGCGGGGCCGCCCACCACGGGCGAGCGCTGAGACCGCGCGATGGCCAGCCTGCACGTGCTGGGCGTGGCGCTCATCGTCGCGGGTCTCGTGGGCCTCGTGCTGCCGCTGCTGCCGGGGACGGCGCTCATCTACCTTGGGGCGATCACGCTCGCGGCGGCCGACGACTTCAGCCGCATCGGGTGGCCGATGCTGGTGTTCCTCGGAGTCCTCTTCCTCCTCAGCTTGGCGGCCGACTCCGCAGCGAGCCTGCTCGGGGCGAAGCGCTTCGGCGCGTCGCGCTGGGGCCTTGCCGGCGCCACGCTCGGGATTCTGCTGGGGCTCCCGTTCGGGCTGCTCGGTATCGTGCTCGGGCCCATCGTGGGCGCAGTGGTCCTCGAGTGGCTGCGCGAACCGAACTTGCGCCAGGCCTCGCGGGCCGGCGTCGGCGTGCTCGTGGGCTTCGTCGTCGGCACGGCCGTCAAGTACGCGGCGGCGCTGACCATGGTGGGCGCGATCGTGCTGGCGTATTTCCTTTGAGGGCATCCGGCGACCGGCATCCGACTACCGGCCGGGTCCGGCCTCCGGCGTGGC
>JAHDVQ010000130.1 GCA_023384595.1 Vicinamibacteraceae bacterium | reverse complement strand
TAAGGTCGGTCCGGCGGCGACCCTTCCGGGTTGCGAAAGTGGCGGAACTGGCAGACGCGCCGGACTTAGGATCCGGTGGCCGAGAGGCCGTGGGGGTTCGAGTCCCCCCTTTCGCACCACTGCCCCGTCCCACCCGAGCGCGTCCGCCCCGGTGGTCAGGACGCCTTTCTCCGTTTCCAGCGCCTTCATGAAGACTGAATTCCGCGACGTCAGCACCACCCAGAAGCAGCTCGTGTTCGAGATTCCCGTCGACGAGGTCGACGTCGAGGTCGAACGCGTCGCCCGCGACTACGCCCGCCAGGTGCGCTTGCCCGGCTTCCGCCCCGGCAAGGCCCCGCTCAAGGTGGTGCGCCAGCGGTTCCGCGAGCAGATCCGCCGCGACGCCCTGCAGGAGCTGATCCCCAGGGTGCTCGACGAGGCGCTGCGCGAACGGGCGCTCGAGCCGGTGGCCACGCCCGACATCCGCGACGTGAGCTTCGAGGAGGGCCAGCCGCTCGCCTTCACCGCCGACTTCGAGACGGTGCCGCCCATCGACCCCATCGACTACTCGACCATGACGCTGCGCAAGCCGCCGATCGTCGTCGAGGACCAGGCGGTCGACAGCATGCTCGAGCGCCTGCGCGAGCGGAGCGCGCGCTTCGAGCCCGTGGAACGCCCGAGCCAGTATGGCGACGTGCTGTCGGCCGACCTCGCGCGCCGTCCGATCACGATTCGCGACGAGGCACAGCAGGTGATCGAGGCCCCGGAGGCCGCACCGGAGCAGCACGAGGACATCGGCATCGAGATCGGCGGTGCGGCCAACCCGCCGGGCTTCGACGCCGAGATCACGGGCCTCGGCGCCGGCGAGTCGAAGACCTTCGTGTCGCGCTTCCCCGAGGATTACGCCGTCGCCGACCTCGCCGGGACGTCCGTCGAGTACTCGGTCCGCGTGCGGGGCGTGAAGGAGAAGGTCCTGCCGGTGCTCGACGACGAGTTCGCGAAGGACCTCGGCGCCTTCGACTCGCTCGACGCGCTGCGCGACCGCGTGCGCGACGACATCCGCCACCAGCAGGAGCACCAGCAGGAGCACGAGCTGCGCGACGACCTGCTGCGGCAGCTCGCCTCGCGCATCCCGTTCGAGGTGCCCGAGGCGCTCGTCGCGCGCGAGCTCGACCGCCGTACCGACGAGTTCGTGCGGCGGCTGCTCGAGCAGCAGGTGGATCCCCTTCGGGCCGGCATCGACTGGAACGAGTTCCGCGACCGCCAGCGTCCCGCCGCCATCGACTCGGTGAAGAGCATGCTCGCGCTCGACGACGTCGCGCGGCGCGAGACCATCACCGTCACCGAGGAGGAAGCCGCCGAGGAGCTGGGGCGCATCTCGCGCGGCACCGGCCTCTCGGTCCAGGAGGTGCGCGACCGCATCGCCAAGGACGGCGGCGGCCTCGGCCGCTTCTACGCCGGCCTTCGGCGCGAGAAGACCGTGAAGTGGCTGATGGAGAAGGTCACGACGGTGGATTTCTAGGCTCCAGGCTCCGGGCTCCAGGCTCCAGGCTCCAGGCTACCGACGAAGTCGCGTCGCAACGGCGCCCGTGCCGGCCGGCCAGTACGGCGAGAACGCCGGCGTGCGGCCGTCCGACGAGTACATCGCGCGCTCGACCACGATGGGCACCGGCGTGGTGCCCAGGCTCTCCACGACCACGCTGAAGCGGCGGCCCGCGGCCACCTGGTCAGGCGGAAACGCCGGCCCGAAGTCCGGATCGCGCGGCGCCTCGGACGGCGTCAGCCCCACGGTCGTCCGTGACGACGGCAACAGCGTCATCACCTTCTCGCGCATCGTCCCATCGTCGAAGTAGAGCCGGACGCGCGCCGAGCCTGGCGCCGCGGCCGTGTTTGCGATGAGCACATAGGTCGATTCGGCGCGGGACCCTCCCACCGCGCCGTCGGCGAGCGCCCAGGCGTCACCGGCCGAGAGCGCGCCGAAGGCGTTGTGCCCTTCCTGCCAGGAGCGCCACGAGCCGGGCCACCACATCGACCGCTCGGCGATGACGGGGAGTCCCTCGAGCGACCGCACCTCCATCGAGACGGGCGTCGAGGCGAGCCACTCGTGTTCGCCATCGACGTGCACGGTGCGGCGCGACTTGGCGGCCACCGCGTAGAGGCGGTTGACGACGTGCCCCGAGGGCAACAGGTAGCGGACCTCCACGTTGACCGGCGTCGCTCCCGGATTGGCGAGCAGCAGGTAGAGATCGAAGTACGGCCCTGTCGCGCCCTCGGCGAAGAACCACTGCGGCGACGGGGCCCGCACGGCGGCGCTCGCGTGACCGGCCTCGAACAGTCGCGTGCGCGACAGGTACATCGCCCGCTCGACGACGATAGGGCCGCCGGCGACGGAGCGGACGACGGCCGACACGTCGGTCGAGGCGAGGCCGGCCTGGGCGTTGACGTGGATGTTGGTGCGGCTGCGCGGCGCGAGCGTGTACCGGCGTGGCGGAAGCGGCCCACCCGGCAACAGGTACTCGACGTCGACGTCCACCTGGGTGTCGTTGGGATTCTGCAGCAGGTAGTAGAGGGCGAAGCCGGAGTGCGTCGCGCCCTCGGCCATGTACCAGTCGAGCGCCGGGGCCTCGACGGCCGTCTCGGCGTGGCTGCCGTAGCCGGTCGCCGCGTCCCACGTCATCGTGCGATCGACGACCAGCGGGACGTCCGACTCGACGAGCGTCGAGAAGTCGGCGCGGCTCATCCCCGTCGTCCCCTTCGGATCGATGGCCAGGCGCCCGTAGCCGGCGAGCACGCGCCGCTCGACGATCGGATCACCCTCCATCCGCAGGTACTGCACGACGGCGGTCGCCGCCTGGGGCTGTGGATTGAAGAGCGTGAGCCGCACGTCGAAGAGCGTGCTCGTCGCGCCCTCCGCGAGGAAGCGCTTGTGGAACCCGCGCGGGTGCGTGCCGCGTGCGTACTCGTCCGCGTTGGTGACGCCGTCACCGTCTGGATCGTCGGCGGCCCCGTCGGGCGAGGCCGACGAGTTCGGATTCAGCCCGAAGTCGGCCTCCCACGCGTCGGGCAGGCCATCGCTGTCGGCGTCGCCGGGCGGCGGGCTCGGCGGGGGCACGGGCGGGCCGACGGCGGGCCGGAACTCGCCGACGGTGAACTCCCACGCGTACGACTGCCCGTCGACGGTGACGGCCACCGCGTAGGTCGTCCCGGTCGTGAGCGGCTGCCGCGGGATGAGGACCACCGCGTCGCGCTGGTCGAGGATCTGCCGTCCCAGGTTCTGGGCGGCGGCATCCGGATTGGTGTAGGTGGTCTCGGAGTAGACGCAGTGCTCCATCGCCACGCCGTTGGCGCGAAAGGCGGACGCGGTCACGCCGGGCGTCAGGTTACCGCGCCCGAGCTGCAGGACGATGGGAAGCCCCGCGGGGGCCGCATACCCGGGGCAGCTCGCAACGGCGTCGGGGTATTCGCCCCAGTAGCAGACGGTGCCGATCGGGCAGTTCTGCTCGACGCTGAGCGGAATCGAGGAGCCGTGGCCGGGCCACGCCACGGGATAGGTCGCGGCGCGTCCCCAGTTGATGCCGCGCACGACGTCGAGGGCGGCCACCATCTGCAGGCCGCCGTCGGCCTCGCGATAGGCGCCGTAGGCGACCCACTCGAGCCGGGGATCGAGCACGCCGAGCCCGTGAAAGGGGGCTTGCATCCAGGCGTCGACGGCAAAGCGGTCGGAGGCGTTCACGTTCGAGGTGGCCGCCAGGTTGCTCGACCGGCCGGCCTCGTCGCCCTCGGGGGTGTACCACGCGTTGGCTGCATCCTCTGGATGCACGAGGATGTCGTTCTTGACGCAATACCGTGCGTGAAGCTCGCAGCCGCCGGCATAGGTCGGGTTGTCGGCGACCGGCGGCAGACCGGCCGACGCGCGATAGAGGTTGACCAGCTCGAGCCAGGAAAGGGGAGGCGGTGCGTCGGCGGCGTCGGCCGTGCCGGCCTGCGGCCGCGCTGCGGGTTCGGCGAGCCGTCCGGTCGAAACGACCCCGCCCGGCAGCGGCATGCGGGGCGGCGTCTGGGCGGCCGTCCCCGCCGCGATGGCGGCAAGCACGAACGCGAGCCAGGCGGTCGGACGGCGGTGGGGCATACGCGTTGCTTATGCAAGAACGGCACCCTGGCGGCCCTACGGCCGCGCCGGGGTCGGGCCGATAAGGGAGGTCAGGCGTGGGGAGGCGGGGCTCCCGGGTCGCGCGTGCTATGATCGGACGAGATTCCCTGCCGTCGGGCCCGACGAGGTCCGGCTCACGTCCGAGGGCCCCGCTCCGGTGCCTCGGCGGCCTGGCGCTTCCGATCCAGCAACCCGCTCACCTGTCCGCTGACGACATGACTGACACCCGGATGCAGTTGATCCCCATGGTGGTCGAGCAGACCAACCGGGGCGAACGTGCCTACGACATCTACTCGCGCCTGCTGAAGGACAGCATCATCTTCGTGGGCACGCCCATCGACGACAACATCGCGAACCTCGTCGTGGCGCAGATGCTGTTTCTCGAGGCCGAGGACCCGGATCGCGACATCATCCTGTACATCAACAGCCCGGGCGGGTCGGTGACGGCGGGGCTGGCCATCTACGACACGATGCAGTTCATCAAGCCCGACGTGCAGACCTACTGCATCGGGCAGGCGGCGTCGATTGCCGCCGTGCTGCTCGCGGCGGGGACGAAGGGCAAGCGCTTCTCGCTGCCGAACGCGCGCATCCTGATCCACCAGCCGTGGGTGCAGGGGCTGGGCGGGCAGACGACCGACATCGACATCCACGCGCGCGAGCTGCTGCGCACGCGCGAGCGCCTGAACCAGATCCTGGCGGACCACACGGGCCAGACGCTCAAGAAGATCCAGGAAGACACCGAGCGCGACTACATCATGCTGGCGGAGCAGGGGAAGGACTACGGTATCATTGACGACGTCCTCACGAAGCGTGCGTGACGGGAGATCGCGGCGGCCCGGCGTGAGCCGGGGGCGCGGCTGAGTCCAGCGATGGTGAAGAAAAACGGCGACCAGGAAGTGCTGCGCTGCTCGTTCTGCAACAAGGACCAGAACGACGTCCGCAAGCTGATCGCGGGCCCCACGGTCTTCATCTGCGACGAGTGCGTCGAGGTCTGCAACGACATCATCGCCGACGACAACAAGTTCGACGCGCGCGGGCCGAAGGGGGCGCTGCCCGTTCCCCAGGACATCAAGAAGTTCGTCGACGACTACGTCATCGGCCAGGAGACGACGAAGAAGAAGCTGGCCGTCGCCGTCTACAACCACTACAAGCGCATCGAGATCCAGAAGGCCGCGCGCGGCCGGGCCGACATCGAGCTGACGAAGTCGAACATCCTGCTCATCGGGCCGACGGGCACGGGCAAGACGCTGCTCGCGCAGACGCTCGCCAAGCTGCTCTCGGTGCCCTTCACGATTGTCGACGCGACGACGCTCACCGAGGCGGGCTACGTCGGCGAGGACGTCGAGAACATCATCCTGAAGCTGCTGCAGGCGGCCGGCGGCGACATCGAGAAGGCGCAGCAGGGGATCATCTACGTCGACGAGGTCGACAAGATCTGCCGCAAGGACGAGAACCCCTCGATCACGCGCGACGTCTCGGGCGAGGGCGTGCAGCAGGCGCTCCTGAAGATCCTCGAGGGCACGGTGGCCAACGTGCCCCCGCAGGGCGGGCGGAAGCACCCGCACCAGGAGTTCCTCCAGGTCGACACGACCAACATCCTGTTCATCTGCGGCGGCGCGTTCGTGGGCCTCGACAAGGTCATCGAGCGGCGCATCGGCCGGAAGACGCTCGGTTTCAAGGGCGAGGTGCGCTCGGTGCGCCACCGTGACGTCGGCACCGTGCTCGAGCAGGTGGAGCCCGAAGACCTCATCAAGTACGGGCTGATCCCGGAGTTCGTCGGGCGGCTGCCGGTGGTGGGCACGCTGCACGAGCTCGACAAGCCGGCGCTCATCCAGATCCTGACGACCCCCAAGAACGCCATCACGAAGCAGTACCAGCGGCTGTTCGAGTACGAGAACGTGAAGCTGCGCTTCACCGACGATGCGCTCGACGCGATTGCCAATCAGGCGCTCGCGCGCAAGATCGGCGCGCGCGGCCTGCGGATGATCATCGAGGACATGATGCTCGATCTGATGTACACCATCCCGGGCCAGAAGAAGGTCCGGGAGGTGGTCATCACGCGCGAGGTCGTGGAGTCGCGGGAGAAGCCCATCACGGTCATCGAGAAGGCGGGCTAGCGGACCCCGGTCCGAGGTGTGCTAGTCTGGATCCACAGGCACCTCGTTTCAGCCGGCCCCCGTTCCGTCCCCGGCCCCGGTCACTCGACGTTCCCACTCGAGTATGGAAGTCTACGAAACCTTACCGATCGTTCCGCTCCGCGACGTGGTCGTGTTCCCGCACATGATGATGCCGTTCGTCATCGGACGGCCGGCGTCCATCCGTGCGCTCGAACACGCGCTCGCCAAGGACAAGCGCATCTTCCTGGCCGCCCAGCACGACGCGGCCACCGACGACCCGCAGCCCTCCGACATCTACACGATGGGCTCGGTCGCCAACATCGTGCAGAGCCTGAAGCTGCCCGACGGCAACATCAAGGTGCTCGTCGAAGGCGTCGAGCGGGCGCGCGCGGTGGAGTGGAAGGAAGACAAGGGCTTCTACCGCGTCGTCGTCAAGGTGATCCCGCGGCCCCGCGAGGTGGCCGCGGAGGTCGAGGCGACGATGAGCCGGGTGGTGTCGCTCTTCGAGCAGTACGTGAAGCTCTCGAACAACCTGCACTACGACGCGATGGTCGCGGCCGTGCGGGTGGACGACCCCTCGAAGCTCGCCGACACGATCGCCGCGCACATGAGCGTGGGGGTCGAGGAGAAGCAGAACCTGCTCGAGATCGTCTCGCCCGTCGAACGCCTCGGCCGCATCGCGCAGGTGCTCGAGATCGAGGTCGACAAGGCCCAGGTCGACCGCCGGATCCAGTCTCGCGTGAAGAAGCAGATGGAGAAGGCGCAGAAAGAGTACTACCTGAACGAGAAGATGAAGGCGATCCAGAAGGAGCTGGGCCGCAAGGACGAGAAGGGCAACGAGATCGACGAGCTGAAGAAGAAGATCGAGCAGGCGCGCATGCCGAAGGAGGTCGAGGAGAAGGCCGTCCAGGAGCTGAAGCGCCTCGAGGCGATGCCGCCGATGTCGGCCGAGGCCACGGTCTCGCGCAACTACCTCGACTGGCTCATCGCCGTGCCCTGGTACAAGAAGACGCGCGAGAGCCGCGACCTGAAGCGCGCCGAGCAGATCCTGAACGAGGACCACTACGGCCTCGAGAAGATCAAGGACCGCATCCTCGAGTTCCTCGCCGTCCGCACCCTCGTCAAGAAGCCGAAGAGCACCATCCTCACCTTCGTCGGGCCGCCCGGCGTGGGCAAGACCTCGCTCGCCAAGTCGATCGCCCGCGCGACCAACCGCAAGTTCGTGCGGCTGTCGCTCGGCGGCGTGCGCGACGAGGCCGAGATCCGCGGCCACCGGCGCACCTACATCGGGGCGTTCCCGGGCCAGATCATCCAGATGATGAAGAAGGCCTCGACGCAGAACCCGGTGTTCCTGCTCGACGAGGTCGACAAGATGTCGATGGACTTCCGCGGCGACCCGTCGGCGGCGCTGCTCGAGGTGCTCGACCCGGAGCAGAACGGCACGTTCCTCGATCACTACCTCGACGTGGAGTTCGACCTCTCGCACGTCATGTTCATCTGCACGGCCAACGTGCTCCACACCATCCCGCAGGCGCTGCGCGACCGCATGGAGGTGCTGCAGCTGGCCGGGTACACTGAGCTCGAGAAGGTCGAGATCGCCAAGTCGTTCCTCGTGCCGAAGGCCGTCGAGGGCACCGGGCTCACGAAGGACAACATCCTCTTCGAGGACGACGCGATCCGCACGGTGATCCAGCGCTACACGCGCGAGGCGGGGGTGCGGAACCTCGAGCGCGAGCTGTCGTCGATCTGCCGCAAGGTGGCGCGCAAGGTCGTCGTCGAGGGCAAGGGCTTCAAGGAGGAGGTTACGGCCGAGAAGGTCACCGACTACCTCGGCGTGCCCCGCTACCGTCCGTCGATGGCCGAGGAGCAGAACGAGATCGGCATCGCGACCGGCCTGGCGTGGACCGAGGTGGGCGGCGAGATCCTCGTGACCGAGGCGACCCTCATGCCCGGCAAGGGCACGCTCACGCTCACTGGCAAGCTCGGCGACGTGATGCAGGAGTCGGCGCAGGCGGCCATGAGCTACGTGCGGTCGCGCGCGGGCGAGTTCGGCATCCCGACCGACTTCAACAAGAAGACCGACGTGCACGTGCACGTGCCCGAGGGCGCCATCCCGAAGGACGGCCCCTCGGCGGGCATCACGCTGGCGACGGCGCTCGTCTCGGCGCTCACGCGGATTGCCGTGCGCAAGGACGTGGCGATGACCGGCGAGATCACGCTGCGCGGCAAGGTGCTGCCGATTGGCGGCGTCAAGGAGAAGGTGCTCGCCGCGCATCGCGCCGGCGTGAAGAACATCGTCCTGCCGAAGGACAACGAGAAGGACCTGGCCGACATCCCGAAACCGGTGCTCGATGCGCTCGACGTGCACATGGTCGAGTCGATGGACGAGGTGCTGAAGCTGGCGCTCACCGCGCCGCTCCCGGCGCCGCTCGCCGCCGTGGCCGAGGGCGAGGAGCCCGCGGCCGTCGGCGACGACGCCGTCACGCACTGAGGCCGGCCCGGTCGCCACGCTCGTGAAGGTCGTCGACGCCCGGCTCCTGCGGAGCGCCGCCTCGCCGGCCGACTTCCCCCGCGACCCCGTGTCGCAGGTGGCCATGGTCGGCCGATCGAACGTCGGGAAGTCCACGCTGATCAACGCGCTCACGAAGCGGCGGATCGCGCGGACGAGCGCGGCGCCGGGGAAGACCCGGCTGTTGAACGTCTATCTCGTGGAGTTGTCGGGCTTCACGCCCGAACGGCTGTACCTGGTGGACCTCCCCGGCTACGGATATGCCCGGGGGGGCGCCGCGTCTGCCAGCGCGTTCGACACGCTGGTTTCCACATACTTCGCCCACGCCGCGTGGGACGCCCCTGGCGAGAAGGGCCGTCCCGCGGGTCCGTCGATGGCCGTGGTGGTCGTCGACGCCCGTCACCCGGGGCTCGACGCCGATCGTGCCGCCATCGCGTGGCTGGCCGGACAGGGGCGCCCGGTCGTCGTGGCGGCTTCGAAGATCGACAAGCTCTCGCAGCGCGAACGCACCGCGAACGTGCGCGCGTGGACCAAGGCACTGAACGTCCCGATCCTGCCGGTGTCGGCAGCGACGGGGGAAGGACTGGACGCACTGTGGACGCAGATCAGCAGACACCTGAAGCCGTCGAGGTAACGGCCGACGCCCCGGCCGAGGGCGGGCCCGCGGAGCGGCCCGAGCGCGTCGAGCGCGGGGAGCGCGGCGAACGCGGCGAGCGCCCGGAACGGCGGGACCGCGCCGAGCGGCGCGCCGACGGCGAGCGCCCCGAGCGGCGCGAGCGAGGCGAACGGCGCGGGCGGGGCGGCAACGGCGAGCGCGGCGAGCGCGGCGAACGCGGCGAGGGGCAACAGGCCGGCGAGCGGAGCGAACCGCGACAGGCCGGCGAGCGGCGCGAGACCGACGAGGCGCGGGCCGAGCGGGCGTCCCAGAACGGGAACGACATCAACGTCCTCGACCTCACGACGCTCAAGGAGATGGGCGTCACCGATCTGACGAAGATCGCCAAGGAGCTCGAGGTCCCGAACGCCACCGGCATGCGCAAGCAGGAGCTCATCTTCGAGATCCTGCGCGCGCGCACCGAGAAGAGCGGTCTCATCTTCTCGGAGGGCGTCCTCGAGACGCTGCCCGACGGATTCGGCTTCCTCCGCGCGCCCGACTACAACTACCTGCCCGGTCCCGACGACGTCTACGTCTCGCCCTCCCAGATCCGGAAGTTCGATCTGCACACCGGCGACACCGTCTCGGGCGTCATCCGGCCCCCGAAGGACGGCGAACGCTACTTCGCGCTCATCAAGGTGGAGGCCGTCAACTTCGAGCCGCCCGAGAAGGCGCGCGAGAAGGTGTTCTTCGAGAACCTGACGCCGCTCTACCCGCAGGAGCGCATCAACCTCGAGACGCCCGACGACCCGGCGAACCTGTCGGCGCGCGTGCTCGACCTGATGACGCCCATCGGCAAGGGTCAGCGCGGCCTCATCGTCGCGCCGCCGCGCACGGGCAAGACGATGCTGCTGCAGAACATCGCGAACAGCATCACGAAGAACCATCCCGAGATCTTCCTCATCGTGCTGCTCATCGACGAGCGGCCCGAGGAGGTCACCGACATGCAGCGCTCGGTGCGCGGCGAGGTGGTGTCGTCCACTTTCGACGAGCCCGCGCAGCGCCACGTGCAGGTGGCCGAGATGGTCATCGAGAAGGCCAAGCGCCTCGTCGAGCACAAGCGCGACGTGGTCATCCTGCTCGACTCGATCACGCGCCTCGCGCGCGCCTACAACACCGTGGTGCCGCCGTCGGGCAAGGTGCTCTCGGGCGGCGTCGACAGCAACGCCCTGCAGCGGCCGAAGCGCTTCTTCGGCGCCGCGCGCAACCTCGAGGAGGGCGGCTCGCTCACCATCGTCGCCACGGCGCTCATCGACACCGGCTCGCGCATGGACGACGTCATCTTCGAGGAGTTCAAGGGCACGGGCAACATGGAGATCCACCTCGATCGGAAGCTCACCGATCGGCGCGTGTTCCCCTCCATCGACATCCAGAAGAGCGGCACGCGCAAGGAGGAGCTGCTCATCCCGCGCGACGATCTCAACCGCATCTGGGTGCTGCGCAAGGTGCTCAACCCGCTGTCGCCCGTCGAGGCGATGGAGCTGCTGCTCGGCAAGATGGCCAAGACGCGCACCAACGCCGACTTCCTGGGGGCGATGAGCAATGGGAAATAGGCCCTGGGCTCCGGGC
>JAHDVQ010000413.1 GCA_023384595.1 Vicinamibacteraceae bacterium | reverse complement strand
CCGTCGGTTGACCCCGACGGTCGGCTCCGGCAGACTGCCCGGATGCCTGACCGCCCCTCCCCTGCGCCCCTGGGCGGCGCCGCTGCCGCCCAGGAGGCGCGCCTCGAGCGCGCCATCGGCGTGCGGCAGCTCACCGCCAGCGTCATCAACGTCACCGTCGGCGCCGGCATCTTCGCGCTCCCGGCCCTGGTCGCCGCGCGCATGGGGAGCGACGCCCCGCTGGCCTATCTCGCGTGCGCGGGGTTGATGGCGTTCGTCGTGGCCTCCTTCGCCATCGCGGGCAGCCGCGTGTCGCTCACCGGCGGCATCTACGCCTACGCCGAGGTGGCGTTCGGCTCCTACGTCGGGTTCCTCATCGGGGTCCTGATGTGGGCCGGGGCGGTGCTGTCGGTGTCGTCGGTCGCCAGCGCGCTCATCGACGCGGCGGGCGCCATCCTCCCGTGGGTGACGACCTCCGTCGGGCGGCCCCTGACGCTCGCCGCGATGTTCGCGGTCCTCGCGGCCGTCAACGTCCGCGGGGTGCGGCGCGGGGCGGGGCTGGTCGAGGTGATGACAGTCCTGAAGCTCTTCCCGCTCCTCTTCTTCGTCGGCGTCGGCGTGTTCTTCGTGGGAGGTGCGGCTGGTGGCGGGGCGGCGGCCCCCGAGACGGCGGGGAGTCTCGGCGATACCGTGCTGCTGCTCATCTTCGCGTTTCTCGGCATCGAGGTCGCACTGCTGCCGAGCGGCGAGGTGCGCGACCCGGCGCGCACGGTGCCCCGCGCCGTCTTCGCGGCGCTCGGTTTGACGACGCTGCTCTATCTGGCGGTGCAGTTCGTGGCGCACGGCGTGCTGGGCGCCGAGTTGGCCCGGCACACGGCCACGCCGCTCGCCGAGGCGGCGGCCGCCTTCGGGGGGCCGGCGGCACGCAGCCTGCTGCTGGTCGGTGCGGTGGTCTCGATGTTCGGCTACGTGACGGGCGACATGCTGGCCACGCCCCGCATGCTCTACGCGTTTGCGCGCGACGGCTTCCTGCCCGCGCCGTTCGCCCGGGTGGATCCCGACCGGCACACGCCCGCGCGGGCGATCGGGGCGCACGCCGTCCTCGTGACGGCTCTGGCCGCGAGCGGCTCGTTCGAGCGGCTGGCGGTGCTGTCGAACATCGCGCTGCTCAGCGTCTACATCATGTGCTGCGCGGCCGCGTGGGAACTGGATCGCCGGGGAGTGCAGCAGGGCGGGGTGCCGTTCACCATGCCCGGCCGGCGCATCGTGCCGCTCGTCGCGATCGGGATCATCGTGTGGGTGCTGTCGTATGCGACGGCGCGCGAGTTCGCCGTGCTGGGGCTGGTGCTGGCCGCCGCCAGCGCCGCCTACTGGCTGAGGAGGAGAGGGAGCTAGCGGGGTCAGGTCTGCGATCGCACATGCGGGGCATGTGCGATCCCTGAACTGTCCCCGCCCCTCCCCCCCGTGCGGCCGGCCCCGGCCGCTCGCCGCGGCCGGCGGCGCAGAAATCCGCGTCGGGGACAGTCGCCGAGGCC
>JAHDVQ010000129.1 GCA_023384595.1 Vicinamibacteraceae bacterium | reverse complement strand
TCCAGAGCCGCTTCTCTTTCCGGTTGGTGTTCTGGCGGATGACGGCGGACGCGGCGTCGAGGATGACCTGCGTCGAGCGATAGTTCCGCTCGAGGCGCACGATGGCGGCCTCGGGGAAGTCGCGCTCGAAGTCGAGGATGTTCTGCACGTCGGCGCCGCGCCATTTGTAGATGGACTGGTCGGGGTCGCCGACGACCGCGATGTTGCGGTGCCGCGCCGCGAGGTGCTTCACCAGCAGGTACTGCGGCCGGTTCGTGTCCTGGTACTCATCGATCATCACGTAGCGGAAGCGCTCGCCGTACTTCCGCCGCACGTACTCGGACGTGTCGAACAGCTCCACCGTCTTGATCAGCAGGTCGTCGAAGTCGAGGGCGTTGCTCTCCTTCAGCACCTCGAGGTAGCGCGCGTAGACGTCGGCGATCTGGTCGTCGCGCAGGCTCCAGCCGCCCCGGATCGCCTCGGGGCCTTCCATGCGGTTCTTGGCGTGGCTGATGCGCGAGAGCGCCTGGCGCGGCGGCAGGAGCTTGTCGTCGATGTTCAGCTCCCTGAGGATCTGCTTCACCGCGGCGACCTGGTCGCTCGAGTCGTAGATGACGAAGTCGCGCGAGAGGCCGATGGCCGGGGCGTCCCTCCGCAGGATGCGCGCGCACATCGAGTGGAAGGTCATGATCCACAGGCTCTTCCAGTCGGCCTCGATGAGCGACGCCACGCGCTCGCGCATTTCCTCGGCGGCCTTGTTCGTGAAGGTGACCGCGAGCACCTCGCTCGGCGCCGCGAGGCCCGCGCCCACGAGGTAGGCGATGCGGTAGGCGATGACGCGCGTCTTCCCGGACCCCGCGCCGGCCAGGATGAGCAGCGGTCCCTCGGTCTGGAGGACGGCTTCGCGTTGCTCTGGGTTCAGCCGCGACAGGAAGTCTGGCGAGGACGCCAGATGCTGGTCATCTGCCGGCACTGGGCACTCGGCACTGGGCACTCGGCCTGGAACGTCTGAGGCCGAGCGGGATGCTTTGGGGGACAACGGGAACCTCTACACGAAAGGCGATCGGGAACACGCGAGAGACCTTCAAGTATAGCCTTCCCGGCTGACGTCTCCATCGTCTTCACGTGCAAGATTCCGACCGTCTACGGGCTGTCGTCTTTCTCGCTGTCTTGGCGAAGCGATCGAAGTTTCTGCATCGGCAACGTCATCCGCGGAGCGCAAAATGCACAACACCCCCGGACCACCGGATGGCCGGCGCTATCATCTGGCGTGGATGCCGCAGTCGTTGCGTCAGTTCATCGCCATGGCGCGCAGGTTGCACGGCGGCAGCCATGGACCGAGCGCCCACCAGCTCTTATCGTGATCTCGACGCGTGGAAGTTGGCGATGGATCAGGCCGACCTGACATCCCTCGCCACCGCGAAGATGCCCGCCTCGGAATCGTATGGACTCGTGAATCAGACGCGACGAGCGTCCGTGGCCGCCAACATCGCGGAGGGTTACGCGCTTCGAAACCGCGCGGCTTACTTGGGGCACCTTCAGATCGCCGCTGGATCCCAGGCAGAGCTGGAGAGCGAGACCGAGATTGCCAGGCGGCGCTTCCTCGGCTCAGACTCGTCGGTGCAGAAACTCAGCGACGTTTCCGGGCGTGTCGGCGCAACGCTCAACGCGCTGATTCGGGCCCTGCAGGCGAGTCCGTTCGACAGGCCGCCGTCAACCGCCATGCGCAGCCGAGGGGCAGGTGCCCAGTGCCGTGCGGGTGCCCAGCACTCGGCAGTGCCGCTCACGGCTTGAACACCGCCTTGTTCGCGACCCTTGCCTTCTCGGCGGCCGACACGGCGTCGGCGGCCACTTTGGCGCGGGCATCCAGTTCCCGCTGCGGGCGTTCCTCGGTGTCGAGTCTGACGGCTTCCCTGATGGCGGCCTCGGCGATCGAACTCAGGGGCTTCGATGCCAGCGTGAGCTGGAACTGCCTCAGGTACGTGCCGCGCGTGAGGGTGAGCAGAGCCGAGCTGTCTTCCCACTGTGCGACCACGGCATTCTCGATTGGTTTCGCGGACTCCCGGCTGCCGTCGACCGATCGCCCTCGCAGCAGCGGCGGCATCCCGTAGACTGCCGACACTGACGACACGATGTCCTCGTCGGTGAGCCCCTCCACGCGGTCGGGCTCGTACGTCACCTTCACCCGGTAGAGTTGGTCGTCGACGAAGCTGAACACGATATCCCGTACCGAATCCGCCGGGCCCTCCTCGGCCCGCACGTAAGGCGCTCGCCAGACGAGGTCCTGGATCAAGGCCGGTCGCTCGTGAGCGGTCGTGGCATCGGAGGCGCGGGCCCCACTCACCGCCACGACGGTGGACACGCTGCTCTCGAGGGTGTACTTCCGGTAGCGAGACAGATCCTGTGCCGAAACGGTGAGGACACCGAGCGCGAAGACGGCTGGCGCAACCGCCAGCAGACGAAGTTTGACCATGGGACCCTCCTGATGGCTCTTGATCAATGATGACAGCCCGGGCGCCGCGCGTCTGTGCTGCCTTGCACACGTCGACGCGAGCGCCTGCCTGACCGGGCTCGGAGGCGTTACGGCCGCCTGCCGGACTCAGTCGTGCAGGACGATGCTCAAGAGAGAACCGTTGATGGTGAGGCCGCCGTTGTAGTCGATGAACCCGAGCTTGCGGAACTTGTTCATGAAGAAGTTCACGCGCGACCGGGTCGTTCCGACCATCTCGGCCAGGGTCTCCTGCGACAACCGTGGGAGGACGTGCGGCGTCGTGTCTTCCTTGCCGTAGCGGGCGAGGAGCAGCAACGTGCGGGCGAGTCGCTTCTCGCTCGAGTTGAACAGCTGATCGACGAGGTCTTCCTCGATGCGGATGTTACGTACGAGCATGTGGGCGAGAAACCGGTCGGAAAAAGCCGGCTCCTGGTGCAGCGTCCGGATCATCTCGCGCTTCTGGATGCGGAGCACCTTGGTCGGCACCACCGCCGTGGCGGTCCCCATGCGAAGCGGTTGCCCGGCCAGGCACCCTTCACCGAAGAAGTCGCCTGCGCCGAGCATGGCGATCACGGCCTCGCGCCCAGCCGATGACACGACCGAGAGCTTGACGCACCCATCCTGGATGTAGAAAACGCTGGTTGCCGGTCCGCCCTGCCGGAAGACGACCGTTCCTCGAGCGAATCGGACGACGCGCCGCGCGATGCCGATGGATTCGAGAAAGGCCCGCACGTCGAGGGCGTCCGGACGAGGCGGCTTGGCCTCGGAGCGCCTGGCGGCCATGACAGTGCCATCATCGCACGGCGCGCGGGTTTCCGGCGACCAATCGCAGGCGCGGGCCTGGCGCCGGCGTCTATCAGCGCCGCGCCTGCTGGATGCTCTCGCTCATGGTCTGTGGCGGGTCGTTCCAGAGACGCCACATGGCCAGGGGGGGCAACAGGCCCAGGGCGGCTGCGGTGATCCATCCGCCCGACGATCCGACGCCGGCCGTGAGCGCTCCGACGATTGCCGCGAGCGCCCAGACGGTCGCGAGCGTGAGCTTGATGTATTGGAGTTTCATGGATCGAGCATACTGGCGCACCCCTCCGGGCGGCTGTTCCAAAGTGCACAGCGGAGGCCGCGCAGGCTACGGAGGCGAAACAGCCTGAGACATGGACTGGGTCGTGCCGTTCCGATCGAGCCATTCCAGGAGTCGGCTGATCCTGCCGGTGGCCAGCGCGATGCACGTATCTGCGGCGCCGTAATACAGATTGATGGCGTCGCCATCGTCTCCCACCGTATAGCCGCAGGGAAAGGCCACGTAGCCGACATCGCCTTCGCGCTCGTAGACCGCTTCGGGGCCGAAGATCCACGAATCGCTGCGCACCAGGCACTGCTCGGGGGCCTCGAGGTCCAGCAGTGCCGCGCCGAGCCGGTAGAGGCAGCCCGCCGCCGTGTTGCGCACACCGTGATACAGCATCAGCCAGCCCCTCGGCGTTTCGATGAGAGGCGGCGACAGCCCTACCCGGTTCGCGTCCCACCAGGATCCGCGCCGCGCGGGCAGCACCAGCTTGTGGCCGCCCCAGTTGCGCAGGTCGGGCGAGAAGGAAATCCAGACGTGCGCGCCCGAATCGGCCACCGGACGATGGAGCAGGGCGAAGTGGCCGCCGATCCGGCGGGGCAACAGCGCCGCGTCCTTGTCGTCGGGCTGCATGACGAGTCCGCACCGTTCGAAGTGCCTGAAATCCTCCGTCAGCGCGAGCGCGACACCCGGACCGCCCCTGCTGAAGGCGGTATACGCCACCGCATACTTCCCCAGTTCCTCCACGTACGTAATGCGGGGGTCCTCGACGCCCCACAACTCCTCGGGGTGACGACCGGGGTCGGGCGAAAACGTCGGCTCCCCATCGATGACCCAGCCGTCGATGCCGTTGGCGGAACGCGCCGCGCAGAGATGGGAGTGCCCGCGGCGGTCCTCGACCCTGCACAGGAGCAGCGTCGTGCCGTCCTCCAACTTCACCGCACCGGGGTTGAACACGGTGTGCGCGGGATACGGCCAGTCGGCCGCCGTCAGGATCGGGTTCTGAGGATGGCGATCGAGGAGCGTTTCGTAATGCGTGGTTGTCCTCATGCCGGTTCCACCGCCAAGGCCGGGTTGGCGTGGACGAAGGGGCGAGTCGCGCGCATCTCGCAGAGTGCAAGGAGGAACGACAGTGTCGCCTCGGCCCCCTGGTTCTGGTTCGTGCGATCGGGATGCAGCCCGTCGCGGCACCCTCCAGTGGACGCGTCGTAAAGCCACTGGTGATGGTCGTTCTGTCCCAGGAACCAGTTGAACGCGTGCCACCCTTGGTCTGTCCAGTGAGCCGCGTGGCTGACGCGAAACGCCTCGAGACACGCGGAGGTCGTCACGCAGGCCTCCACGGGCTGCTGGTCGAAGGTCGCAGGGCTGGCCCCTCGCCGGTAGAAGCCGTTCGAGCCTATCGCCGCGAAGTGCCCGTCGGCCGACACCTGCAGCGAGACGAGCCAGGCCAGCGAGCGCAGGCCCGCCTCGACCATGTCCTCACGGTGCATTCGCGATCCGGAGACGATGAGGGCCTGTGGCAGGCGGGCGTTGCAGTAGGTGACCGAGTCCTCGAACCAGGGCCAGTCGGGGCGGCTCGTGCGCTGGAACAGGCCGAGGAGGCGCTCGGCCATCTCCGCGCGCAGCGACTCGACGCCGCTGTCGCCCTCGAACGCGCGCAGGTACTCATCGATGCCGAGAAGGACATAGGCCCACGACCGCGGACTCGTGAGGGTCGGCACAATAGGGAGGGCCGCGTGAAAGAGAGCGCCGGCAAGGCTCTGCCGGCCGGGGTCGCCGGCACGGCCTACTACCGCGCCGAGCGCCCAGAGCGCGCGTCCGTGGCTGTCTTCGGACCCGTGGGGCTCGAGCCACTGCCGCGAATAGGACAGGAAGTTCCGGAATCGGCCCGAGTTCGGCTCGAACGCGTGGCTCACGAAGGCGAGGTACCGCGAGGCCAGCGACTGCCCCAGCCCAGGGTCGTCGGCGCCGGCATCGTCCATGAGCGTCATGAGGAGCAGCGCGCGCGCGTTGTCGTCGAGGCAGTACCCGTCCTCGTATCGCGGAATGTTGAAGGCCGCATGCTGCAGCATTCCCGTGTCATCGGTCATCGCGCGGACGTGCCGCAAATCGATCTCGGGGAGGCCCGCAGGCCGGCTGGCGAGCGTCCGGGCCCGGAACGACGACCGCCGGCGCTCCGTCGCCTCGGCGCGCGCCCGCACGAAGGTGGCGACGTACCGGGCGGCCACCGATGGCCAGGTCATTCCGACGCCGTGCGCCGCCGCGCGCGCGCACATCGCCTGACACTCGACGTCGTGGCTCATCAGGTCGATCACTTCACGGGCAATCGCACCTGAATCCCGCCATGGCACGAGGAGACCTCGTCCCTCGGCCAGCAATTCGCGAGCATAGATGTACGGCGTGGAAATCACGGCCTTGCCGGCGCCCACGGCGTACGCCAGCGTGCCGGACGTGATCTGCTCGGGTTGGAGATACGGCGTGATGTAGATGTCGGCCGCCGACAGGAACTCGGTCAGTTCGTCCTGGCTGACGAACCGGTTGTGGAAGACCATGCTTCCGCCCACGCCGAGTTGCTGCGCGCGCGCCTCCAGCATGAGGCGGTATTCCTCGCCGTGGCGCTGGACCACGTGCGGATGCGTGGCGCCGAGGACGATGTAGACAGTCTCGGGATGGACGGACAGGATGGCGGGGAGGGCGTCGATGACGTACTCGATCCCCTTGTCGGGCGACAACAAGCCAAAGGTCAGGATGACGGTCTTGCCTTCGACCCCCAGCCGGTCCTTGCTGCCGTTTCCGCGAGGCACGTGGGGGATGCCGTGGGGAATCAGGTCGATGTGATCGGCCGCAATGCCGTGTCCGCGCATGAGCAGGTCCGCCCCCGACTCGCTCATCACGACCAGTCGCTCGGACAGACTCGACAGTTCATCGAGCACCGCGCGCTGCGACGGGTTCGGTTCAGACAGGATCGTGTGCAGGGTCGTCACAATCGGCATGCGCAACTCGCGCAGCAGCGTGAGCAGGTGAGCACCGGCCTTGCCGCCGAAGATGCCGTATTCGTGTTGCACGGCGAGCACGTCGACCCGATTGACGTTCAGGAAATCGGCGGCCCGCCGGTACCCATCGGAATCGCGTTCGCTGATCTCGAACCTGACGCGCGACGGGTATGCGTGCCGCCGGCCTGCATCGTTCATGGCGACCACGAAGGTGTCCACGGCGGGCAACGCCTGCGCCAGCGCATCGGCGAGGTGCGACGTGAAGGTGGCAATGCCGCAGTGGCGCGGCAGGTGGTTGCCAAGAAGCGCCACGCGCTGAAGTTCAGACTGACTGGTCACGGTGTGACCAGTGTACGAATAGAGGGCACCGGGGGCTGTTCAGTCTTGTACAGCGGCGTCAGGCCTCTCGAGCTGCGCAATCTGGTCGAGTGCCAGGGTCCTGAGCTGGTCGGCGTCGCTCGAAATTCTGGCCTCACCGGCGTGCCCGGCCCGCGGCACGCGACGGTTGATGGCAGCCACGAGCTCGCGCAGGCGTTCGAGGAGCCGTTCGCGGGCGGCCTTGGTCGGCTTGGGTTCGTCTGAGGGAAGCCGGCCAGGGGCCGGCATACGGTCAATGGGGGACATGTCCTGTTCCTGAAGGAGTTGACGTCTGGGCCTCGGCGAGTTGTGCGACGAGGAGAACGCCCGCCGGGGCGAGCCCGGGGGCGCGCGACGCCAGCTGAATGGGCCCCTTCAGTGTCGCACAGACAGCCGGCTGGGGCTGTGCTGTTCTGCACACTCCAGGATGGGCGCTGGGCGCCCGCAAGGAGCGTCACCGGCGCTCATTCCACCGTGACGCTCTTTGCGAGATTCCTCGGCTGATCGACGTCACACCCGCGGCGCACCGCGATGTGGTAGGCCAGCAACTGCATCGGCACGACAGAGACGACGGGGGCGACGAAGGGGTGGCACTCGGGCAGCGGAATGCGCGAGTCCTTGATGGGGTCGAGCACCTCCTCGAGGCGTGAGTCGCCGCGCGTGACGAGCGCGAGCACCGAACCGCCACGCGCCTTGGCCTCCTGCACGTTGCCGAGCATCTTCTCGAAGACCGCGTCCTTCGGCGCGATGGCCACGACCGGCATCTTCTCGTCGATGAGCGCGATGGGGCCGTGCTTCATCTCGCCGGCCGGGTAGCCCTCGGCGTGGATGTAGGAAATCTCCTTCAGCTTGAGCGCGCCCTCGAGGGCGATGGGGTAGAGGAGCCCCCGCCCGAGGTAGAGGAAGTCGGAGCACTGGTAGAAGCGCTTGGCGATCTCCTCGATCTGCCCCTCGGTCTTGAGCACGTCCTCGACGAGGAGCGGCAGCTGAGAGAGTGCCTCGAGGTGCGGCCGGATCTCGGCGGGCGTCATCGTGCCGCGCACCTGCGCGAGGTAGAGCGCGAGAAGGTGCAGGGCGACGAGCTGCGAGGTGAACGCCTTGGTGGAGGCGACGCCGATCTCGGGGCCGGCGTGCGTGTAGACGGTGCCGTTGGCCTCGCGCGTGGCCATGCTGCCGACCACGTTGCAGATGGCGACCGACTTCGCCCCGCGCTTCTTCGCCTCGCGGAGCGACGCGAGCGTGTCGGCCGTCTCGCCCGACTGCGTGATGACCACGGCGAGCGTGCGGTCGCTCACGATCGGATCGCGGTAGCGGTACTCGCTGCCGTAATCGACTTCGACGGGGAGCCGAGCGAGCTGCTCGATGAAGAACTTGCCGACCTGTCCCGCGTGCCACGACGTGCCGCACGCCAGCACGACGACGCGATCGAAGGCGCGGACGTCGGCGGCGTCGAGCCCGACCTCGTCGAGGAACACCGTGCCCGTTTCCACCGAGATGCGTCCGAGCACCGTCTCCTTGATGGCCCACGGCTGCTCGAAGATCTCCTTGAGCATGAAGTGCTTGTAGCCGGCCTTCTCGGCCATCACGGGATCCCACAGGATCCGCTGGCTGGCCTTCGAGACGCTGCCGCCCGCGTAGTCGGTGAACTCGACGCCGCGTCGCGTGATGATCGCCATCTCCTCGTCGCCGAGGAAGACCACGTCGCGCGTGTGGCTCAGGATGGCCGGGATGTCGGAGGCGACGAAGAACTCGCCGTCGCCGAGGCCGACGACCACCGGCGGGCCGTTGCGCACGGCGACGATCTTCTCGGGATCGTCGGCCGACATGAGCACCACCGCGAACAGCCCGCGCAGATAGAGGAGCGACCGACGCACCGCGTTTTCGAGCCCGTCATCGCGCATCTCGCGCTCGACGAGGTGCGCGACCACCTCCGTGTCGGTCTCGGTGACGAAGGTGTGGCCCTCGCGCTGGAGCTGGTGCTTCAGCTCGAGGTAGTTCTCGATGATGCCGTTGTGCACCACCACCAGGCGGCCCGTGCAGTCGCGGTGGGGGTGCGCGTTCTCCTCGGTGGGCCGGCCGTGCGTCGCCCAGCGCGTGTGGCCGAGGCCGTAGTCGCCGTCGAGCGGCTGGTGTGTGAGCACGCCCTCGAGGTTCGAGAGCTTGCCGGCGCTCCGCCGCACCTCGATGCCGCCGTGCTTCACGACGGCCACGCCCGCCGAGTCGTAACCGCGGTACTCGAGGCGCCTCAGCCCGTCGACGAGGACGGGCACGACCTGCTTGCTGCCGATGTAGCCGATGATGCCGCACATGTCCGGTCGCTACTCCTTGCCGTCGGCCCAGCCGTCCTTGTTGACCTGGCGCGCGCGCGCGATGGCGAGCGCCTTCGGCGGCACGTCGGACGTGATGGACGATCCCGCCGCCACGTACGCCCCCTCGCCCACCTTCACCGGAGCAATCAGCTGCGTGTCGCTGCCGATGAACGCCCCGTCGCCGATGATGGTCTGGTGCTTCTTCTTCCCGTCGTAGTTGCAGGTGATGGTGCCGGCGCCGACGTTGACGCCCGTGCCGATCGTGGCGTCGCCCAGGTACGCCAGGTGGTTGGCCTTCGAGCCCTTCCCGAGTTTCGTCTTCTTCAGCTCGACGAAGTTGCCGATGTGCGCCTGCTCGCCGACCTCGGTGTCGGGACGGATGTGCGAAAAGGGTCCGATGAGCGCCCCGTCCGCGACAGACGATGAGTCGACGACCGAGTGATCGCGTACGAGGACCTCGTCGCCAATCACGGTGTCCTTGATGCGGACGCCCGAGCGAATCTCGCACCCGGCGCCGATCCGCGTGCGCCCCTCGAGCGTGACGAAGGGATGGAGCACCGTGTCGGGCCCGACCTCGACGTCCATGTCGGCGTAGAGCGTGGCGGGATCGACGACCGTGACGCCCGACTCCATCAGTTCGACGGCACGCCGCTCGCGCACGAGGGCCGCCATGCCGGCGAGCTCCGCCTGGCTGTTCACGCCGCGCACCTCGGTGGCCGAATCGACCGACACCGTCTCGACGCGCAGCCCGCGGTCGCGGTAGATGGTCACGAGGTCGGGCAGGTAGTACTCGCCCTGGCTGTTCGACGTGGCAATCGATCGCAGCGCGTCGAAGAGCGGTGCGAGGTCCATTGCGTAGATGCCGGAATTGAACTCCGTGAGCCGCCGCTCCTCGTCGCTGGCGTCGCGGTGCTCCACGATACGCACGATCCGGCCGCCTTCGCGGACGATTCGGCCGTAGCCCGCCGCATCCTCCAGCGTCGCGGTGAGGACCGTCAGCGCCGCGCCCGTCTCGCGGTGGTGGCTCACCAGGGCGCGCAGCGTGTCGGCCCGGAGCAGCGGCACGTCGCCCGAGAGCAGGACGACGGTGCCCGAGCACGTCTCGAGCACGGGCTCGACCATGAGCAGGGCGTGTCCGGTCCCGAGCTGCGGCTCCTGGACGACGAGGCGCACGTCAGGCCGGGGAGCGAGCGCTGCGCGGAGCTGGTCGGCCTGGTGGCCGACGACGACCGTGATGGTCTCAGGCGAGAGCGTGCTAGCGCTGGCGAGCACGTGGTCGATCAGCGTGCGCCCGGCCAGCCGGTGCAGCACCTTCGGGCGCTGGCTCTTCATCCGCGTGCCCTTCCCGGCGGCGAGGATGACGAGGTGGAGCGAATTGGTCGGCGAGGGCATGTCTTCAGGACCTTCCGGGCTTTCCCTGTTCGATGGCGGCGTAGATCTCGCGCGTCGAGCGCCCGTAGCGCCGGGCGAGCGTGGCAATGGCGTCGCGGCGCCCCGACCCGCCGGCCGTCAGCGCCTCGAACTCGCGCCAGGCGTCCTCGGGCCGGAGCGCTGGCATGTCGTCTCTATCGGCTGAATCGTCCGGCGCCATCACGAGCGTGAATTCGCCGCGAGGCTCGCCCAGCCTGGCCACGACCTCGGACGCCCGGCCGCGGAGCACCTCCTCGTGGACCTTGGTCAACTCCCGCCCGACGGCCACCCGACGATCGCCGAGCAGCTCGGCAATGTCGTCCAGCGTCTGGCGCACCCGGTGCGGCGCCTCGAAGAGCACGACCGGCCGCGGCTCGGCGGCCAGCGCCCGCAGGAACCGGCGCCGCGCCT
>JAHDVQ010000412.1 GCA_023384595.1 Vicinamibacteraceae bacterium | reverse complement strand
GCTCCCGAGGCGAGGTAGAGCGTCACCGCGACCATCGCCAGGTGCCCCGCGACGATGTGCCGCGGGTAGTACACCGTGTCAGCGCACGACGAAGCTCGCCGCTCACCAGGAACGGCGCCATCACGACCAGTGCCGCGACCTCGTACGGACGGCTCAAGGGGAGCCCGTCGAAGAACAGCACCCGCGTGGACTCTGTGCAGAGCGGGGCGGCGCCGAGCAGGAGAACCAGCCACGCGGTCATCGCGCCTGCCTCTCGTGTGGGTGCCTACGTCGCGGCGCGCCGGCGCGCCACGGCGCCCGCGACGAGCAGCGCGGCAACGAGATAGGCCGACACCGTCAGGACGAACCGGTTCTGGAACGGGCTCCAGAGGATCATCGCCTGGAGCATCGCCAGCCACACCGTCCAGTAGCTGCCCGGCTTCGCCTGGGTGCGCCGGTAGATCCACCCTGCCAGCAGGCCGAATGCCGCCGGAAAGATGATGGCGCCCGCCGGTCCGAAGTCGCGGCAGTGCTCATAGAGATACGTGTAGGCATTGGCGGGGTAGGGCGTACGGACGTCGTCGTAGAAGGTGCCGCTGAGGGTGTCGGGCACCAGTCCGAGACGCGACAACGGCCGGATGAAGGGGCGGAACGTGAGCTGGCCGTACGTGCGAGGGTGTTCCGCGAGGCCACGGTCGAGTGTGGGGAGCGCCGCCGCGACGGAGACGTAGAGCGGCGACAGTCGATGCGCGGCGCCGCCAGGCAGAAGCCAGCGAAGGCGCGATTCCGGAGGGACGTCGGTGTCGGGATCGGGCAGATACCCCGGCGTGCGCAGCCGTTTCTCGGTCGCGTCGTCCAGGTAAGGGTCGGCGAGCCGCGCCTCGAGAATCAGAGCGTTCGTGAGGTTCGCCGCCGATTTCCCGAGCCACCCACCGGCAGCCACGTAGAACACCACGCCGAAGACGACGGCCGCGGTTCCGAGCGCGAGAATCCGGCCGAGCCGCGCGTCGCCGGCGGGCGGAGCCACCAGCAGGAACGTCCAGCAGACGAGCGTCCACAGCAGGTGGTTCCGCTCGGTGGAGGCCCCCATCACGACGGCAAACGCGACCAGCAGCAGCACGTCGACAGCCCGGACGTAGCGCCTCTGGAACAGGGCCAGGTAGCCGAAGAGCAGGGCGGCCGCAACACCCAGGTAGTACAGAAAGAGGTGAGACGACCCGATGGTGCGTTCACTGAGGGCGTTGTGCACCGCCATGGGGCTGTCGGCGAGCGCGCTCAGCCCGAGCACGGTGTGAACCTGCCAGTAGAACCAGGCCGCCCCGAGGAGGCCGATGCCGAAGAAGGCGCGCATCGTCCAGGCGAGCCGCCGCGCGTCGAGCCTGTCGGAGGTCGCGACCGTAACGGTGAGCGCACGTCCGCCGGCCAGGCGGCCGCCGACAAAGGCGGCGGTCACGAAGCTCGCCGCCGCGAGGCCGATGAGGGCCCACGTGAACGGCGAGAGGTCGTAGAAGGGAAACAGCCTGAGTTCGTACAGCGCGACCTGGGCCGTCC
>JAHDVQ010000411.1 GCA_023384595.1 Vicinamibacteraceae bacterium | reverse complement strand
GCCGGAGCCCCGGATGCCGGTGGCCGTACGTGGCCGGCACGTCGCGCGTCGCATCGCTCGGGATCGCGAGGACGAAGCACAGGCACGCCCCGAAGGCGACGCGCCGCGCCCACAGGCCGACTGGTGAGCCGGACGGGCACGGTCGGGGCTCGCTCTCCCCCGGTCGCGGCCGACGGACCATGTTCCGCGCGAGCAGTATCGCCCCCACCACCGCCATCCCGACGTTCACCGCCTGCCCCGATCCCATCCCCATCAGCGTCAACGGGTACTCGCGCAACAGGTCGATCGGGATGCGCGTTGCGGCGTAGAGCAAGACGAAGAGCGCGGCCAGCCGACCGGGCGGCGCCCCGCGACGTCGGACCCACAGCAGCAACGGGACCAGCAGGAAGTTCTTCAGCCCGTCGTAGAGCACGACCGGATGGCGAAACCCGTCGGCGTTCGGGAACTTCACGCCCCACGGCAGGTCCGTCGGGATCCCCACGATCTGCCCGTCGATGAAGTTGCCGATGCGGCCGCAGCCCAGGATGACGGCCGCCGCGATGGCGAGCACATCGAGCACGGGACGAAACGGCTGGCGGTAGAGGGCACAGAACACGATCACGCCCAGCGCCCCGCCGATGATGAGCCCGTGCGTCGCCAGTCCGCCGACCCAGAGCGCCGGGATGAGCGACGGCCGCGCGCCGTAGAGCGCCCACTCGTTGTGGACGACAATGGCGCGGCCGCCGATGAGAACACCGATCGTAAGGAGCAGCGCGGCATCGTACACGGCGCCGGGCGAGAGGCCGAGACGCGCGCGGTTTCGTCGCAGGAACAGAAACGCATTCAGGAAGCCAAGCGCGTAGCTGAGGCCGTACCACCACAAGTGCACGCCGCCGACCGTGGCGATGATGGGGTCGATCTCGTGAATCATGACCGGCCTCCGGCTTCCGGCTTCCGACCACCGGCCTGGTGCGACCCCGTCCTGGTTCGATGTCTTCCTACGGCAAGCAGCCAGGAACGTGACCAACGCCCAACGCCCAACGCCGACCGTCAGTATCTGATCCGCACCACCGCGGGTGCCCGGCCCTCCCGAGGCACGACCACGAAGACGTTGCCGAAGTCCGAGTCGGCGATGTTCACAGGCGCAGCGTGACCGAGCGCGGCGAGCAGGCGCGGCGTCGAGTTCGAGTGGCCCGCGACCAGCGCCACCGCACCGGGCGGGAGCGCCTTCAGGCGCTCGGCGAGTCCCGCCGTGTCCTTCGCCGGCAACCGCTCCACCTCGAGGTCTCGCGCCTTGGCGACCGGCGTCACGGTCTGCAGCGTCCGCCGGTACTCGGTCGCGAAGACGTGGGTGACGCCGGTCTCCGCGAGCAGGTCGGCCAGCCGTTCGGCGCGGGCGCGGCCCTCGGCCGAGAGCTCCGTGTCGTCGGAGTTGTCCGCCTTCTCGGCGTGGCGGACGAGGATGACGGTCTGGGCGGACGCGGGAAGTGGCGCGGCGGCCAGGAACGCAAGGAGCAGGAACAGAGGGCGCATGGGGGAAGGATGGTAACAGCGA
>JAHDVQ010000410.1 GCA_023384595.1 Vicinamibacteraceae bacterium | reverse complement strand
GCCTGGAGCCCGTAGCCTGTAGCCCATAGCCCGTCTACAATACCGCCCCACGTCCCGTCCCCGGAACACCTCATGCCAACGAAGCGTCCCAGCCTGTTCGCCCGCTCCCTCGACGCCATCGAGCGCGTCGGAAACGCCCTGCCGCACCCGGCCACGCTGTTCCTGCTGCTCGCCGTGCTGGTCGCGCTCGCGTCGTGGCTCGGTCACCTGACGTCGCTGCGCGCCACGCACCCGGTGGACCAGTCGGTGATCGTCGTGAGGAATCTCGTGTCGGGCGAGGGGCTCCGCTGGATCTACGAGAACGCCGTGAAGAACTTCGTCGAGTTCCCGCCGCTCGGCATCGTGCTCGCCGTCATGGTGGGCATTGGCGTCGCCGAAGGCTCGGGCCTCTTCACGATGATGATCCGCGCGCTCGTCACGGCCGCGCCACGGCAGCTCATCACCGCCTCCCTCGTGACCGCCGGCATCCTCTCGCACCTCGCGTCGGAGGCGGGCTACGTGGTGCTCATCCCGCTCGGCGCGGCGGTCTTCCACGCCCTCGGCCGGCACCCCATGGCAGGACTCGCCGCGGCCTTCTGCGGGGTGAGCGGCGGCTTCGGGGCCAACTTCCTCATCGGCTCGGTCGACCCGGTGCTGGCCGGCCTGACGCAGTCGGCCGCGAACATCATCGACCCGGTGATGACGATCAACCCTGCGGTGAACTTCTACTTCATGTTCGTCGCCGCGACGATGATCGTCGTGCTCGGCACGTGGATCACCGAGCGCATCGTGGAGCCGCGCCTCGGCGCGTATGGAGGCGATGCCGACCGCGTCGCCATGGACACCATCTCGCCGCTCGAGCGGCGCGGGCTGCGCTGGGCGGGCTGGAGCCTGCTCGTCATCGTGCTGCTGCTCGCCGTGTCGGTGGTGCCCTCCTGGGGCGTCCTCCGCGACCCGGAAACCGGCGGGGTGCTGCACTCGCCCTTCTTCGAGGGCATCATCACCGGCATCCTCCTCTTCTTCTTCCTCCCCGGCCTCGCCTACGGCGTGGTCGTCGGCACGATCAGGAACGACAAGCAGCTCATGAAGCACATCGCGGCGTCGATGGCGACGATGGGCACCTACATCGTGCTGGTGTTCTTCGCAGCACAGTTCGTCGCGTTCTTCCGGTACTCGAACCTCGGCGTGATTCTCGCCATCCACGGGGCGACGGGACTCAAGGACATCGGGCTCACGGGCATCCCGCTGCTCGTCGGCTTCGTCGGCCTCGCGGCGTTCATCAACATGTTCATGGGGAGCGCCTCGGCCAAGTGGGCCATCATGGCGCCGGTGTTCGTGCCGATGTTCATGCTGCTCGACTACCACCCGGCGCTGACGCAGGCCGCCTTCCGCATCGGCGACTCGGTGACCAACGTCATCACGCCGATGATGAGCTACTTCGCGCTCATCGTGGCCTTCGCGCAGAAGTACGACGAGCGCTACGGCGTGGGCACCATCATCTCGATCATGGTGCCCTTCACGGTGATCTTCCTGGTCGTGTGGACGATCCTGCTGGT
>JAHDVQ010000128.1:1815-11253 GCA_023384595.1 Vicinamibacteraceae bacterium | reverse complement strand
CCTGTAGTTGGCCCGCTAATTTGGACAAGAGTGGGGTCGGGAGTATTTTCAGTTTCTGCCACCTGTCGTCGGAAGGAGACACTGCCGCGCGGCCGCACCCCCGGCCGTTCAGTTGCCATTTGTGACGGCGTGTAGTGCTTATCACGTCGCGGCCCATCCCCGGCAGGGTCGTCAGGGACGTCCCGAACCCAATAAACACCTGATCCAGAAGACGTTGCCCGTCCCCACGACCCAGGTCCGATGATGGCGCAAGGGTTGCTCTCTTCGCCCCGGCGGCGTGCCGTGCGCATTGGAGTTGGCGACCGCTGCCGCCTCTGACGCCCGACCGCCCTGTCGGTTTTGGCTGATGGGGAGACTGGGTGCGAGGGAGGAGCGCGAGATGAGACAACCACATGTGCTGTTCGGGGTCATCGTTCTGGGCGGTGTAGTGACTCTTTCTTCCGGTTGTGGCGGCGACGTTCGTGACACACGCGGCGACGCCGGCGCTGGCGCATGGGCGCCGGGAGCGACGGCTGCCGCGACGCCCTCGTCCGCTTCCACGACCGGGGTCGTCACGCTCACCGGCTGCCTGGTGCGGGACACCGTGTCAAGCGAGTTCACACTCGCCAACGTGGCCACGGGAGGCGCGCCCGTGGTTCCGGCGGACGCGACCAGCGGCAGTGCTGGCCAGCGCCGGGAGGATCGCGAACAGGCCGACGCCGATGTCGAGGCCCGGGCCGCGCTGGCCGCTGGATCGAGCTATCGCCTGATCGCGGAAGCCGACGAGGCCGAGGAACTGAACGAAGCGGTGGGCAAGCGCGTGACCGTGCGAGGGCAACTCGCGCACCCGGCGCCGGCGGCTGCGCCGGTCCAGCCTGAGACTCCCTCTGGCGGAGTGCCGGCCGGCGCGACGGCGACAGGCGCCACGGTGCGGGGCGCGGCTGGTGAGCTCCGCGCCCTACGGGTCCAGGCGGTCCGGGCCGTGGGTGACGCCTGCGGGTAGGAGGAGGGGTCGGGAGTATTTTCAGTTTTTGCGAGGGAGCGCGCGGACAGCCGGGGTCTGGACAGCGTTCACCGAAGAAATGACTCCCGACCCTAAGCTGCTCTGTGGTCCTCCGGGTGGCAAAAACTGAAAATACTCCCGACCCCGTGTCGTCATCTCGGCACGTGCAGGGCAAGCGCTACGCCGTCCCAGGTGCCGTCCCCGCGCGGGCTCTCGCGGGCGTCGCTCGCGAGGCCGATGGCGCCCGTGATCGACATGTCGCGGCGGAACTGCCGCCCGATGTAGCCGCGCACCAGGCGCGCGCGCTCGTCCGACCGCAGAAACTGCTCGGCCGAGGATCCCGCCGCCGCGTAGCCCTCCACGATGAGCGGGCTGTCGCGGCGGTGCTCGAGCAGCGTGCCCATGGCGAGGTCGAGCCGCGCCCGCCCCTCGGGCGTGAGCTGCTCGTGCCCGCTCGCATCGCGTGAGAACAGCACGTCGGCCGAGATCCACAGCCGCACGGTGGTGCGCTTGCTCCGATCGGCCGCGAACTCGCGGTACTCGAGCGGCGTCATCTCGTCGATGTCGTAGAAGCCGCGCCGCTGGAAGAACCCCCGCAGCAGGAAGTTGCGCTTCAGCGCCTCGGTCTCCTCCGCCAGGTCCGACAGCACCTCTTCGGCCGATGACGAGGCGCTGCGCGCGTCGTCGAGGAACGCCTCGACCGGCCCGCCGGCCCCGAGCAGCCGTTCGAGCGACTCCCGCGTCTGGCTCGTCAGCGTCTTCGCCTGGCGTGCGCTCTCGCGTGCGTCGACCGTGACCGCCTTGATGTCCGCGTACAGCTGGTCGTCGTTCACCAGCTTGCCGAGCGTGCCGCGCCCCGCCCGCACGCCCTCGATGACGTCGGCGGTGCTCTCGACGACCCGGCGCCCCTGTTCGATGGTCCGATTCGTCGACACGGTGATGGTCTTGACGCTCGTCTCGACTTCGCCAATGACGCCGTTGACGCCGTCGACCGTCTCCGTCAGGCTCTGCAAGGTCCCCGACACGTCGCCTGAAATGTCGTCGACGAAGGTGCGGAACGACTCCAGCGTGCGTGTCGCCTCGTCGAGCACGTCGGCGAGCTCCACCGGGTCGCGCCCGGCGATGCGGTCGCCGGCGCCCACCGGCTTTGCCTCGTTCGACCCGGGCCCGATCTGGATGAACGCGTTCCCGACGAGGCCGTCGGTCTGCACCTGCGCCACCGAATCGGTGCGCACGAGGTGCAGCAGGTCGCGGCGAAGCCGCATGTGGACGATGAACGGATCCTCGGGCCGCGGCGGCACGTCGATGGCCGTCACCTCGCCGGCGTTCATCCCGCCGATGCGGACGCGCGTGCCGACCTGCAGACCGGTCACCTTCGTGAGCGTCGTCTCGATCTCGTCGTTGGCCACGAAGAGCAGCCGGCGATCGCCGATCAGGAAGAGCCCGACGATGAACAGCAGCAGCCCCGTCGCGACGAACGCACCCACGCGGACGGCCTGTTGACGCCCCTGCATGTTGCCTCCCGCCACTGCCGTCAGCCGGTTGCGCCAGCCGACGCCATGAACGCCCGCACCAGCTCGTCGTCGCTGGCCTCGAGGGCCTCGACGTCGCCACGCGCGAGCACGCGGCCCTGGTGCAGGAAGACCAGCTCGTCGCCGAGCATCCGCGCGCTCGGGATGTTGTGCGTCACGACCACGAGCGTGGTCTTGTGATCGGTCTTCAGGCCCGCGAGCAGATCGTCGATCTCGCCCGCCGTGACAGGATCGAGCCCCGCGCTCGGCTCATCGACCAGCAGGATGGCGGCGTCGAGCGCGAGCGCCCGCGCGAGGCCCGCCCGCTTGCGCATCCCGCCCGAGAGCGAACCCGGCATCTTGTCGAACGCGTCGGCGAGCCCGACCGCTCCGAGCTTCGCGCGGGCCCGATCGAGGATCTCGTGCTCCGCCAGGTCGGTGTGCCGGCGCATGGGGAACGCCACGTTCTCCCCCACCGTGATGGAGTCGAAGAGCGCCGCGTTCTGGAACAGGAACCCCATGCGCAAGCGTGTGGCGCTCAGCTCGCGACGATCCAGCGTCGCGAGATCGCGGCCCTCGACGAGCACCCGGCCCGCGTCCGGCTGCATGAGGCCGATGATGTGCTTGAGCAGCACGCTCTTCCCCGTGCCGCTACGCCCCAGCACACAGCAGCAGGTGCCCGGCGGAATCGCGAGCGTGAGGTCGTCGAGCACGGTCAGCGTGCCGAAGCGCTTGGTGACGCCTTCGAGCGCGATGGCCGGCACAGGGGCCTCGGCGCTGACCGTGGCGCCGGCCTCGGGTGTGGCGATGCCAGGCGGAGCGGTTCCGGCCGGCATCATTGCAGCTCCGGAAACAGCACGAAGATGAGGCGCACGAGCACCACGTTCACGGCGATGACGAGCACCGAGGCCATCACCACGCTGCGCGTCGCCGCCCGCCCGACCCCTTCGGTGCCGCCGGTCGTCGTGAGCCCCTGGAATGCCCCGGTAGCGGCAATCAGGAACCCGAAGACCGCGGTCTTCAGCACCGACGAGATGTACAGGGTGAAGTCGACGAGCGAGAACGCGCGTTCGAGGTAAGTCGTGAGGGGCGTGCCGGTGAGCGCCAGCTCCGCGAGCCAGCCTCCGACGATGCCGCCGAAGTTCATGAGGGTGGTGAGCAGCGGCAGCGCGATGACCGCGGCGAGCACGCGCGTGGCGACGAGGAAGCGGAACGAGTCGACCGCCGTCGCCTCGAGCGCGTCGACCTGCTCGGTGACCTTCATCGCGGCGACCTCGGCCGCGATGCCCGCCCCCATCCGTCCCGCGAGCAGGAGCGCCGCGATGAGCGGTCCGGTCTCGCGCACCAGCGCCACGCCCAGACCGGGCGCCACGAGCGCCTCCGCGCCAAAGCGTTCGAGCGTGGCGCGGGTGTGCAGCGACAGGACGATGCCCACGGCCAGTCCCGACGTGCCAATGAGCGGCACCGAGCGCCAGCCGAGCTCCACGACCTGCCGAAACGTCTCGCGACCTTCATAGGGAGGCCGGACGAGATCGAGGGCGGCTCGCCCGCAGAAGATCGCGAAGTCGCCGACGAGGCTCAGGCCGCGCGCGACTCGGTGGGGTGCCGCGTCCGTCATCAGAAGACCCAGTAGGCGGCGCGGACGCCGAAGACGATGGCGTCGGCGTTCAGGCGGCGGTGCGTGAACACGTTGCCCTCGAGCCAGCTCGCGCGCGGGCGCGTGAAGTAGTAGCCGGCGCTGAGCCCCACCGACACGCGCGGAGCCAGTTCGTGCCAGAGCGTCAGGTTCACCGCAAAGCCCAGACTGTCGTCCACGGCCGCCGGCAGGCTCGTGCCCACCGGGACCGAGAAGCCGGGGTCGAGCCGGATGTGATTGAAGCTGTAGGCGGCCGCCACGGTCGGCGTGAGCGACCAGTCGTCGTTGGTCATCGAGTACGAGAGCCCGGCGCCCACCATCGTGAGTCTGATGTCGCCGAAGGCGTCGGTGCCGGGCGACGGCGGCAGGTCGGCCCGGAAGCGTGTGAAGAGCAGCGCCGGCTTCAGTCCCGAGCCGCGCCCGAAGCGGAAGGTGGGCGAGATCGAGGGGAGGCCGTCGAGCGTGGCGCTCTGCATGCGCGGGAACTCCACGCCCCCGCCCACAGCGAAATGACGCGACGGCGGGAATGGCTCCGAGGGCGGAAGGGCGGGCAGCCGATGTTCGTTCTCGTGAGGCGGCGCCTCGGGCGGACTCGCCGTGATCAGCAGGTACGATTCAACGCGCTCGACCCCCTCGACCCCGCGCACGAGCGCGAGCGCGCGGTCGTACTCGTCGCGCGTGGCCACCCGCCCGGTCAACGTGACGACCCCGCCGCTCACCCGCACCTCGATTGGCGCCACCCCGACGACGGGATCATTGACGAGCGCCGTGCGGACGGCGGCGGCGAGGGTCATGTCGCCAATCGACGGCCCGGTGGCGCGGCTGCAGGCCGACCCGCCGGCGAGCCCGATCAGCAGGCACGCGATCACCTGAATGGAGCGCACGCGTCCTAGCATACCTGCGATACCGATCGCGGGCGCAGCCTGCTCCGGGGGCACCCCGCCGCCGGCGGACGCGTGTCGGCTCGACGACGGAACCCGTGACGCGCCGCGCACCAGTCAGCGGTCCCGGGTGCCCTTCCGGCCCGCCCGGCCGCGCACGTCGCCCAGCACGATGGTGAGGACCAGCGCGATACCGCCCGCGGCGGCACCGAGGAAACAGAGCATCGCGAAGCCGGGATACCCGAAGATCCTGAACCTCGTCTCGACCTGCATCAGCATCGCCGCGCCCACGATCAGCGCCGCCAGCACGAGCCCCACGACGATGCGGTTGGCGATCGTCTGCGCGCCCTGCAGGAGCATGCGGTGATCGAGCGCGTCCACGTGCACCGACAGCTCGTTGTTCGCGAGACGGTCGAGAATCAGGTTCGCGCGGGCGGGCAGCCGCTCCATGAACTCGGCCAGGTCGTGCGAGGTCGCGAGGATCCTGCGCAGCGACGCGCCCGCGCGCAGCCGCTTGCCGCTCAACTCGGCGGCGTGGCGGCGAATGGCCTCGTTCGGCTCGAAGTCCGGCGCGAGCGTGCGCGCGATCTCGTCGAGGTGCAGGAGCGCCTTCCCGAGCAGCGTGAGCTCTGCCGGCAGGCGCAGGCCCGCGTTGCTCGCGGCGACGCTCATCTCGAGCACGAGGCGGCCGACCGCAATGTCGGCCATCGTGCTGTCGCGGTGCTCCGAGACGATGGTACCGACCGCGCGCCGGAGCACCGTCCGGTCGAACGATCCGAGCGGCTCGCCCATGCGCTCGATGAAGTCCGCCGCCTCCTCGCCCCGCCCTTCACTCGCCGCGAGCAGCAGGCGCAGCAGCGCCTCCTGCATCTCAGGCCCGAGCGTGCCCACCATGCCGACGTCGAGCAGGGCGAGACGGCCGTCCTCGGTGATGAACACGTTGCCGGGATGCGGGTCGGCGTGGAAGAACCCGGCGACGAGGATCTGTTCGAGGTAGCCGGCGAAGAGTTCGTCGGCCAGCTCCTTCCCGTCGAGGTCGATCAGGCCGAGCGGACTGAGGTCGGTGATCTTCCGCCCCTTCACGTACTCCATGGTGAGCACGCGCTCGGCGCTCAGCCCCTTCACCGGGCGCGGCACCATGAGCCGGGGAAACGGCTCGAGCACCTCGTCGAGGCGCTGCAGGTGCCGTGCCTCGGCCTGGTAGTCGAGTTCCCGCGCGAGGGAGCGGCGGAACTCCTCGATGAGATCCGCGAAGCGGTACGCCTCGGACAGATTGGTGTGCCGGTCGAGGAACTCGGCGGCGCTCGCGAGCACCGCCAGGTCTTCCTCGGCGCGCTCGACGATGCCCGGCCGCTGCACCTTGACGGCGACGCGCCGGCCGTCGCGCAGCGTGGCGCGGTGCACCTGCCCGAGCGAGGCGGCCGCCAGGGGCGCGGCCTCGAAGTCGGCGAAGACCTTCGAGATGCGCGCACCGAGCTCCGTCTCGACGATGTCGCGAATCGCGTCGAAGGCGACGGGCTCGCAGCGGTCCTGCAGCCGTGCGAGCGAGGCGATCCTGCGCCGGCGCCAGCAGGTCGGGCCGCGTCGACAGCAGTTGTCCGAGCTTGACGAAGGTGGGGCCCATCGCTTCGAGATCGGTGGCGAGATCGCTCGACTCGGTGGCGGGCGTCGCCGCCGCCGTCTCGTCTGCGCCCCCGGGGAAGGCTGGCACGACGGCGCCGCGAATCTCGGGGCGTGTGTGCTTCCAGAGCACCCGCGCGATCGCGGCGTAGCGAACGAGGTGAGCCGGCCGCAGCGAGATCCCCATGCGTCCAGCCTAGCAGAGGTGCGGCGGGTCAACGGGGTCAGGTCTGCGATAGCACATGCGAGGGGTCAGGTCTGCGATAGCACATCGCGTGGCGAAGGTCGTCAACGAGCGACACCGTCGAACGCAGTCGGGAAGTCTGTAGAATCAGACATCGGCGGTCGACGCGTCGCACGCGTGGCGATCCGGCGGACCGCCCATCACAGGAGCACCGAATGGCCAAGCGCACGACACATCGAAGCACCGCGGGCAAGAAGCTCTACGCCGTCCGCGATGCGGAAGGACAGTTCAAGGACATCCAGACCTACGAGCGCGCGCACCGCGCGGATCTGGCGAAGACGTCGAAGGCCGAAGCGGCGGCGAAGAAGACGGCCAAGGCTACGAAGGCTACAAAGGCTACAAAGGCTACAAAGGCTACGAAGGCTACAAAGGCTACAAAGGCTACGAAGGCTACAAAGGCTACGAAGGCTACAAAGGCCACGAAGGCTACAAAGGCTACGAAGGCCACAAAGGGGCGGAAGGCGACGAAGAAGCGCTAGGGCCTCAGTCGCCGCCATCGCGCGCGAAGACGACGACGCTGTTGGCGGGAATCGTGAGCCGCGCCGAGGCTGGCAGGCCGTGGTGTGGGCCAGGACCGGCCCACACGCGGCCGCCGTTACCGGCGACCCACGGATTCACCCAGTTGTCGTACACATCGCTGTTGAAGACCTCGACCCACTCGCCCTCCAGCGGAAACGGCACCCCGTAGTCCCGGAGCGTCGATTCGTTCAGGCTCGCCACCACCATCACATTCCTGCCGACCCCGGGGACCCACCGCTCGAACGCGACCACCCGGTGGCCGTCGTCCATCAGCACCGTGGCCACGCCCTCGCTTCGGAGCGCGGGATGACGCCGCCGGAGCCAGACGAGGTCCCGCGTGAAGCGATGGAAGTCGCTCATCGCCTTGTCGAGGGCGAGGCCATCCCACCAGATGAGCGAGTCGGCGTGGAACTCCGGGGCGTCGGCCCAGCGTTTGTCTTCGAGAAACTCCTGTCCCATGAACAGCATGGGAATGCCGGGCGCTGTCAGCAGCAGCGCCGTCGCGACGCGCGCCCGGCTGCGGGCGTACCAGCTGCGGGTGTCGCCGCCGCCCGCGAGGTGCGCGATGCGCGGCGCGCGGTCGCGATAGACCTCGTCGTGACTCTCGATGCACTGCGCCGCCCGCCAGGCGTCGCCAAAGCCCGGCGCCCGCAGCGCATCGACCACGGGCTGCCAGCGCACCGACGCGTCCCGCCCGTGCGCGGCCTGGGCGAGCACGCCGCGGATGGCCCGCCGCAGGCCATCGTGCCACGCGGCATCGAACCCGGCTCCGCCCTGCTCGCGCGGCCGCACGACGGCGGGCTCGGGGCCCCAGTACTCGGCCACATTGACCGCAGCGGGATCGACGTAGTGGAGCGTGCCGGTCAGGTCCTGGCAGAAGCGCCAGCCATCGGGCCGGTTCTGCACGTCGATGACCGTGACCTGGTCGTAGCGGAATCCGTCCACATGGTACTCGTCGACGAAGAACCTGGCGTTGTCGATGAGGAACTGCCGCACCTCCGATCGCCAGAACGCGAAGACGGGACCCGTGTGCTCCTGATCCGTGAAATAGAGGCTGTCGTTGTCGTTGCCGGGCCGGCGCCGGTCGAAGAAGTAGATCGACTCGTCCTGTCCGCGCACGTCACCCGAGGCGTGGTTGTAGACGACGTCGAGGATGACGGCAAGTCCGTACGCGTGGCAGATGTCGACCAGCACCTTGAGCTGGTTGATGGGCACGGCGAGCTGATCACGCGTGATGGCCGACTTCCCTCTCGCCATCAAGAGCCTGTTCACCGTGGGCAGGTAGGCGTCGACGTGCCCGGCCGGCACCTCGTAGTCCATCTCCGGGGAGAAGAGGTCGGATCCGTTGTAGCCCATGCTCCGCGGAGTGCTGTACTCGACGATGGGCAGCGGCTCGATGGCATTGACGCCGAGGTCCGCCAGGTACTCGATGCGATCGAGCACGTCGAGGAACGTCGCGACGCGACGCTCGCGGCCGGGCCCGTAGAAGGTGCCGACGTGGAACTGGTAGCAGACGAGGTCGTGGAAGGCGGGCGGCCGCCAGTGCCAGTCCTGCCAGGGGTAGGATGTCGCCGACCGGATGATGCACGCTGGCGTCGGCCACTCCGGGGTCAGCTCGCGAGCGTACGGGTCGCGCTTGAACCCCTCGCTGCCCTCGCCGACCACGTGGAACTTGTAGGTCATGCCGTCGGCAGCGCCGGGAACGAAGCCCGCCCACCGTCCGCCCTCGTCGCGCACCAGCCGTGACGCGTCGCTTGGCGTCCACTGGTTGAAGTCGCCGAGGACGTGTACCTCGTGCGCGGCCGGCGCCCAGACACGAAAGGTGGCCCCGCCGCCAATGAGGTTGGCGCCCATGGGCGTGGAGGCCGAGATGTGGTCTTGCGATGCCGGCATGGTGCACCTACCAACGCCTAGCGCCCAACGCCCAGCGCCCAACGCCCAACGCCCAACGCCTAGCGCCCAACGCCCTGTCTTCTACGCTTCCCCGTAATAGTCCCGCCACGTCATGCGCACGCGGCCCGGCGGCGTCGGCTCCCCTTCGCGCG
>JAHDVQ010000128.1:0-1715 GCA_023384595.1 Vicinamibacteraceae bacterium | reverse complement strand
TAGTCCCGCCACGTCATGCGCACGCGGCCCGGCGGCGTCGGCTCCCCTTCGCGCGCGACGATCGCGTCGAGTCCTTCCGTGAACGGACTCCGTGCGCGCCGTTCCCAGTCGTCGAGAAACACGCGCTCGTAGTACGCGGCCACCTCCGGCTGTTCGACGATCACACCGGCGTCGCGATTACGCAGGAACCCGTCACCCGACCAGTTCTGGCTGCTGACCAGCACGCGCCGGCCGTCGGCTACGATGCCCTTGTTGTGCACGCGCGACTGCGCGCGGAACACCTGTTCGTTGAACCCGTTCTCGGCCAGCACCCTCACCTTCTGCGCCGCATCGCGCGAGTTCACGATGATGCGCAGGTCGAACTCGTCGCGCCACGAGCGCTCGGCCAGCAGATCCAGCACCTCGCGAAAGCGCTCATCGCGCGGTTTCGACGACCAGTTGATGTAGGAGTACTGCAGGTAGAGCCGCTCGGCGGCCGATTCTACGAGCTCGCGCACCCGCCGCGCGTAGTTGTCGGGCGAGAGCAGCGCCCGCACGCGGTACGTGGCCCCGCCCGCGGGCAACGGGGCCGGCGCCACCGGAACCGGCGCGGCCTCTGCCGCGGTCTCGGCCTCGGCGAGCAGGGCCTCGAGCGGCACGAACAGGTCGGGCAACGCCATCCTCGCAAACCCCGCCTCCTCCGCGTCGAGCCGCGCCTGTGCGCGGTCGTGCTCGATGTAGCGCTCGAACACGTCCGCGAGCGCCGCATCGTCGACGACGAGGTGCCATTCGCGATTGCCTTTGCTGTAAAGCCCGCCGGCCGAAGCCGGATCGCCAATCGGATCGATGCGCGGCTGGCTGGTGCGCGTCCAGTTCCCGCTCGACAACCAGAAGGCGGTGTGATCGCGCACGGCGACCTTCTCGTGATAGGCCGTCGGGAAGCGCGCGCCGGAGCGGCAGACGATGGTCGTCGCGTCGTAGGCGTCGTGCAGCCGGTCGCGCAGCCGCTCCTGGATGGGCAGCTCGCTCGCGGCATCGGTCGAGTCGTCGAGCGCGAGCCGGATCGGAAAGTGGTGCGTGTCGGCGGCGTCGATGAGCGTCGTCGCGATGTAGTCGGCGTTGAAGTCGTACATCGCGCCAGTGAGCTCTGCGCGGGTGAGGGCGAGGAAGTCGCGCAGCACCACCCAGCCCGTGTCGGGCCCCACGTGGCAGAGCACGGGCGCCGTGACCGTGAACTCCGCGTCGATGGGATCGCCGTCGAGACCGATGTAGGTCGGCTCGGCCTCGGCAAACGTCTCGGGGAAGCGTCCCGTCTCGCCAAGCAGTTCGAGTTGCGTATGCGGGTCGGCCACGACGACGTCGACGCGCACGCCGTCGAGTTCGCGGGGCAAGGCCTCGTCGCCCGGCACGTACTCGGCCCCGACCTTGGCGCGGACGTAGGCGATGATGGCGGGCTCGCGCACGAGGACGCCGTGTGCGAGCGGGAAGCCCGGGCGGGCGCCGAGGAAGCCGCGGGCGCGTGCGAGGCGCGCGTGGTGCCGCGTGATGAGGGCCTCGATGCGGGCGCGATCGGCGGGGGGAAGACTGTGGAGCATATCGCGAGATCGGGAGATCAGCGGATCGGGAGATCGGCGGATCCGGGCTCGAGTCTCAGCTCGCCTCGCACGGTTCAGGGCACTGACGCTGTTCGGGTCGATGAGCAGTGTATACCGGTTGGGGGATCGGCGGATCGGCGG
>JAHDVQ010000001.1:97073-103755 GCA_023384595.1 Vicinamibacteraceae bacterium | reverse complement strand
AATCACGTCTGATTCAGCGGATCAGCGGATCAGCGGATCAGCGGATCAGCGGATCGGCGGATCGGCGGATCGGCGGATCGGGGGCTCGGCCAGTCTTCGGCCGTCCGGACGCCGGACGCCGGACGCCGGAAGGCGGGTGCCGGATGCCGGACCCCTGATGCCTGTCAGTGTCCGTCGACCGGGCCCCGGCCGAGCACGCGCTCAATGGTCGGGATCAGCACCGACAGGTTGCACGGCTTGGTGACGAACGCATCGCACCCGGCCTGCACCGCGCGCTGAATCTCGTCAGGGTAGTCCATCGCGCTGAACACGATGACCGGAACCGACGCGTAGCGCGGATCGCGCTTCAACTCGCGCGCCACCGTCCAGCCGTCCACGCGCGGGATGGCGAGATCGAGGAGCACGACGTCGGGGAGCCGCGCCTCGACCTTCTGCAGCGCCTCGGCGCCGTCCGACGCCTCGGTGATGCGGAATCCCTGCTGCACGAGGAACTCCGCCAGCCCTTCGCGGCTGTTCTGATCGTCGTCGACAATCAGAACCAGGGGGGAGTACTCGTCTGACGCTTCGTCGGAACTGTAGAGCTCGACGACCTCATCAGTTGGCCGCGCGGTGCCACGGGCGACGGGCGGCGTGGGCCGATCCGGAACTCCGGTCGAGACCGATGCCGGCTGTGCGTCTCGCATGATGCCAGTAATGACGCAAATCCCTTACCACGCGTTTCAGGGAGATCCTCCACGGGATTTCGCGGGTTTCCGGCCCATTGTCGACTCGGTTTTCAACGCCCGCTCACGATTTCGCCATGTCATCTTTACGCTGTGCGTTGTTCGCGCGTCAGCGTCGCGAACAGATCCGGCGTCCGGCATCCGATCCGGCATCCGGCGTCCGGCGTCCGGCTACCCCTGGCACGTCGGGCACCAGTACGTCACCCGCGCGTCCTCGCCGTGCTTGGCCATGACGATGGGCGCCCCACAGCGGCGGCAGGGGCGGCCCTCGCGGCCGTATACCCAGAGGCGTTCCGACGGGTTCGAGCGGCCGGTCGTGCGCCGCAGCCCGCCGTAGGTCGTGATGGCCGCATCCGAGCCGGCGGCGACGTTGGCGCGGAGCAGCCGGCGCGCCACGCGGAGTATTTCCCGCAGCGTCTCGTCGTCAATCGAGGCCGCGGGCCTCGCCGGGTGCACGCCGCACAGGAACAGCACTTCCGACTTGTAGACGTTGCCGATTCCGGCGACCAGCCGCTGGGCGAGCAGGGCCATCCCGATGGGGAGCGCGCCAGCGCCGCGCAGGCGGCGCACGGCGTCGTCCTCGTCGAAGCCGTCGGCTTCAGTTCCCGCGCGCGAGTCCTCAGCCGGCCGCTCTCGTGCGGAGGGGCCGAGCAGGTCGGGACCGAGCCGGCCGAGCGCACGGTGCCTGGCGACTCCGCGAGCGCCACGCACCCAGTCGACGTCGTGGATGCGAAACGCCACGGCCACGAAGTCGTCCGTCGCGACGAGCACGCGCATGTCGCGTGCGGGCTGCTGCCATCGCTCACCGTGGCGGTAGATGTGCCAGGCTCCGTTCATCCGCAGGTGCGATCGCAACGCCAGCGCGCCCTCGAGCCAGATGAGGACATGCTTCCCGATTGCCTCCACGCGCTCGATGGTGCGGCCGACGAGGGGGGTGTCGTCGGCGAGTCGCGTGAGGGCGGGGTACACCGACTCGAAGCGCCTGACCACGTGACCGGCGAGCGCGCGGTGGAGCGTGCGCGCCACGCGAAAGACCGTATCGCCTTCGGGCACGGGGTCAGACCTCGGTTCTCAGTCGTCGCGATCGCCGCCGGAACCCGAATCCTCCGGCGAGACGATGGGATTGCCAAAGGCGTCGAGATCGTCGAGCGTGCTGACGGGTGTCTGCGCCAGGGCGCGGAACGGCGACGAGGTGAGGCCGGCGCGCCCGCGCGCGGCGCGGCGTGCGGCGGGCTCGGTGCCCGACGCGGGACTCCCGGCCGCTCCTCCCTGATGCCGGTGGCGCGGCTCGTGCGCCGTCGTCCGCGGCAAGTGCAGGCCGAGGGGCGACGGCAGGAAGCCTGCCTCCGCGAGCGCCGTGGCGAGCGGGTGCGATCCAATGGGAGCGCCGTTCACCTCGGCGACGAGCAGCCCGCCGTGCCGTCCTTCTCCCGTCCCCGCGATCGCGGCGAGCTCGTGAGCGACGGCGCGCGCCATGATGGTGCGATCGGGGTCGTCCTCCGCGAGACAGGACACGAGCGGCTTCCCGTTCCGTCCGACGAACGCGGCGAGCCGGCCGTTGACGAGCACGACCTGCGCGCCGGCCGAGCGCGTAGGGCCACGTCCCACCCCGTCGGCCCTCGAGTCCGGCGCCGGCCACTTCAGCAGCGTGCCGTACGGGTTGGCTGGATCGGTCGCGGCCAGGCGCACGACCTCGGGCTCGTCCGGGTCGCGTCTGAGCGACCGGAGCAGGTCCAGGGCGGATGGCGACGCGAACTGCAGCGCGCCGACCCCGCCCGCGAAGTAGCCGCGCCTAACGCGGCCGCGCTCCTCCATTGTCTTCAGTACCTCGTACACCGCGCTGAAGCCTCCCGGCAGGTTCTCCACCGTCGCGATTTCACGCGTGACCACGCCGTAGCGGGCGAGCAACTGCTCCGCCGTGGCCGCGCTCCACTCGGTGGGCGTGACGGGCGTGCGGCCTGCGGCGACCAGCGACCAGCGTCCTTCGCCCGCGGGCGGCGCGGTCCGGCGGGAACGGAAGGCACCGCGCGGACGGCGTGTCCGGGCCGGCGGCCTGAGCGCGGCCCGCAACGCGTGCCACGAATCGTTGGTCACGAGACCGCGCCACACGAGGCGCCAGAGCGCGTCGACCGTCTCGGCGGGAAAGCCGCCCCCCGCCGCCTCGTGCAGCGCCGCGAAGAACGTGGCCCCTCGCGCCTCGAGCGCGGCGAGAATCGCCTGCTCTCGCGGGTCGAGGTCCTGCGACACGACCGGCGGCCGCCACAGGCGGGGCAGGTGATCGGTGAGATAGAGCGCGAGGCGCCCGTCGCGGTCGCCAAGCGGTTCGACGCCGGCCCAGGCGATCTCGCCGGCGGCCAGCAGCGCGTCGAGGTCCGACGGCGTGAAGTCCTCGACCCGCGCCGGAAGCACCTCGCTCTCGACGAGCGAGGCGACCAGCGGGGCGCCCTGCAGCCGCTCGACGGCGTCGAGCAGCGCGTCGAGCCCGCGCCGGCGGCGTGTGACGCCCTGCCACACCGTGACGAGACGCGCGAGCACGTGCGGGGCGACCGGCTCGACCTGGTGACGCAGCCTGGCGAGGGAACGGCGCCGGATGGTCGAGAGCACGTTCACGTCGCACCATTCGCGGTGGATGCCGCCCGGACGGAAATCGCCTTCGACGAGGCGGCCGGCGGCGACCATCCGCCGCAGCACCCCCTCGGCGGCGCGCCGTCCCATGCCCAGGCGGGCACCAAGCTCCTGCGCGGTGAACGGTCCATGCGTGCGCGCGAAGCGCATGACGATGTCGGCGGCGGCATCACGGACCGGCTCGAGGAGCGAGGCCGGGAGTCCCTGAGGCAGCGGCACGCCGAGCGCGTCGCGGTAGCGCGCGGCGTTCTCGACCGCGACCAGCCGCCGCGTCCCGGCGACGGGCACCTCGATGGCGCGGCGCGCTGTGACCAGAGCGTCCACGAGCGGGCCGGCCGCGTCGCGGCCGCCGGCCGTGCGCGCGCCGATCTCGTCGCGCGACAGATCGCCGAGACGGAGCAGCAGGTCGTGCAGGCCGTCCTCGGTACGCACCAGGTGGTCGGGCTCGAGGCGCTGCAGCTCGCGCTCGAGGTCGGCGATGGCGTCGGCGTCGAGCAGCTCGCGCAGCTCCGCCTCGCCGATGAGCTCGCGCAGCTGCGCCTGGTCGATCGTGAGCGCCTGCGCGCGGCGCTCGGCGAGCGGCGCGTCGCCGTCGTACAGGTAGTTGGCCACGTAGCCGAACATGAGCGACGAGGCGAACGGCGACGGCGTGGACGAGTCGACGGTCACGACGCGGATGTCGCGGCGCTCGATGTCGGTGAGCACCGACAGGAACGCCGGCATGTCGAAGACGTCGCGGAGCGTCTCGCGATAGGCCTCGAGCAGGATCGGGAACGACGGGAACCTCGCGGCCACGGCCAGCAGGTCGGCGGCGCGCTTACGCTGCTGCCAGAGCGGCGTGCGCTGGCCGGGGCGGCGGCGCGGCAGGAGCAGCGCCCGCGCCGCGGCCTCGCGGAACTTCGCCGCGAAGAGCGCGGAGCCGCCAAGCTGGCGCACGACCAGATCCTCGGCTTCGCCGGGCGGCGGAACGAGCAGGCCGACGTCGGGCGGCTCGTCGGTGTCGGGAAAGCGCACCACGAACCCCTCGTCGGTCCACATGGTCTCGACGTCGACGTCGAGCGCGTCGCGAATGCGCGCGACGGCGGCCATCGACCACGGGGCCAGGACCTGGCCGCCGAGCGGCGACAGCACGCACACGCGCCAGTCGCCCAGCTCGTCGCGGTACCGCTCGACGATGACGGTGCGATCGTCGGGGAGCGTCGACGTGGCCCCGCGCTGTTCGGCGAGGTACTCCAGCAGCGCGTCGGCGGCTGCGGGCTCGAGCGCGTGCTCACGCACCAGCACATCGGTCGCGGCAGCCGCCGGCATCGCGGCCAGCCGGCGCACGAGCGCGCCGATCTGCCGGCCGAACTCGAGCGGGCGCGTCGCGGCCTCGCCTTTCCAGAAGGGCATCTTCCCCGGCTCGCCCGGAGCGGGCGAGACGAGCACGCGGTCGTGCGTGATCTCCTCGATTCGCCACGTCGAGGCGCCGAGCAGGAACGTCTCGCCGGCGCGGCTCTCGAAGACCATTTCCTCGTCGAGCTCCCCCACGCGCGCCAGCTTCTGCTCCGCGCCCGCGAGGAACACGCCATAGAGGCCGCGGTCGGGAATCGTGCCGCCGTTGACGATGGCCACCCGCTGCGAGCCGTCGCGGCCGGTGATGGTGCCGCCGAGGCGGTCCCAGGTGACACGGGGACGCAGCTCGGCGAACTCGTCCGACGGGTAGCGGCCCGCGAGCATGTCGAGGACACCCTCGAAGATGGGCCGCGAGAGCTGAGCAAAGGGCGCCGCCCGCCGTACTGCCGCGTAGAGCGCCTCGATCTCCCACCGCTCCATCGACACCATGGCGACGAGCTGCTGCGCCAGAACGTCCAGCGCGTGGCGCGGATAGCGGCTCGCCTCCACCAGGCCCTCGTGCATCGCGCGCGTCACGGCCGCGCACGCGACGAGGTCGCCCCGGTACTTCGGCACGATGATGCCGCGCGAGGCCGCATCCACCTGATGGCCCGCGCGCCCGATGCGCTGCAGGCCGCTCGCCACCGACGGCGGCGCTTCGATCTGGATCACGAGATCGATGGCGCCCATGTCGATGCCGAGCTCGAGTGACGAGGTCGCCACCAGACCGCGCAGGGTTCCCGCCTTGAGGGCGTCCTCGATCTCGAGGCGCTGCGCCCGCGCAATCGAGCCGTGGTGCGCGCGCACGAGCGGCGCGCCCGCCAGCTCGTTCAACGCCGAGGCGAGGCGCTCGGCGATGCGGCGGCTGTTGACGAAGATGAGCGTCGAGCGGTGCGCCTCGATGAGCTCCAGCAGCCGCGGGTGCATCGCCGTCCAGATGGACGGCCTGACGAGGCCCTGCGCCGCACTGCCGCTCGGGATCTCCACCGGCTCGGCGGCACGCGCCATGTCTTCGACGGGCAGCTCGAGCCGCAGCTCGAGGGCCTTCTTCGCGCCAGCATCCACGACGGTGACCGGGCGCCACGCAGGTTCGATGCTCTCATCGGCCGTCGCGACATCGTCGGCCTCCGGCGCAACGCGCCCATCGAGCGCGCCGCCGGACCGCGGTGTCGTCTCGGCGCCGCCAAGGAAGCGCGCCACCTCGTCGAGCGGCCGCTGCGTCGCCGACAGGCCAATCCGCTGCAGGCGCCGCCGCGTCAACGTCTCGAGCCGTTCGAGCGACAGGGCGAGGTGCGCTCCGCGCTTGGTGGGGACGAGCGCGTGAATCTCGTCGACGATGACCGTGTCGATCGAACGAAGAACCTCGCGTGCGCCCGAGGTGAGAAGCAGATAGAGGGACTCGGGCGTCGTGATCAGGATGTCCGCGGGGTCACGCCGGAAGCGCGCGCGTTCGCCCGCGGGCGTGTCGCCGGTGCGCACCGCGATGGCCGGGGCCACAAACGGCACGCCCTGTTCGTGGGCGAGGTTCGCGATGCCCGCGATCGGCGCCCGCAGGTTGCGCTCGACGTCGACGGCGAGCGCCTTCAGCGGAGAGATGTAGAGCACGCGGCACCGCGCCGCCGGTGGCGGGAGCGGCTCGAACATGAGCCGGTTGATGCACCAGAGGAAGGCGGCGAGCGTCTTTCCCGACCCGGTCGGCGAGAGCAGCAGCGTGGACTCGCCGCGGCTGATCGGCGGCCAGCCGAGCGTCTGCGGCCGCGTCGGCGTGCCGAAGGCGCGCCGGAACCACTCGTCGACCAGGGGGTGAAAGGGGGGCACTGGTCGATCGTATACGTACAGGCGTTGGGCGTTGGGCGTTGGGCGTTGGCGTTGGGCGTTGGGCGTGGGGCGTGGGGTGGTGGGCGCTGGGCGCGGGGCGCTGAGGGCGGCCGCCGCAGGTGGCCCTGGCGGCCCTTAGCCTA
>JAHDVQ010000001.1:89462-96973 GCA_023384595.1 Vicinamibacteraceae bacterium | reverse complement strand
GGGCGCGGGGCGCTGAGGGCGGCCGCCGCAGGTGGCCCTGGCGGCCCTTAGCCTAGAGCCCGTAGCCCGTAGCCTTTTTTGATACAGTAGAGGATTCTCCGCGCCGGGGTAGGCGCGGTGGAAAGAAGGACAGTCCGGAATCAGGTTGGGCCGGCCCGTTGAGCCAGGCCCGTGGCTGGCGTGCGCAGGAGGAGGATCAATGAGCGATGCCGGTGAAGGCCTTGTCGATGCCGAGGCGAGGCTTCAGGAGCAGATGGATGAGCGCGAACAGGAACGGCGGCGGCGCGCCGCCGGCGGTGGCGTGAAGAATCCCGAGCGGGAGCGCGCCCTGGCCTCGCTCCGGCTGGCCAGGACCCAGCTCGAGCAGCAGCTGCGGGGCAACCCGCACCCGGTCCGCCGGCAGCAAATCGAGCTGGCCATCAAGGACCTCGAGAAGCGGTTCGAGTCGGTCTGACGACGCCCCGGCCCGCCCCCGCACGCCGCCCCCGCGTGCGAGGGCCCGGGGCGCGTGGACTCCCTTGCGCCCCCTCCCAACGTACAATCAGGCGAACGTCCCGCGCGACGCGGACGCCGCGGCTCCCGTGCCGTGGTCTTCACCGCGCCGGGGACACACCATGTCCACGTCCGTCGATCGCCCGCTCATGGCCGCTCCCGCGATCGTGCCCGAGCCCGACTGGGTCGAGATCGAGCCCTTCCCTCGCGGCATCGAGGCCGAGAACTCCTTCGTGTCGGGCGGCCCCAGCGGCCGCCGGCTGCGCGTCGCGTACTTCCAGCGTCCGCCCGACCTTCGCCTGTTCGGGCGCGCCTGGTTCGGCGTCGAGACCGAGGGGCCGCCGGGACACGCCCACGGCGGCGCGGTAGCCGCCGTCATGGACGAAGCGCTCGGCGCCGCCGCCTGGGCGGCCGGCCACGCCATCGTCGTCGCGCACCTCGAGGTGGATTTCCGCACCATGGTACCGCTGGGCGTCGATGCCACCTTCGAGACGTGGGTGGAGCGCGCAGAGGGCCGCAAGGTGTTCACGCGCGGGAGCCTGCGCGGGCACGATGGCGAAGTGTTCGCCGAGGGACGGGCGCTGTGCATCGTGCTCGCCGACGAGCACATCGAGAAGCTGCGCGCGGCACACTGGGCCCGGCGGGCGCGGGCGTCGGGAGGCGGCGGTTAGCGGCTCATGAACGTCGCCGCCTGGCTGGTCCACGTCTACACCGCGAGCGGCGCCGCGCTGGCGCTGGCGGCGCTCGTGGCGCTCGACCGCGGACACCTCCGCGCGGCGTTCGGGTTCCTGGCGCTGCAGGTCGTGGTGGACGCGACCGACGGCGCGCTCGCCCGCCTGACCCGCGTCTCAGAGCGGGCCGCGGCCATCGACGGCGCGCACCTCGACGACATCGTCGACTACCTGACCTACGTGTTCGTGCCAGCGGCCATGGTCATGGCCGTGCCCTTCACGCTGCCGGGGTGGGCGCTGCCCTGCGCCGTGGCCATGGTCGTCTCGAGCGCCCTGGGCTTCGCGCGGCGCGACGCGAAGACCGAGGACCACTTCTTCACGGGCTTTCCGTCGTACTGGAACGTCGTGTTGCTGTACCTCGCGATGTTCCAGTCCGATCCGGTCCTGAATACGGGACTCCTGCTCGCCCTGGCAGCCCTCGTCTTCGTGCCCGTGCGCTACGTCTATCCGTCGCGGACACCCATTCTCCAGTCGTTCACGCTGCTGCTCGGGACAATGTGGGCGCTGCTGATGCTGCTCGCGATCTGGTGGCTGCCCCTCGTCCCGCGCTGGGTCGCGGCGGCGTCGCTGGTGTTTCCCGTCTACTACATCGGGCTGTCGCTGGCTCTCGAGTGGCGCCGGCGGCGGCCGCACTGACATGCGTTCCTGGCGAAGCTGGCGGCTGGCCGACTGGATCGTGGCCTCGCTCATCCTGCTGATGGCCGGCGCCGGATCGGTCGCGGCGTGGTGGGTCGGGAAGCACTCGATCGCCATCCGCGGCCTGCGTGCCGGCGTCGGCGACACGGTGTTCTACGGCGCCGACGGCAGGCCGTGGTTCCGCATGGACGAGCAGCGGCGCGACGTGGCGCTCGCCGAGATCGCCCCCGCGCTGCGGCAGGCCGTGATCGCCGTCGAGGACCATCGCTTCCACAAGCACTTCGGCATCGACCCGATCGGCCTCGGGCGGGCCGTCGCGACCAACGTCAGCACCGACGAACGGCAGGGCGCGAGCACCATCACGCAGCAGCTCGCCCGCACGCTCTTCCTGTCGAACCAGCGCACGTGGAACCGCAAGGCCAAGGAAGCCGTGCTCGCGCTCATGCTCGAGCAGTGGCTCAGCAAGGACCAGATTCTCGAGCTGTATCTGAACCGCATCTACCTGTCGTCGGGCGTCTACGGGGTCGAGCCGCTGTCGCAGCGGCTCTTCGGCAAGCCTTCGAAGGACCTGACGCTCGCGGAATCCGCTCTCGTCGCGGGCCTCATCAAGGCGCCGTCGGCGCTCTCGCCCTGGTCGAATCTCGAGGGGGCGCGGCGGCGGGCCCGGGTGGTGCTCCAGCGCATGCGCGAGGAGGGCTACATCACGCGTGCGCAGGAGGCGTCGGCGGCGGCGGCGCCGCTGCGCATCCGGCCCTACCGGCTCGCCATCGACGCGCGCGGCGGCTACGTGAAGGAGTGGCTGCGCCAGCAGTTCCGCAACCGCTTCGGCGGCGATCACCCGCCCGACTGGAAGGTGTACACCACCGTCGCTCCTGAGCTGCAGCAGGCGGCCGAACGCGCGGTGGCCAACGGGCTGCGACGCAGCGGCATTCGCGGTGCGCAGGCGGCACTGGTCGCGCTCGATCCGGCGTCGGGAGACGTGCTCGCCATGGTGGGCGGGAGCGACTTCAGACAATCGACCTTCAACCGCGCCGTACGGAGCCGGCGGCAGCCGGGGTCGGCGTTCAAGCCCCTTGTCTTCGCGGCCGCGCTCGAGCACGGCTGGTCCCCCGTCTCCTTGGTCGAGGGGCTGTCGTCGATCGAAGCCGACGGCGACGAGGAGTGGAATCCGCGCAACGCAACGGGGCGCGGTGACGAGAACGCCATCGTGATGCGGCAGGCGCTCGTCGACTCGAACAACCGCGCGGCCGTCGCCCTGCAGTCCGAGATCGGCACGCGGACCGTGCTGCGCCTCGCCCGCGACGTCGGCCTGCGCGATCTGCCCGAGGTGCGCTCGCTCGCGCTCGGGACGGGCCTAGTGACCCCCCTCGAGATGGCCAGGGCGTACGCGGTGTTCCCCAACGGCGGCTTCGACGTCGCCCCGCGCGGCCTCGTCCGCGTCGTCGACGCCGAGGGCGACGTGGCGCACGCGACCGAGGTCGATCGTCGCGAGGTGCTGTCGCCGCAAGTGGCCTACCAGATGGTGTCGATGCTCCGCGACGTAGTCGATCGCGGCACGGCCCGATCGGTGCGTGGCCACGGCGTGCGATTCCCTGTGGGCGGGAAGACGGGCACCACGAACGCCTTCAAGGACGCCTGGTTCGTCGGCTTCTCGTCGACCGTCGTCGCCGCCGTGTGGGTCGGCCTCGATCAGCCGGCGACCATGGGACGCGATGCCTACGGATCGAAGGTGGCCGTGCCAATCTGGGCCGAGTTCATGCGCGCGGCAGCGCGGCGGCGGCCACCGCAGGAGTTCGCGCGGCCGCGGGGGCTCGACACCGTGACGCTGTGCCGCGTGTCGTACCTGCGGCCGCTCGACGACTGCCCGACCTACGTCGAGTACTTCAAGCGCGGCGACGACGTGCCCGATCGCATGTGTCCCGTCCACCAGGGATCGTGGCAGCAGCGTGCCGAACGGGCGGTCGAGGGCCTCGTCGACAAGGCCTGGGGCCGAATCAAGGGGATCTTCCGGTGACGGTGTCCCCGCCAAGCCAGGCCTCGCGGTGAGCCTTTTGCGCGGCGGTAGCCTCGGGATCCAGCTCGAGCCGCCAGCCCGAGGCGTCTGGCTCCCCGGCGACCTCCACGTCGAGCTCCTCGAGCCGATCGCGGCGCGCGATGAGCAGCCGGACGCGCTCGCCGGGCGAGGCCAGCTGCAGGCGTGACGCCAGATCGGCGGGCCGCACGCGGTACCCGTTCAGGCCGACGATCTCGTCGCCCACGTTGAGGCCCGCGGCGAACGCCGGCCCATCGCGCCGCACGCGTGACACCACCAGGCGCCCGCCCTCGTCACGCGTGTCGGCTCCGAGCCACGCGCGGCCCGTCGGGCCGGACGCAGGCGGGAACCGCAATCCGAACCACTCGAGCGCTTCTCGATAGTCCAGTTCGGTGGGCTCGTCGACGACGCGCCTGAACCACGTCGAGAGATCGGCGCCTGCGACCTCGCCGGCCACGGCCCGGAACTCCTCCTGCGAGTAGCCCCTCGCACCGCTGTACCCGGCAAAGGCCCGCCGCATCACGTCGTCGAGCGACCGCCGGCCGCCGGTGCGGGCCCGCACGTGCGCGTCGAGCAGGAACGCCACGAGCGCGCCCTTGCCGTAATAGTCGATCGAGACATTGCCCGAGTTCTCGTCGGGCCGGTACTGGCGGATCCACGAGTCGAACGAGGCATCGGCCACGCTCGTCGCAAGTCGGCCCGGTGTGGCCTGCACCGTGCCAATGGTGCGGCCCAGCGAGTCGAGCAGGCCGCGCGGCTCCCACAGCCCGGCACGCACGAGCAGCAGCGGGCCGTAATAGCTCGTGAACCCCTCCGCGATGTAGAGGCCCGAGGTGTGAACCTCACGCTCGTAGTCGAACGGACCCAGCTCCACCGGCCGCAGCCGCTTCACGTTCCACGCGTGGAAATACTCGTGGCTCACGAGTCCCAGCCACCGGCGGTAGCCCTCGGGCGTCGCCAGGCGCCACCGGCTCGACATCATGAGCGTGGAATCCCCGTGCTCGAGCCCGCCGCCCGCCTCGACGACGGCATTGAGGAACACGTAGCGATCGTAGGGGAGCGAGCCCCAGAGGCGGCGGTTCTCCTGCACGATCGACGAGATGTCGGCGACGGCGCGCTGCTCGTCGAAGCCGAGAGGATCGCCCACGGTCGCGAGCTGGTGCGGAACGCCGTCGACGTCGAAGTCCACGACCGAGACGGCCCCGGCGACGATGGGCGAATCGACGAGCGTGTCGAAGTCGGGCGCGACGTAGGCCACGGTTCCTGGTGCCGCGCCGGAGTCAGGCTGGAGCGCCGTCGCGCTGCGCGGCCAGTGCGCCGGCAGCTCGAGCGACACATGGTGCGGCCGCTCGAGGCGATCGGCCACCGTGATGAAGGTCGGCGCGCCGTTGAGGATGGCGAAGTCCCGCTCCACCCAGTTGGTGCGCACCGACATCTCGCGCGCGTAGACGCGGTAGGTGAGTGTGACGCGAGAGGCGCCGGCCGTGTCGATGCGCCAGCGGTTCTTCGACGACTTCCGGACGGCGAGCGGGGCGCCGTCCGGCGCCGTAGCGGCGACCCCTTCCACGTGGCGGGCGTACTCCCGCACCAGATAGGAGCCCGGCGTCCAGACGGCCATCATCACGTCGATGGCGGCGCGGCCGTCGGCCGGGAGATCGGCGGTCACCTCGACGTAGTGGGTGTGCGCCGCGGGGAAGCGCAGCGTGTAGCGGATGGCGCCGCTCACGTGACGTTCCGTGATGGGCTGTACGGTACCGCGCCGGTCGGCGCTGCTGCCGGTGGGCCCGCCGAGGGCCAGCGGGGCGATCCCAAGGAGCACGAGGGCGAGAGAAAGGGTGCGGAACAGGGCAGGACTCGGCGTCACGGCATCCCTCAGTCGAACAGCGCCTGCTGAAGGGCGGTCACATCGGCGGGGCGCTCGGCCGCGTTGCCGCGCAGCGCGGCCAGCACCCCGTCGCTGAAGCGCTCCGGGATCTCCGCCTGCATCTCTCGCGGCGGTCTGGGCGTGGTCGTCAATGCCGCGCCCACCAGCCCGTGCATCGTCGAGGCCACGTAGGGGAGGCGGCCGGTCGCCATCTCGTAGACGAGCACGCCGAGCGTGAACACGTCGCTGCGGGGCGAGGGTGCGACGCCCATGAACACCTCGGGGGCGACGTAGTGCACCTCGGGGTCGAGTCTCGCGCCGCGCAGGGTCTGCTCGCTGAGCGTCCCGAGCAGGTCCTGCACCTGGCAGATGCCCGCCGACGAGATCATCAGCCGCTCGCCGTCGTAATCGTGCTGGATGCGGATGATCTCGGGGCTGAGCCCGCAGAGCAGACCGCCGCCGCGGTGCAGCGCGCCCGCGGCCGAGAGCAGCTGGCGCACGAACACCTGGAGCCGAGGCCAGGTCACGGGGCCGTCTTTCGCGAGCGCCTCGCGAAGGCTGACGCTGTCGAGCAGCTCGGTCACGACGTAGACGACGTCGCCCTCCTCGCCGTAGTCCCTCACCTGGATGACGGAGGGGTGCGAGACCTGGAGGGCCTGCGCCTCGCGAAGCAGCCGCGCGCATGCCGCCTCCCAGTGCGGCGTCGTCTCGCGGCGGAGCGTGCGCACGGCGACGGGGTGGCCGAGGGCCCGATGCCTTGCCGCGTAGACTTCCGAGCCAAAGCGCCCGCGCCCGATCATCGGTCCGAGCTCGTAGCGCCCGATGAAGCCAGAGAGGGCGGGCACCACGAGCTCCGCGGTGGTCGTCGTCGTGTCACCCCCGCGCGGGCCCCCGAGCGCGCGCACGAAGTCGAGGATGGTCGGCCAGCGGTCGGCCGGGCGCTTGGCCAGCGCCCGCAGCACCACCGCATCGACCCAGGTCGGCAGCGACGGCACGTGGCGCGACGGCGGCTCGGGCGTCGTGGTGAGATGGGCGGTGATGATGGCCAGCGGGTCGTCGTGCACGAAGGGCGGCCGGCCGGTGAGCAGCTCGTAGACGAGCGCGCCGGCGCTGTAGATGTCGGCGCTCGCGTCCACATCCTGGCCGCGCAGCTGCTCGGGCGCGGCGTAGGCCACCGTGCCCACGAACTGGTGCGCCGACGTCAGTTCGGTCTCGTCGTCGGCGGCGAGACGCGAGCTGACCAGGCCGAAGTCGATGACCTTCCACACGCGCTCGCCCGACTGGTAGCACTGGCACACGATGTTGGCGGGCTTCAGATCGCGGTGGACGATGCCGCGGTCGTGGGCGAGCTGGATGGCCGACCCGATGTCGAGCGCGAGCTCCTGCACCTCGGCGAGGTCGACGCGGCCGCCCTCGGCCAGGCGCGTCTTCAGGCTGGGGCCCGACAGCAGCTCCATCACCAGAAACGGCCGGTGCTGCTCGTCGACGTCGTAATCGAGGATGGCGACGATGTTGGGGTGACGGAGCTGGGCGCAGGCGCGGCTCTCGCGCAGGAAGCGCTCGCGCATCGCCTCGAAGTCGTGCTCGACGGTCCTGATGACTTTGATGGCGACTTCGTCGCCAAGGAGCACGCGCCGGGCTCGATACACGTGGCCCATGCCGCCCGAGGCCAGTGGCCCGAGGATCTCGTAGCGGCCGTCGATGACGGTCCCGGGGGAGAACACGGGGGACATTGTACCGGCATCCGGCGTCCGGC
>JAHDVQ010000001.1:87129-89362 GCA_023384595.1 Vicinamibacteraceae bacterium | reverse complement strand
GGCGTCCGGCATCCGGCTACTGCAGGTTGCTGAGGGCGTCGGGCGCGCCGCCAGGGTCGGACGCCGGACGCCGCCGGACGTCGGAGGCCGGACGCCGGATGCCGGTCAGCGTCAGTTCCAGGAATCTGAGCTTGTCGGCGTCCTCTTCGATGACCTTCGACACGGGCTTCCCGGCGCCGTGGCCCGCCCGGGTCTCGACGCGCAGCAGGATGGGCGCGGGGCCCGCCTGCGCCGCCTGGAGCCGCGCCGCGAACTTCTTCGCCATCCCCGGGGCGACCCGGTCGTCGGTATCCGCCGTCAGCACGAACGTGGCCGGATAGCGAACGCCATCCTTCACATTGTGGAGCGGCGAGTAGGCGTAGAGGAACCCGAACTGCGTGGGATCCTCCGACGATCCGTACTCCGGAATCCAGAAGCGACCCACGGTGAAGAGGTGATAGCGGAGCATATCGGCCACCGGCACGCCGCAGAGCACCGCGCCGAAGAGGTCCGGCCGTTGCACGAGGGCGGCGCCCACGAGCAGCCCGCCGTTGCTCGCCCCCTCGATGGCCAGGTGCGCCGGCGAGGTGAGTCCCGACTTCACCAGCCACTCGGCGGCCGCGATGAAATCGTCGAAGACGTTCTGCTTGCGCTCGAGCATGCCCGCCTCGTGCCAGGCCTCGCCGTATTCGCCGCCGCCGCGGAGGTTGGCCACCGCGTACACCCCGCCCCGCTCGAGCCACGCGAACGCCGACGGGTCGAACCAGGGCGTGAGGCTGATGTTGAAGCCGCCGTAGCCGTAGAGCAGTGTGGGCCGGTTCCCATCCCGCGTCAGCCCCCGCTTGTGCACGACGAACATCGTCACCTCGGTGCCGTCCTTGGAGGGGTAGCGCACCTGCGACACCTCGAAGTCGCCCGGAACCAGCCCGGGGACGCCGACCTTGGCAAAGGGCGCGGCGCGCCGGGCGTCGACGTCGTAGCGGAACGGCGTCGCGGGATAGGTGTACGACTCGAACTGGAAGAAGAACTCGCGGTCTTCTGGGCGTCCATGGAGCGCGCTGATCGTGCCGAGCGCCGGCAACTCCACGCTCGCCGTGCGCGACCCCTCGAGGGTGTGCAGGTCGAGCGCCCAGCTCGCCTGGCGCAGCCGGCCCACCACGAGCTGATTGCCCGCGATGACGGCCTGCTCGATCTTGTCGGCGCCTTCGGGCACCACATCGCGGAGCGCGGCACCGGCGATGCGCACCACAGGCAGACCACTCGAGCCCTTCGCCGCGCTCGCTCCGGCCGCGGCGGCGCCAGCGAGCGAACCGGGCAGCGTAACGCTCACGATGCGGCCGAGCGGCGCGAGGAAATCCGTCAGGAAGTACAGCTGGCCGCCGGCCTCGTCGATGAACGTCCAGGCGTGATCGAATCCGGCGAAGAGCTCCGCGGGCCGTGCGTCCGGCGCCCGGCGATCGACGATCACCACGCGCGACTTGTTGCTCGCCCCCTTGAAGCCCGTCACGACCAGGTAGCGGTTGTCGTCGCCGGCGAGCGCGACCGAGAAGCTCACCTCACGGTCGTCGGGCTGCTCGAAGATCAGCGGGTCGCGCGACTGCGGCTCACCCATGCGGTGGAAGTAGACCTTGCCGTAGTAGTTCTCGTCGCCTGGCGGCACCGTGCCCGGCTCAGGGAACCGCGTGTAATAGAACCCGCTTCCATCGTCGAGCCACGCGATCGACGCGAACTTCACCCACTGCAGCCGGTCGTCGAGGTCCTTCGCGGTCGCGACGTCGCGCACGCGCACTTCCTGGCGGTCACTACCGGCGATGGAGATCGCATAGGCCAGACGCGTTCCCCGCTTGTCGTACGCGGTCGCCGTGAGCGCGGTGGTGCCGTCGGGGCTCAGGGTGTTCGGGTCGAGGAGGATACGGGGCGCCGCGTCGAGCCCCTCTTGTACGTAGAGCACGTCCTGGTTCTGCAGCCCCGTGTTTCGCGTGAAGAAGTACCGCGCGCCGTGACGCTCGGGCGCGCCGGTGCGCGGGAAGTCGCGCAGTTCCGTGAGGCGCCGCACCAGACGCTCGCGCTCGGGACCGTCGAGAAACGCACGTGTCAGGCTGTTCTGCTTCGCCACCCACGCGACGGTCGCCGGCGCATCGGCCTCCTCGAGCGGTCGATACGGATCGGCCACCCTGGTGCCGTGATAGTCGTCGACGATGTCGGCCGTGGGCGCCGGCGGATACGCGGGACGGGTCATGGTTGCTGGGGGGGC
>JAHDVQ010000001.1:84782-87029 GCA_023384595.1 Vicinamibacteraceae bacterium | reverse complement strand
TCCCGTCCGGCACGTCGCATCCGATCCGCCGCGCCCGCCGCGCCCGCCGCGCCCGCCGCACCCGCGCGTCCCGCGGCACCTTCGGCCGCACGTCGCCGGAGCCTCACGCGTTCGCCCGAACTCGTGCTCGGCGGCGTCGCCCTCCTCCTCAAGGGGCTTGTCTTGTGGTCGCTCGCGGGCCACCCCTTGCTCGAACCGCGCGGCCAGCTGGACACGGCTTACTACGTGGAGGCGGCGCGGCAGATGGCGTCGGGCGCCTGGGCCGGCGGTGACCGGACGTTCTTCGTGTCGCCGCTCTACCTGTATTTCCTCGCCGCGGTGTTCACCCTCACCAACGGCAGCCTGCTCATGGCGCGCGTGCTGCAGGTCGTTCTCGGTGCCGCCGCCGTGGCGCTGGTGGCAGCGACGGCGCGGCGATGGGGCGGCCCGCTTGCGGCGTGGGTGGCTGGCGCGCTGTGCCTCCTCACGGGCACGATCACCTTCAACGAGATCCTGCTGGTGCAGGGCGCCCTCGACCCGTTCCTGGGGGCGGCGGGTCTGTACCTGCTCACGCGCGCGTGGCAGGCCGGGCATCGTTCGGCGCTCTGGGCCGCCGGGTTCGCACTGGGGGCCCATGTCCTGAACCGCCCCAACATGCTGGCGTGGGCCGGCGCCGCGGTCGCGCTGACGGCCTGGCCCGTCTGGCGACGCAAGACGATCGGCCCGAGGGGCCTGTCCGCGGCCGCACTGGTCGTCCTCGGTGTGGCGACGGCCGTCGCGCCGGTCACGCTGCGCAACTACGTCGTGGCCGGCGAGTTCGCCCTGGTCTCGTCGCACGGCGGGCTCAACTTCTACATCGGCAACAACCCGGAGGCCGACGGGACGTATCACGCCGTCGAGGGCATTACGCCCTCCATTACCGGACAGGATCGCGACGCGCGGCGCGTCGTGTCGCGTGCCCTCGGGCGCGAGGTGACCGACGCCGAGGTCTCGCGCCACTTCTACGTGCGGGCGCTCGCCTGGTGGCGCGACCGCCCGGGCGATGCGCTGGCGCTCTTCGGCCGCAAGCTCGCGTATGTCGTCAACGAGGCGGAGCTCACGCTGAACAACGCCTTCCGTTACTACCAGCGCGAGGTGCGCACGCCGCTCGCCGGGCTGCTGGTCGGTCCCTGGCTGCTCGTGCCGCTCGCGGGCCTCGGCCTCGTCTGGGGACACCACGCCGTGCGGCAGCGGGCGCCGGGCCACGAGGCCGCGTGGTGGGCCCTGGTTGCCTCCATTCCCATCGGCATCGTGTCGGTGGCGGTGTTCTTCGTGGCAGGACGCTACCGTCTGCCGCTGCTGGTCGGGTGGGCCGTGTCCGGCGGCGTCGGGGTGGCGGGCCTCGCGGCACGCGCCTCGTCAGGACGCCACGCGGTGTCGTGGCTCGCGCCGGTGCTCGTTGTCGTGACCCTCGGCGCCGTGGCGTCGTGGCCCTGGGGGCTGGACGAGGGCGTCCACGCCGAGCGCGAAACGTGGGCCGTGCATCTGGTCGAGCAGGGACACCTCGACGAGGCATCGGCCCACGTCGAGAAGGCCGCCGCCGCGCACCCCGAGCCCGCGCGGCTCTATCTCAGGGTCGGCCGGGCACTGCAGGCGCGAGGCGAGTGGGCGAGGGCCCTGGGGATGCTCGATCGCGCTGCCGACGCGGCTCCGGAACAGGTAGCGATCGCTCTCGCCCGTGGCGAAACGCTCGTCGCACTCGGCAGGCACGAGGACGCGCTCGAGGCGCTTCGCGTGGCCGGCGAATCTGTCGTGCGTCCCGATGCGGCGGCGGCGCTGCGTGCCCGGGCGCTGCTCTCGCTGGGCCGCCTCGACGAGGCCGCCCTCGTCGTGGCACGCTTCACGGCGGTCAAGGACGCGACCTCGCCGCGCCTCGGCGAGATGGCCGAGGCGGCCATCGCAGCCTCACGGCCGGCCGATGCGGTGCGCTTCCTCCGTGAGCTCGCCGCGCGCGAGCCATCGAATGTCGACATCGTCGAACGGTTCGGTGTGGCCCAGTCGCTCGCCGGCGACGACGGCGCGGCGGCCGGGACGCTGGAGGCCGGTGTGGCCCGCTGGCCAGACCGTACCAGCCTCCACCTGAATCTGGCCATCGTCTATGCGAAGCAGGGCAGGCTCGACGAGGCACGCACGGCCGCCGAACGCGCGCTCGCCCTCGATCCCGGCTACGAGCGGGCGCGGGCGCTGATGAGGGCGATCAAGTAGGGGATCGGGGGATCAGCGGATCGG
>JAHDVQ010000001.1:73180-84682 GCA_023384595.1 Vicinamibacteraceae bacterium | reverse complement strand
GCCGGATGCCGGATGCCGAGCGGGCGGGGCCGGCGTGTACGCCGGCCCCGCCCGCGTCATGCGCTAGAAGTCGACGCGCACCGTGGCGAGGAACGCCCGCGGCGAGGCATACGACGTGGCCTCCCCGAAGGCCGGGTTTGGCGTGGTCGTGCCCTGCACCATCAGGTCGGTGTAGCAGGCCCGGTCGCAGTCGGGCCCCGGTTGCGACGTGAAGGCGCGGATGCGGCCGTCGAGATAGAGCCGCTTGTCGACCGTGATGGTCGCTTGGTTGTTGAACAGGTTGATGAAACGGCCCTCGAGGAGCACGTTGAACCGGCCGTTGAGCGGCAGGCGGTAGCTCGCGAGGAAGTCGAAGTTGGTCCACGACTCGATCCGCCGCGACCCGGCCTGCTCCAGATACCGCAGGTAGGTGAGCGTGCTGCCCCACGGCAGGCCACGCGCCTCCCACGCCGCGCCGCTCTGCGAGCGCAGGTAGCCCGAGAGCGTCACGTTGTCGATCGGGTTCACCGTGGCGAACATCTTGAAGACGTGCGGGCGATCCTGGCTCAGCTCGCCGTAGCGGAGCGTGTCCTCCACGAAGGCCCCGGGTCCGTCCTCGATGAGCGACGAGGTGTTGAAGACCGCGCCGCTGGCGTAGTCGAGGTCGAAGTTGCCCCACAGACGGCTGTACGCGTAGCTGATGTTCATGCTCCAGCGGTTCTGCATGCGCCGGTTCAGCTCGAAGGTCAGCGTGCGGTACTTGCGCTCGGCTTCGGGGATGTTGCTCACCACGTACGCCGAGTTCGGGAGGATCGAGGGGTAGTCCTCGATGAAGTCCTCCGAGTTCCGGTAGAGGAAGAACACGTCGAGGCTGTAGGGGCCGATGAGCGGCGTCGCGTACCCGATGAGGAACTCGTCCATGTAGGTCGGGTCCATGTCGAGCAGCACCTTGCCCGTCGTGTTCGCCGTCTGCGACTCGCGGATCTTCGCCCCTGTCACCGCGTCGAACACCGCCGTGTTGGTGAACAGGCGGTTCGGCGCGAGCGAGCGGGCGCTGCTCTTCTGATCCATGGCGTAATAGCGGCCGTAGTTGCCGTAGATCTTGTCGCCCACGCCCTTGCGCAGCTGGTAGTTGAACCCGATGCGAGGCTGGATCTGCTTGCCGAAGCCGAACTTCAGGAAGGTCGTCTCCTGGCCGACGTCCTGGATGAAGTCGTCGCGGTTGAAGAGCAGGCCGGCGTTCACCGTCAGGCGCTGGCCGATGGTGATGTCGTCCTGCACGAAGATGCCGTAGGTCCGGGCCTTCCCGAGCTGCGCCGGCTGGTCGGGGTAATAGACGGCGTTGACCTGCGTGTTGCTGTTGATGAGCGAGACGATGCCCCAGCCGTTGGCGATGCGGGTGAGGTCTTCGTACGAATCCTCGAACGAGAAGCCCGCCTTGAACTGGTGGCTGGTTCCGCCGATGTCGAACATCTGGCTGAGGGTCGCCCGCACCTCGTCGCGCTTGTAGTTCTGGCGATTCAGCTTCAGGTAGTTGCCGCCCACCGTGCGTCCGAGCACCGGATCGGTGAACTGGCCCATCTGCCCGAGGTTGTTGGGGTTGATCGTCGCGCCGCGGTCGGCGAGCTCCGTGATGGCCACGCTCTCGTTCTCTTCATCGAGCCTGAGGTACTTGATGTCGAAGTACGTCCGGCCGCCGATGAACCAGCTCCAGTTGAGCGTCGCGACGCGATTGGTGCTCTCGTAGTTGGTGCCCATGTCGGCCGAGTCGTTCACGCCGATGCTGTCGAAGTCGACCTCGGTCGGGCGGTGCCGGTAGCTGCCCACGATCGAGTGCGCGGCCGTCGGCTGGAAGTTCACCTTGCCGAACAGCTCGTTGGTGCGCTCCTTCCGGTCGGGCACCTCGCCGAGACGGTTCACGCGATCGCTCACCGTGGAGCGGTAGAACCGGCCCGAGGCGTAGAAGAACGCCTTGTCGCGGACGATCGGGCCGCCGATGCCGAACGAGGGCACGTAGCGGTCGGTCTTGCTGGTGAGCGTCGTGTCCTTGCCGTCGCTGATGAAGGCGTCGGGAATCATCTCGAAGCGCACGCCGCCGCGCAGCTGGTTGGTGCCCGAGCGCGTGACGGCATTGGTCACGAAGCCCTGCGCGCGGCCGAACTCCGCGGTGATGGCGCCCCGCTTCACGTTGAACTCGGCGATGTCGAACTCGTTCACCTCGGTGGCGAGGTAACCGAAGCCCGGGTTGGTGATGTTCACGCCGTCGAGCAGGTACGCGTTGTCCTGCCGGCTGGCGCCGCCGTTGGGCGCGAAGCTCGCGTTGTCGGCCACGCCCGGAATGAGCTGGAAGAGGCCCGCATAGCTGCGCGCGAGCGGGAGCGCCGCGATGGTTTCGGCGGCGTAGTTGAAGTTCACCTCGGTCGACTTCAGGTCGACCGTCGGCGGCACCGCACTCACCTCGATGGCCTCCTGGACCGTGAGGCCCAGGACGATGTCGAGCTGCGAGTCGCGCGAGACGAGGACCACCACGCTGCGGGTGCTCGTCCCGACGCCGTCCTTCTGGGCTTCGACCGTATAGCTCCCTGGCAGCAGGAGCGGGAAAGAATACTGCCCGACGGCCGACGTGGTGACCGTACGGCCGGCCGGCAGCTTCTCGCCACTGACCTTCACGGGCACGCCCTCGACCGGCGCACCGTTCTGATCGAACACGTAACCGGATATCGATCCGGTCTCCTGCGCCATCGCCGGAATCGCGGACACTACGACGAGTGCCGCGACGGCGAGGAGCGTACGCCACACGTGCATGTAGAACCTCCCACCTTCGATTCGAGCCTTGCCCGTTTACGAGTGCACGCCGCCCCGTCAGGCTCACGCGGGGCTGGCCCGGCGCCCGCGCGGTGGGCAGATGAGTGCCACCAGAGCGACGCGCCGGAAGATGCAGGAAACCAGCGAGTTGGAGAGCGATGCTACAACCCGGAGCGCCCGAGGGTCAACCCGCGGCGGGCCGGCGTTCGGGCCGGTCAGCGCTCCTCGGCGAGGCGCCGCGCCACCACCGAGGCCCCTACCAGTCCCGCGCGGTCGTTGAGGATCACGTGGACGGGCACGGTTTCGAGCAGCCCCACCATCGGCGGCTTGGCGGTGAAGGCCCGCAGGAACCGCCCGTCGCGCAGCGCCGGAAGGATCTTGGGGGGGATGCCGCCGCCGAGGAACACGCCACCCCGCGGGATGGTCTGCACTGCGATGTTGCCCGCCACGGCGCCGAAGGCCTCGACGAACATGTCGAACGCCTCGACGCACGCCTGGCAGGTGCCGGCCATCGCCTGCGACGAGACGTACGCGGGAACGTCGGTCGGGTCGACGTCCGTCGGCCAGGCGTCGCACCGTCCGCGGTGCGTGAACTCGGCGAGGTTCACGATGCCCTGTCCCGAGACGACGCGTTCGACGTCCACACGGCCGAAGCGGGACGCCAGTTCGGCCACGAGCGCCAGCTCGCGGGCGGTGCGCGCCGCGAAGTCGCAGTGTCCACCCTCGGAAGGCGTCGGCCACAAGCGTCCGTCCCTGTAATAGAGGAACGCCTGCCCGAGCCCCGTGCCGGCGCTGACGAGCACCGCGTTGCCGTCGGCATCGGCCGTGCCCGCCTGCAGCGTCTCGAGCTCCGTGCCGTCGAGGACCGCGATGGACCACGCCATCGCCTCGACGTCGTTCACGAGCGCGACGCGCGGCGTGCCGGCTGCCGCCTCGAGCGAGGCGACCTCCACCCGCCACGGCACGTTGGTGAGAACGGCCTCGCCTTCGCCGACGAGGCCCGCCACGCCGAACGCCGCAGCGCGGACGGCGTCGGTATCGGCCGTCGTCGTGCGGAGGAACTCGCGCACCATCGACGGCAGATCGGGATAGTCGAGGGTAACGAACTCACGAATGTCGAGGGGCTCGGGGCGGGGGCGACGGGACGAGAACAGACCCAGGAGGGTTTTGGTGCCTCCCAGGTCTCCGGCAAGCAGCATGCGCATCACCATACTACGGGAGCACCCTGATATTCTCAGGGCGTGGTGCGGAATCGCAGGCTGGCGGGCGACGTGGTCGCGGTTGTCGGCCGTCTGGTGACGCTCGGCCGGCGCGAGATCGCCGACCTGGTCCGGCGCGAGGGCGGCGTCTTCGAGAACGGGCCCTCCTCGCGCACCACGCTCCTCGTCGTGGGCCAGGAGCGGCGCTCGGCCAGCCGCGACGAGGCGGGCGCCAGTCAAGACGCCGCGAGTCCCCGCGCGCCAGCCGAATCGAGCGCGCCGGCGCCGGGCTGGCCCCGCCGTCTCGACGAGGACGCCTTCTGCGCGCTCGTCGGCCGGCCGGGTCCGGCCATGCTCCGCGCGCAGTACTATCCGCTCTCCACGTTGCGCAAGCTCTATCCGAACATCCGTGACGACCAGCTGCGCTACCTCGAGAAGTTCGGGCTGCTGCGCTCGGTCGTGCGTACGCCTGGCGAGACCTGGTTCGGCTTCTCCGATCTCGCCATCGTCCGGGCGCTCAGTACCGAGCTGGAGGGCGGGGCGAGCTTCCGGGCGGTCGTCCGCACCTTCGCCGCCGAGGAGCGCGGTCAGCTTGCGCTCGACTTCACCCCGTCGGCGGTGGGCGGGCCCGAGGCGGCGGCCCCGGCCGGCGTCGCGCCGAAGGTCGTCCCGATGCCGCTCGGCGGCCGCGGCGGCGCCGCGGTGAACATGACGCTCGCCGAGCGCGTCGAGCTCGGTCCCGCCGAACAGCGCTTTCTCGCCGCGGAGCGCGCCGATGTCGAAGCCGACCTCGAAGCGGCCATGCACGGGTACAGGCAAGCGCTCTCCATCGACCCCGGTCTCGTGCCGGCGATGGTGAACCTCGGCAACCTCCACTACGCCATCGACCAGCTCGCCGAGGCGCAGGCGCTCTACGTGCAGGCGGCGGTGACCGATCCCGCCTGCTTCGAGGCGCACTTCAACCTGGGGAACATCTACCACGACCTGGGCCGGTTCCGGCAGGCGTCCATGTGCTACGAGGATGCCCTGCGCCTGAATGCCGGCCATGCCGACGCGCACTTCTACCTCGCCGTGTCGCTCGAGAAGCTGGGAGAGTCGGGCGCCGCGCGCCCGCACTGGCGCCGCTACCTGGAGCTGGCGCCCGGCGGCGAGTGGGTGGAACTCGCCCGCGAGTTCGCCGAACAGTAGAGGCGACCGGGCCGGACGGCTGTCTATACTGGATCGATGCGTATCAGTTTCGATGCCCTGCCCGACTCCGCGCGCCTGTGGATCTTCGGCGCCGGAAGTCCCGTCACCGGCGACACCGAGCGCCGGCTGCTCGAGACCGTCGACGCGTTTCTCGAGACGTGGACCGCACACCGCCGCGCGCTCTCGGCCGCGCGCGACTGGCGCGACCAGCGGTTCCTGCTCGTGGGTGTCGACGAGCAGGCGGCCGGCGTCTCCGGGTGTTCGGTGGATGCGCTCGTGCGCGGCGTCCGCGAGCTCGAGGCGGCCAGCGGGGTGTCGTTGCTCGACTCGTTCCTGGTGTTCTATCGCGGCGCCGACGCCGCCGTCGCGTCGGTGACGCGCGACGAGTTCCGGCGGCTGGCGCGGGCGGGCGTCGTCTCACCCGAGACCCGCGTGTTCGACACCACCGTCGAGCGGGTGGGCGACGTGCGCGCGGGCCGCTTCGAGGCACCCGCGTCGGCGACCTGGCACGCGCGGGCGTTCTTCAGGGACGCGGCACGCCCGGGGTGAGGCTCAATACGTCCGGGGCTTGCGGACCGTGCGTCTCAGCTTGTAGTACGGGCAGTCGGGGCACCACGATTCCGGGTTGAAGCCGTGGACGCCGGCCAGGGGGAAGACGTCGCGGTGCGTGCAGTGCGCCGGGGTCCCGCCTTCGGCGGCGCGGTGCCAGCGGCACGACGTGAAGCGCGCCCACGCCGGGCTCATTTCCTGGGGTGCCCCGGGCGGCACGGCCTCGGGCGCAGGCAAGGACGGAGACCCCGACGGGGACTCGGGATCCGGAGACGCCGCGGCGCCTGGTGCCGCCGCGGTCTCGACCGGGCCGTCCTCGACGACCTCGGCCGGTTGGGGAGTGCGCTCGTCCATGCCTCGCCATTCTCGCCCATCGAAACACCGGCCCCCAAGCCCCTCGGGGCCGGCTGCCGACTTGCGGGCGCGTTGCTCGGAAAACGGCGCGCGTCAGCGCGCGCGGAAGGTGATGATGCCGCGGACCGGGTCGTAAGGGGACACACCCACCGTCACTCGATCGCCGGGCACGACCTTGATACGGAAGCGGCGCATCCGTCCGCTCAACTGGGCGAGTACTTCCTGGCCGGAGTCGCACTGGACGCGGTAGAGGCCCCCGCTGTGGACGGCCACGACCGTGCCCTGCACGTCAATCAAATCGTCTTTGCTCAATCAGTTCCTCCAATCAATTCTGACACGCGCCTTGGAACCGGATCAACCGCGAGGCGATCCGGAGCCGTCGCGATCTCCCACTCCACCGGCCAGCGAATCCTCCGATCCCAGGCCGCGCACGGCGGCCTCGATCTCGCCGGCCAGGCGGGCATAGTCGTCGCCTTCGAGCCGCAGCGCCGGCCCGAAGGTCACGCGGACGGCGCCGCGCCGCGGCCAGCGCCACGTGTGGTGCAGCACGCGCTCGAGCCCCTCCAGGCGAACGGGGACGACGGGAGCGCAGAGGCGGCCGGCCAGCAGCCCGACACCCGCGCGGAACGGCCTGATTTCGCCCTGTTCGGTGCGGATGCCCTCGGGGAAGATCAGGATCGAGGTCCCCTCCGACAGCAGCGCGCCAATGTAGCGCACCGTGTGGCGGCCGCCGGCCTCGCGCTGCGGCAGCGGGAACGCGTTGAAGACCAGCGCCGCCAGGTAGTAGTTGAGGCTGTTGGTGAACCACGCGAGCCGCCCGTGCTCCCTCGGGTAGAAGTGCGCGCGGAAGAACTCCTTGGCCATGGCAATGGCCATCTGCCAGCGCCACGGCGACGGGAGGGCCGCCATCACCACCGGCGAGTCGAGGTGGCTCTGGTGGTTGGCCGCGAACACCACGGGGCCGTCGAGGCCCTCGAGGTGCTCGCGCCCGCGCACGTCGAGCCGGACGATGACGCGCAGGATCGGAAAGAAGACGACGGTCAAAAACACCTTCCGCACGAGGAGCGCCCACGCGCGGCGGTTCCACGACGGAAAGTCGATGGGCTCTCGTGCCTCGACCGCCTCGGCGCGAGACGGGGCGGACACGTCCCTCACGTCGTCCGACCCGACCGCCCCCCCAACCCGTGGTGTCGTGGCTGGAGCCCGGGTCTCGGCCGGCGTTCGAACGGGCGCTGCGCCCGCGCCGGTCTGCGTCGCGGCCGCGGGCCTCGCGGGCCGGTCGCTTTCGGCCTCGACGAGCGCCGCGAGATCGCCCACCGTCCGCGCCTCGGCATACAGCACTTCGTCGATCACGACGTCGAAGGCCGCTTCGAGCGCCATCAGCAGCTCGACGCGCTCGAGCGAGGTGAGTCCGAGCTCCTCGAGGGTCGTGGGCGGTCCGATGCCCGCGCGGCCCGGCGCGTGCGCCGCAATCACGTCCTCGACACGCCGCGCGCGTCCAGCCGCCGGCACGGGCGGAGGCGTGCCCGACTCACGGGCCCCAAGCCAGGCTCTGATCTCGCTCCGCCGCAGCTTGCGCGTGCCTTCGGTCCGTGGCAGTTCCTCCGACGGCCAGCGAGTCACACCGCGCAGGCGCTGATGATCCGCCAGCTCCGCGTTGGCCGCCCGAACGACGGCGCCCAGATCCACGTCCGCTCGCGCGACGACGACGGCGTGCACGCGCTCCTCGCCGCGTTCGCTGAGCCCGACGACCGCCGACTCCTCGATGCCGTCGATCGCGTTCAGCACGCGCTCCACGTCGTCGGGGAAGACGTTCAGCCCCTCCGGCGTGACGATCATCTCCTTCTTGCGGCCGCGGATGACGAGGCGGCCCTCCTCGTCGAAGGCGCCGATGTCGCCGGTGTGCAGCCACCCGTCCTCGAAGGTGCCGGCCGTCTCCTCCGGCGCGCGGAAGTAGCCGCGCGTGACGTTCTCGCCCCGCACGAGGACCTCGCCGTCGGGCGCGATGCAGACCTCGACGCCCTTGAGCGGCTTGCCGACCGTGCCGGCCCGGGTGGCGAACGGATGGTTCATGGTCACGATGGGCGCGGTCTCGGTGAGGCCGTAGCCCTGGATGACGAGGAACCCCAGGCTCCGGACGGCACGTTCGAGCGCGGCGTCGAGCGGCGCGGCCCCGACGATGAAGCCCCAGAACCGCCAGCCGAGCGCGCTGTGCAGGTCGCGATACTGCCACCACCGGCGCAGCCAGTGCCCGGCGGCGGGCGTCGAGGCGCGCACCGAGGGGAAGCGCTGCAGCAGGTATTCGTGCACGACGTCGAGGATCTTGGGGACCGAGACGAGCAACGACACGCGCCGCCCCTTGATCTGCCGCACGATCTCGTGCGGGTTGTAGCCGTGCATGAAGACGACCATCCCTCCGACGAGCGGCGGGATGAAGGTGGCGAGCGATTGTCCGAACAGGTGGCTGAGGGGCAGCAGGTTCAGGAACCGCAGCTGGCCGGCGAGCGGCAGGAACCGCCGGTATTTCGCGATCTCGGCCTCGACCGGCTCGATGTTCGCGAGGAGGTTGCGGTGCGTGATGACGACGCCCTTCGGCTCGGCGGTCGCCCCCGAGGTGAAGATGATTTGCGCGGTGTCGTCGCGAGTGACCGGCGGCCGCGCCCGGCGCCCACCCGCGCCGCCCTGTCCGGCCTCCTCCGTCGCCGGCGCGGCGCTTCGCAGGAGATCGCGCAGGCGCCAGACGTGGGGCAGGGCCGGAGCGGCATCGCGCTCGACCTGATCGCCGGCGGCGAGCCCTCGCGCGCCGACGACCGTGGCGACCCGGGCCAGGAAGGCGGGCGAGGCGCGGTAGTCGATGGGCACGGCGACGACACCCGAGAGCAGGGCACCCCAGAGGGCGACGATCCACTCGGGGCAGTTCTCTCCCCAGATGAGCAGCGTGTCGCCCTTGACGAACCCGGCACCGGCGAGCACGTCGGCAAACCGCGCCGATGCGCGGGCGATCTGGCCGTAGGTGTACGACCAGGCCCGGAGACCGTCGTCATGGACGAGGAAGGTCCCCTGACGCGCGGCGAGGTCGTCGAAGAACTCGAGGAGCGTCTCGCGGCCAGCCACGTTGCTATCATAGGCGCGTCCCCATGGCCCTGCCGCCTGCCTTCGCCGCCAGCGCGCTCTACGATCGCCTCCTCCACGCGGCGTTGAAGCGATTCTTCGCGAGGGCCGTGCTCGAGACCGAGTCGACCCCCTCGCTCTCGTCGCACGGGCGCCTGTCGATGGAGCCCACCTCCGATCCCTGCGCGCTCTCGCTGCGGTGGTTCGGCTCGCGGCACACGCTTCGCGTGCCCACGGGCTGGCCGTTCACCACACACGAGATCCGCCTCGCACGGGCCATCGGCCAGGTGCTGGCGGCGCGCTATCAGGCGATGTTCGATCCGAAGGTGATGGCCGACCGGAGCGATCTCTTCCAGGGCTCCATCAACGACCGCTACATCGGCGCCTTCCTCGACAGCCACGGCTACAGCATCGAGGGGCAGCAATCGTGGGCCGATCGCATCGCTTCGGCCATCGAGGTGCTCCGCGTGGCCGCGCTCTCGAGCTACGAGAACCGGGCGATCTCGTCCGGCGTGCTGCTGCTGGCTGGCGAGGCCGGCCCGGGCGGACGCGGCGCCGGGCCGGGAGGCATCGCGTATTCGCCGGCGCTCACCGGCGTCAAGAGCTTCTACCGTCTCTGCGACGGGGTGAACACGGTCTTCCTCGCCAATCGCCATGGCATCGTCGTCGACATCGTGGACCTCGGCGACTGGGTGCGGCGCTCCCGGACCGGCCCTGTCGAGGGCGAGCTGCCGTGCGCCGTGCAGTATCGGGCTCACGCGGCGGCCACGCGCGGCAACCAGAACGTGTGCGTGGTGCTCAGCCCGTCGCACGAGATCAAGGTGTTCGCGGAAGGCGTGCAGATGTTCAACTTCCGGAACGCCGACTGGCACCTGCTCGACCTCGAGGCGAAGTACCGCCGCTACGAGGTGGCGTTCGCGAACCCCGGCCTCGCGCACCGGCTCTTCCAGGTGGCGCTCGACCTGTCAGAGGCGCGGCAGGGCGCGCTGTTCGTCGTCCTGCACGATCCGGCGGCGTCGCTGCCCGAGCTGGTGGCGCACGGCGACCGGCTCGACATCGCGATGGAGTGGCCGGCGCGCACCGACGTCGTGTCGCGCCGCGACCTCTCGTACCTGCTCACCGAGCGCGACGTGCTCGCGCTCGACCCCGCCGTGCTCGCCGCCATGGCGAGCATGGACGGCGCGATGGTGATGGATCCCGACGGGCGGCTGCTCGCGGCGGGCGCCATCCTCCGGCACCCTCCGCCCACGCGCTATCAGGTGGCGGCCGTCGAGGGGGCGCGCACCACCGCGGCGCTCGCGGCGAGCGTCCACGGGCCGGTGGTGAAGGTGAGCGAGGACGGCCTCATCACGTTCTTCGACGGCATCAAGATCTGGGATATCTGAAGGTCTCATCATGCGAGTCTTCCTGACCGGCGGCACGGGCTACATCGGCTCGGCCATCCTCGACGCGCTCGTACGCCACGGCCATGAGGTCACGGCACTCGTGCGCCGCCCTGAAACCGCCGAACGCCTGGGCGCCCGCGGCGTGCAGAGCCTCGTGGCCGACCTCGAGGCGCTGCCCTCGCTCGGCAGCGCGCTCGGAGGCTCGCAGGCCTACGTGCACGCGGCCTTCGAGCCGTCGCCCCGCGGCGTCGAACTCGAACAGCGCGCCGTCGAGGCGCTGGTGGCGACCGCGCGCACCTCGCCCGGCACGGCCCTGGTCTACGTCTCCGGCATCTGGGTGCTCGGCGACACGGCGACGCCGGCCGGCGAGGACGCGCCGACCAACCCCACGGCCCTCACCGCGTGGCGCCCCGCCCTCGAGCAGGCGGTGCTGGCCACCGCCGGCGACGGCGTACGCCCCGCCGTGGTCAGGCCGGGCATCGTCTACGGAGGCGGCCGCGGCATCGTCGGCGAGTTCATTCGCGATGCGGCCAACGGCCTCATGCGCGTCGTGGGCACGGGGCAGAACCATTGGCCCGTCGTCTACGACCGCGACGTGGCGGAACTCGTCGCGCGCATTCTGGCCGACACGACGGCCTCGGGCGTCTACCACGCCGTGGACGAACAGGAACAGACGGTGGGCGAGATCGCGCAGGCCATCGCGGAATTCGCGCCGGGCAAGCCGAGCGTGCGCTTCATGCCGATCGCCGAGGCCCGGCAGAAGATGGGCGCCTACGCCGACGCGCTCGCCCTCGACCAGCGCGTGGCGTGTCCGCGCAGCCGCGCGATCGGGTGGGCGCCTTCACTGTCGTCCATCACCCGCAACGTCCCGCGGCTCTTCGAGGAGTGGCGCACCGCGAACCGCCCGGAGCGGGGCTCGCCGTAGCGCGTCC
>JAHDVQ010000001.1:58528-73080 GCA_023384595.1 Vicinamibacteraceae bacterium | reverse complement strand
TTCGAGGAGTGGCGCACCGCGAACCGCCCGGAGCGGGGCTCGCCGTAGCGCGTCCCGGTCCGGCCTCTACCGCACCGAGATGCCCACGCTGCCCACGACCGACGTGAAGGCGGGATTGCCGGCGTAGGTGGGCGAGGCGTCGCCAGCCGGAATGCGGTAGAAGCGTACGTCGAAGGTGAAGGCGAGGTGCTCGCGCATGAACCAACGGGCCCCGCCGCCGACGTGCACCGTGGTGAGGCCGCCGCTCTCTTCGTCGGGGGCGCCGGCCTCGGTCAGCGAGAGCGTGGCCCGGCCCAGCCCGGCGCTCAGGTACGACCATCCGTTGCGGTCTCCGAAGTTCACCGAGGCGTGCCCCGCGAGGACGCGCAGCTTCGTCGTCGCGCCGGGCAGCGTGTCGGCGGCACCCTCGGGCGTGTCCGGCGTCGCGGTGCGGCCCGTCCACAGCAGGCTCGCTCCCAAACCAAGCGCGACAGCGCGCCCTCGTAGCGGGTACACGTGGACCCCGGCCTCGGCCCCCCAGCCGAAATCGGGCAGCGTGTCGGGCGCGATGCCGCGCGGGTCCGACACGTCGGCCTCCGCGGGGTACTTGGCCAGCGAACCTCGCAGGTCGACGACGAAGGGGGTGATCGGGCCGTCCCACAACGGGGCCGCTCCGGAAGGCTGAGCCGACGCCACTGGCGCGACGAGGCACGACACGGCGCCCGCGAATGCGCACGCGAGCAGCCGGCGGAAAATCTCACGAGGAAGACGGGGCAACGCCACACTCCTGGACGGCCGATTGTACCGGGTTCGGGCGAGAGCCGTGAGCGCGCGAGCTCGCGACACCGATCCCCGGTAAGATCGCACGATGAGCCGCCGACCTTCTTCATCTCACCGACTCGCGCCCTCGATCGCCGTTCTTGCCGTCGCGCTCGTCTCGGGCTCGATGCTCTCCGGGGCCCTCGTCGCCGACGAGGGCGGGAGGCCCGCATGGGTCGATCGCATCACCGCCACGGCCATACGCGCGGAGGTCGCCTTCCTGGCCGACGACCTGCTCGAGGGCCGGGCGCCGGGCACGCGCGGCGGCGAACTGGCGGCCCGCTACATCGCGACGGCGATGGCGCAGGCGGGGCTCTCACCCGGCGCGCCCGGCGGCACGTTCTTCCAGCCGGTGCGCATCGTCGAAACCGAGGCCGACCCGTCGTTCACGCTGCGGGCCTCCGGATCAGGCGGCGACGCCGTCTTCGCCTACAAGCGCGACGTGATGGCCTACTCGGGGCGCTTCGATCCCATGCTCGCCATCGACACCGACGTCGTCTTCGTCGGCCACGGCATCGTCGCGCCGGAGTACGACTGGAACGATTACGAGGCTGCCGACGTTCGCGGCAAGGTGGTGCTCGTGATGGTGAACGAGCCAGCCGCGACCGAGGCCGAGCCGGGACTCTTCGACGGGAAGGCCCTCACCATCTACGGCCGCTGGGATTACAAGTACGAGGAGGCCGCCCGCCAGGGCGCGGCCGGCGCGATCCTGATTCACACCGACCAGTCGGCGACCTACCCGTGGTCGGTGGTCGAGAGTTCCTGGAGCGGGCCGCAGTACGCCGTCCGCCGCGAGGGCGCCCCCGCCCTCACGCTGCAGGCGTGGGCCACCGAGGAGGCCGCGCGCCGGCTCGCCGCGCTCGGCGGGCACGACCTCGACCGCCTGCGTACGACGGCCCAGACGCGCGGGCGCCGGGCGGTGCCGCTCGGCGTGACGGTGAAAGGCGAGCTGCGCCAGCGGGTGGCCGACACCGTCTCGCCCAACGTCGTCGGCTATCTCGAGGGTCAGCGCCCGTCTGAAGCCGTCGTCGTGACGGCCCATTACGACCACCTCGGCCGGCGTGAGGCGCCCGAGGGCGAGGACGGCATCTACAACGGCGCCCGCGACAACGCGACGGGCGTCGCCGGCATCCTGGCCATCGCGCGCGCCATGGCGGCGGCCCCGGAACGCCCCGCGCGACGCGTGTACTTCGTGGCGACCACCGGCGAGGAGGCGGGCCTGCTGGGCGCCGAGGCGTTCGTCGCGGCTCCGCCGGTTCCGGCCTCGCGCATCGTCGCCAACGTCAACATCGACGCGCTCAACGTCTTCGGGCCGACGAGCGAGATCGTGCTGCTCGGGCACGATCGCTCGACGCTGGGGCCGCTCGTCGAACGCGTCGCCGCGACGTGGCAGCGCACCGTCGGGGTCGACGCCTTCCCCGAGCGCGGGCACTTCTTCCGCTCGGATCACTATCCCTTCGCCAAGGCCGGGATCCCGGCGCTGTCGCTCTCGGGCAGCACGAAGTACGTCGGCCCGGGCGCTGCCGAGGCGCTGCGGCGCGATGCCGAGTTCGACGAGAAGCACTACCACCAGCCGAGCGACGAGGTGGGCGACGACTGGGACTTCGAGGCGGCGGCCGCCGACATGCGGATCATGGCCGACCTCATTGCCCGCGTGTCGGTGGTCGAGACGCCGCCCGCCTACAACGCGGGCCAGCCGTTCACACGCCGGCCCGATCCGCGATAACGGCGCGGGCGGCCGCGACGGCCTCGTCGAGCGTGACGACGGCGCCGTCGAGCTGACGCTCGTACACCGCCCGTAGGATGCGGCCTACCTCGGGGCCGGGTGCGACGCCGAGCGCCAGCACGTGCCGCCCGAGGAGCAGCGGCGCCGGCGGCGCGTGCTCGACCCCGAGCGCACGCGCGCGTCCGCGGAACCATGCCATGGCGGAGCAGTCGAACGTGCCGAGGCGTCCCACGCAGTCGGCCTCGGCGAGGCTCGCGAGCAACTCGAGATCGACTTTCTGCGCCAGCCGGCGGAAGGCGCCGTCGCCGACCTTCCCGGCCTTGTGCCACATGCCTGGCTTCAGGTGGTGCGCGGTGAGGCCCACCACCGCGCGCCGCACGTCGTAGCCCCTCATCGAGTGGACGTTGAGCGCGTCGAGCCAGCGGAGTGCCGGCTCCACCCCCATCTCCTCGTGCCCCGGCGACCGCCAGCGGCCGTCGATGAACGCGGTGGTCGCGGGCTTGCCGAAGTCGTGGGCCACGGCGCCGAGCATCAGCGCCACCTGTGCCGGATACGCCCAGTCGGCGAGCCGGGCGCGCATGGCATCGACCACCATCAGCGTGTGCGTCCACACGTCGCCTTCAGGGTGCCACTCGGCATCCTGGACGCAGCCCACGAGCGCGTGCATCTGGGGCCACAGTCGTTCGACGACGCCGAGCTCGAGGCCGAGGGCAAGGCCGATCGACGGCCGCGCCGCCTTCATCAGCAGCTTCTCCACCTCGCCCCAGATGCGTTCGGGGGCCAGGTCGTCGAGCGGGATGCGCCTGCAGAGGGCGGCCGTCGCCGGCGTGATCGCCAACTCGAAGCGCGCGGAGAGCTGCAGCGCCCGCAGCACGCGCAGGCTGTCGTCGCCGAACGTCGTGGGGTCGACGGCCTCGAGGCGCCGTGCCGCGAGCGCCTCTCGCCCGCGGAACGGATCGATCCACTCGTCGGCGAGCGGATCCCACGCGATGGCGTTCACCGTGAAGTCGCGGCGCCGCGCCGCCTCGCCGGGGGACATGTACGGGTCGCCCGTGACCAGGAAGCCGCGATGGCCCCGCCCCGCCTTCGACTCGCGCCGCGGGAGGGCGACGTCGACGTCGCCGACCTTGTAGACGGTGAAGCTCTCGCCGACCGTGTTGACCGGGCCGACGCGCGCCAGCAGCGACGCGAGATCCCCGGGTTCGAGGCCGTAGACCTCGAGGTCGACGTCCTTCGACTCGAGGCCGAGCAGCCCGTCGCGCAGCCAGCCGCCGACGACGAGCGCGCGCCCGCCCCGCGCGGCGACCTCGCGCGCAATCTCACCCGCGAGCGGCGGCAGACCGGGCAGCGGCGCGTGTCTGGAGGGAGACGGGTTCACCGTCGACCTCCCGCAGCACTCGCGTCGCGCCGCAGGCGCGAGACGAGCCGGTCGGTCAGGCGCGGCCACGCGGCCGCCGCGACGGCGAGCAGCCGGGCGGCGGGAAAGGGATAGAGTTCCGGGCGCGGACGCTCGATCGCGTCGGCCATCCGGCGGGCCACGTCCGCGGCCGCCTGGCGCGGGCCACGGCCGCTCACCTCCACGCCGTAGTCGCGGGCGATGGCTTCGCGGAACTCGGTGTCGGTCGACACGGGGTACACCGTGGTCACGTGGATGCCCAGTGGGCGGCCCTCGACGCGAAGGGCTTCGGCCAGGCCCACCTGTGCGAACTTCGTGGCGGAGTAGGCCGACCCGCCCGCGAGGGCCCGGCGTCCCACGATCGAGGACACCACGACGAGGTGCCCGCCGCGCTGGCTGGTGAACACGGGCCACGCGGCACGGGCCGCGTGGAAGGTCCCCATGAAGTTCACGTCCATCAGGCGCGCCATCGTGGCTTCGTCGAGGGCGGTGAGGGAACCCTGGTATCCGGCTCCGGCGTTGGCCACCATCACGTCGAGGCGGCCGTGCGCGTCGAGCACCGCGGCGACGAAGCGCTCGACGTCGGCGCGGCGCGCGACGTCGCCCGGCACCTGGACGATCCCGGCGCCGGCAGCCGCCTCGGGCACGGCGTCCGCAATCTCGCGGGCGAGCGCCTCGAGGCGCCCGGCGCGGCGGGCGAACACGGCGAGGCGGGCGCCACGGCGAGCGGTCTCGCGGGCCAGGGCGGCGCCGATGCCGGCCGACGCCCCGGTGATGGCGACCACGCGGCCGTCGAGCCCGCGGGCGGAGCGAAACATGGGCGCATCATACGATGAACCGGCAGACGTCCCGGCCGCGTGCCACCGGGGCGCCCGGCTGTGTCAGACTGTTCGACCGGGACATCATCCGCAGTTTCTGCAGAGAGGAGCAGTGCTCGTGTATCGAAGAACGTCGTGGGTGGCCGGGGGCCTGGTCGTGGCCGGCCTGGTAGCGGTCGCTGTCGCTCAGCAGAGGCCGATGGGGACGCCGGAGGCCACGCCGCAGGCCAAGGAACCGCCCGTGCAGGCGGGCCTGGCGCCGCTCCCTGGCGAGACCAGGCTGGCCAACATCCGCCAGCTCACCGACGGCGGCGAGAACGCCGAGGCCTACTTCTCGTTCGACGGGCGGCGTCTCATCTTCCAGTCGACGCGCGAACCGTACGGCTGCGACCAGATCTTCACGATGGCCATCGACGGATCGGAGCTGCGGCGGGTCTCGAACGGCGAGGGGCGCACCACGTGCGGCTACTTCATGCCCGACGGCAGACAGGTGGTCTACGCCTCGACGCACGCGACCATGAAGGAGTGCCCGCCGAGACCCGACTTCTCGCGAGGCTACGTGTGGCCGATCATCGCGGCGTACGACATCTACAAGGCCAACGCCGACGGCTCGGGGGCGGTGGCGCTCACCACGACGCCCGGCTACGACGCCGAGGCGACCGTCGGACCCGACGGCCGCATCGTCTTCACGAGCCTGCGCGACGGCGACATGGAGATCTACTCGATGAAGGCCGACGGCACCGATGTCCGCCGGCTCACCAACCGCCCCGGCCCCGACGGCGGCGCCTTCTTCTCGCGCGACGGCAAGACGATCGTCTTCCGTGGCAAGACGCTCCAGGGGGGCGAGCTCGCCGAATACCAGGCCCTGCTGGCCGAAGGGCTGTGGCGGCCGACCGACCTCGAGATCTTCGTCATGAACGCCGACGGGACCGGGCTCAGGCAGGTGACGAGCCTGCAGGGCTCGAGCTTCGCCCCGTTCTTCCATCCCGACGGGCGGCGCATCATCTTCTCGTCGAACCATCACGACCCGAAGGGCCGCAACTTCGATCTGTACATGGTGAACATCGACGGCACCGGCCTGGAACGGATTACGCACAACGAGACCTTCGACGGGTTCCCCATGTTCTCGCCCGACGGCAAGAAGCTCGTGTTCGCGTCGAACCGGAACCAGGCGAAGGAAGGCGAGACGAACATCTTCATCGCGGACTGGGTCGGCCGGTAGCGTCGTCATGTCGCTGCTCGCCGATCTCGTGGCCATCGACTCGGTGAACCCGTCGCTCGTGGCGGGCGGTGCCGGCGAGGCGGGCGTCGTCGGTTGCCTCGAGGCCTTCTTCCGGAAGGCGGGCATCGACACGGTGCGGGACGAGGTGGCGCCGGGACGGCCGAATCTCGTCGCCGTCGTCGAGGGCCGGAGGCCCGGCCCGACGCTCGTCTACTGCGGGCACACCGACACGGTGGGCGTCGAAGGGATGGCGCAGCCGTTCGTGCCCGTCCCACGCGACGGACGGCTGTACGGCCGCGGCACGGGCGACATGAAGGGCGGCCTCGCCGCGGCGTGCGGCGCCGCCGCGCGGACAGCCGGACGCGGCCTCGCGCGCGGGCGCCTCGTCGTCGCGGCCGTGGTCGATGAGGAGTTCGCGAGCCTCGGCGCCGAGGCGTTCGTGCGTGAGTGGCGGGCCGACGCGGCCGTGGTGCTCGAGCCGACCGACCTCCGCGTCGCCATCGCGCACAAGGGGTTCGTGCTGGCCGAGATCCTGACCACGGGCCGCGCCGCGCACGGCAGCCGGCCCGACGAAGGTCGCGACGCCATCTTCAGGATGGGACGCGTGCTGGCGGCGTTGGAGCAGCACGGGCGCGCGCTCGAGGCCGGGACCCCGCATCCGCGGCTCGGCGTCCCCTCGGTGCACGCCTCGACCGTGCACGGCGGGCGCGAGTGGAGCACCTACCCGGCTCGCTGCCTGCTGCAGCTCGAACGCCGCACGCTCCCCGGCGAGACCGCGGACGCGGTGATGGCCGCCTTCGAGCGCCTGCTCGCCGTGCTCCGGTCCGACGACGGTGAGTTCGAGGCCGAGACGCGGCTGGTCATGGCACGTGCGGCGTACGAGATCGACGAGCGCGCCGAGATCGTGCAGGCGTTGCTCGGCGTTGCCGCGGGCAGCGCGGGCGCACGGGGTCGTGACGCGCACGGACCTGTGGGTCTGACGTTCTGGACCGATGCCGCCATCCTCGGCGGCGCGGGCATTCCCTCGGTGATCTTCGGTCCGGTGGGGGGCGGTTACCACTCGACGGAGGAGTGGGTCGATCTCGGGTCGGTGGAGACGACCGAGGCCGCGCTCGTCACGCTGGCCGGCCGCTACCTCGAAGGCGAGACCGCCTGACGGGGAGTCCCGAGACGGTGTGGCCGCCGGCTACGACTTCTCGCCGACGACGCCCTTCAGCACCCACCACACGTTGGCGGGCCGTTCGCCCAGCCGCCGCATGAAGTACGCGAACCACTCGGTCCCGAAGGGGATGTAGATTCGCATGCCGTAGCCCTCGCGCACGAGCTGTTGCTGCAGGTCGCGGCGGATGCCGAAGAGCATCTGGAACTCGTAGCGCTCCCGGCCGAGGGCCTTCTCGTCGGCATAGCGCCGGGTCGCCTCGATCATCGCGACATCGTGCGTGGCGATGGCCGGGTAGTCGCCCGCGTCCAGCAGGCGGCGGGCCATCCTGAGGAAGCACGCGTCCACGTCGGCCTTGTCCGCGTACGCCACGGTGCGCGGCTCGTTGTAGGCACCCTTCACCAGGCGTACGCGAATCCCGCGCGCGATGAGCCGCTCGAGGTCCTGCTCGCTGCGGCGGAGCGCCGACTGGAGCACGGTGCCGACGTTCCTGAACCCCAGGTCCCACACAGTGTCGACGATGTCGAGCGTCGCGTCGGTGTAGGGGGAGTTCTCCATGTCGATGCGCACGAAGAAGCCGTGTGTCTGCGCCGCATCGAGGATGCGCCGGAGGTTGTCGACCGACGTCGCGCGGTCGATGTCGAGGCCGAGCTGCGTCAGCTTGACCGAGATGTTGCGGCCGATACCCGCTTGCGCGATGGCCTCGACGAGCGCCAGGTAGTTGCGCGTGGCCTGCGCGGCCGCATCGGCCGACGTCACGCTCTCGCCGAGCTGATCGAGCGTCTGGGTCATGCCCCGCGCCTCGACGTCGCGAGCGGCCCGGATGGCCTCGCCGATGGTCTCGCCGGCCACGAAGCGGCGGGCGAAGCTCTGGTCGGTGCGCATGCCGTAGCGCGAGGCGACCCGCCGGATCGCGCCGTTCCCGGCGAGCGTGTGGAAGAAGCTCTTCGACAGCGTCTGCAGCATCAGTGCGCTCGCGGATTCCTCTTCGAGGGGTGAAGCAGGTGATCGATGGTGCGCTGATAGTAGCGGAGCACGACGCGGTCGCGGACGCGGTAGACCTGCCGGGTGTGGACAACCACCCCGCGCGACTCGAGCGCCCGCAGGCCCCGCAGGACGACCGCCTCGGGCTCGCGCTCGGCGAGGTTCGCACCCGAGGCCTCGAGCGTGTCGAGCACGGGGCCGACGCGCTCGGTGAGTTCGGCGCGCGTCACCGACGGGCGCATGACGGTGGCCACGATGGGCGTGGGCAGCACCTTCATGAGGCCGCCGATGACGCCGAGCACGGTGTGCGCGAGCGCCATCACGTCGCGCTTCGAGGCCGGATCCCAGCCGCCGAGCGGGATGGGATCGCCAAAGGTGACGAAGGCGCGCGACTGATAGCCGAATCCGAGCGCCACCATCTCGGCCAGCTCACGGGTGAACGGGCGCTGGCGCCGCTTGGTACCCTGGCGCGCCAGGATCCGGTCTTCGAGCACGAGATCGTAGGCGACGGCCATCGGCACGATGACGATCTCGTCGCGCCGGTCGGCCTGGAGCGCGGCGTGGAGCAGGCCCGTCTTCGGCGACTTGATCTCGCCGCTGTAGCTGCGCCCGCCCTCCAGGTAGAACATCAGGTCGTGCCGCTGCAGCAGTTCGGCGACGTACGCCTTGAGGGTGACCAGGTAGGCGGGGTCCTTCGCGTTGCGGCGCACGGGGACGGCGCCCGTCACGTGCCGGTGCAGCAGGCCCAGCGGACCGCCGAACAGGTTGATGCCGGCGGCGATGACCGGCGGCCGGATGCCGTGGTCGTCGAGGGCGAGCGGCTCGACGAGGTAGTCGAGGTGGCTCCGGTGATTCGAGATGTAGATGACCCGCGTCTCGCGCGTGGCGCGCTCGGCGATGTCGATGCGTTCGGTCTGCCGATCCACCTTCCGGAGGATCGGGTAGAGCGGGTGCTTCAGCGCCCGGTAGATCGAGTAGCGCTGGGTGGTCCGCAGCTCGTCGAGATAGGCGTGGATGCGCTCGCGCGCGGCAAGCTCCGACTGGCCGCCCCCGCCCCGCAGGTACCGGGCGACGTCCTCGCGCGCCAGCACCGCTTGCGTGATCTCGTCCAGCATCGGCCGCGACTATACCACGGGGGCCCGGGCGGCTCCCGGGCAGCCGCCGGCCCTCCGGAAGCGGGCGCGCGCGTCAGCGCGCCCCCTGCTCCAGCTCCCGGCAGACCGCGTCGGTGAACTCGCGCGTGGTGGCCGTGCCGCCCAGGTCGCGCGTCCGCACCGTGCCCGCCGTGAACACCCGGCCGAGCGCGGCCTGGATGGCGTCGGCCGCCTCGTGCTCGCCGATGTGGCGCAGCATCATCAGCGCCGACAGCAGCAGGGCCGTCGGGTTGGCGATGCCCTGGCCCGCGATGTCGGGCGCGCTCCCGTGCACCGCCTCGAACATCGCCGCGCGCTCGCCGAGGTTGGCGCCCGGCACCACCCCGAGCCCGCCCACGAGGCCGGCGCAGAGATCCGACACGATGTCGCCGTACAGGTTCGGCAGCAGGAGGACGTCGAAGGTCTCAGGGCGGATCACCAGATGCATGCACGCGGCGTCGACAATGCGCTCGTCGTACTCGATGTCGCGGAAGTCGCGCGCGATGGTCCGCACCGACTCGAGGAACAGGCCGTCGCCGAGCTTCATGATGTTGGCCTTGTGGATCGCCGTCACCTTGCGCCGTCCCGCCGCCCGCGCGTGCTCGAAGGCGAACCGCGCAATCCGTTCCGACGCGCGCGCCGTGATGATCTTCAGACTCTCCACCACGCCCGGCACAATCTCGTGCTCGAGGCCCGAGTAGAGATCCTCGGTGTTCTCCCGCACGATGATCAGATCGACGTCCTCGAACCGCGACGGGACACCCGGCAGGTTCGAGACGGGGCGCAGGTTCGCGAACAGGTCGAGCGCCTTCCGCAGCCCCACGTTCACGCTGGTGATGCCCTCGGCGATGGGGGTCGTCACCGGGCCCTTGAGCGCCACCTGGTTCTTGAGGATCGAGTCGATGAGCGGCTGCGGCAGCGAGACGCCGAAGCGCTGGAACGCGGTGAGGCCCGCGTCGTGGCGATCCCAGTCGATCTTCACGCCCGCGGCCTTCAGGATGCGGACGACGGCGTCGGCGATGGCCGGACCGATGCCGTCGCCGGGAATCAGGGTAATCGTGTGAGCCATGAATGAGTCCTGCAGGAACGGAGGAAATCACCGACCGCGCGAGGCCACCGGCCGCGCCGGCACGGGGCGCGGCGTCAGCGCGTGCGCGCCTCCCAGAAGACGAGGACGAGACCGCCGAGCAGGGTGGCGGCCATCAGCAGATTGGCCGCCCCGTGCCAGCGGTCGAAGACCACCCGGCGCGCATCGCCGGCGGCCAGCGACGCCACCGGCACCCCAATCTCGGCCTGCATCGCCGCGATCCGGCCTCCGATGACGAGATCGACGACGAGCGTCAGCGCGAGCATCGCGACGATGACGGCGTAGCGCGGCGCGTAGGGCCGTGGCCGGGGACCCACGAGGCCCATGGCCAGCAGCGACACCAGCATGATCGCGCCCGAGGCGTAGGCCATGTCGTGGTGGCGCGCGAGCAGCCCGCCGAAGACAGCGCCCGCGAGCACGCGACCCGTCTCGGGCGCGCGCTCCGTGAGCACGGCGAACACGACCGGCGCCGCCAGCGCGAGGACGACCAGACCGCCAATCCACACGCACAACGCCAGCAGATAGGCGAACCGGAGCCCTGACACCCGGTCATTATAATGGCCCCATGGTCCCCGGCCCGCCCGGGCCGAGCTGGCGCCCCTGGGGGACCGACGCCTTCCTCCTCGCTCAGCGCACGCGACGCCCGGTGCTCCTCGTCCTCTTCGATGCCTGGTCCCCCGCGTGGGCCGGCCTCGCGCAGGGGCTGGCGCGCGCGGCAGCCGTACCTGGCGGAGTCGGCCAGCGCGCCGTGCTCATTGCCGTCGAGCGCGATCTGCGGCCGGACATCGCCGACCGGTACGCGCCCGGCGGCGGGATGGCGGCCGTCGTGCTCGATCCGCTCGGATGGCCGCTCGCCACGGCGCCATTGGTCCGGGCCGACGCGCTCGATGCGCTCCTCGATCGCGCGGCCGCCGCGACGGACGGCGTCGCGACGGACGGCGCCGCGACGGACGGCGTCGCGACGGACGGCGCCGCGACGGACGCCGCCGATGCGTCCGCGTACGACACGCCCGCGGGCTCCTGGCCGTGGACCGACGCCATCGAGTCGGTCGCGAGCGCCCTCGCCGCCGCGATCGACGAGACGACGGGCACGTGGGCGACGACGCCCTCCGGCGCCGAGGCTGTCGCGACGCTCGACCGCGCGCACGGCTGGATTCCCGAGGTCGTCCTGGCGGTCGCCGCGCGCCCCGTGGATGCGGACGGCAACCCCTGGGCGGGGCCGCTGCTCGCCTGCGTCTTCGAGGGCCCGATGTGGGACGACGCGGCCGGGGCGTGCCGCCGGATCGTCGACGGCGTCGTTGTCGACGTGCGGCTCACCGACGACAACGCGCGCTGGCTGCTCGCGCTCGCCGTGGCCGCGAGGGCCGGCACGCTCGACCGCCTCGCGCCGCGGCTGCCGCAGCTCGCGCGCTGGATGGCCCGCCAGCAGGTGGCGTCGCCCGCGCCGGGGTTGCGGGCCTGGGATGCGGCCCCGGCCGGACGGCCCGTCGACGTCGAGGCGTCGTTGCGCGGGACGCGCGCCTGGATGCATGCGGCCGAGGTCCTCGGCGACGAGGACGGCCTCGCGCGCGCCATCGATCTCTTCGACGCCGTGGCGTCCGCCTCGCTCGGGCAGGGCGCCGGCATCGCCCGGGCGCTCACACCTCGGCCCGTGCTACGGGGTTTTCTTTCGCCGCAGATCGCCGCCTCCGCGGCCGCGCTCGATGCGGCGGCGGCCTCGGGACGCGAAGCCTACCTGGATCTGGCCGACGAGGTCCTGCGCAATGCGGTCGCCAAGCTGTGGCACGAGGGCGCGGGCCTTTTCGTGGATCGCGTCGCGACGAGCGCCGGGGCTGGCGATGTGGGTCCGCTTCCCGAGCCCCGCGCGCCGTACGAGGCGAACCTGGAGGCGGCCGCCACCCTCGCGCGGCTGGCGCTCTCCCGCGGCGATCGCCAGTGGCTCGAGCGCGCGCGACGCATCGCCAGCGCGCTGGTTGACACCGCGCTCGCCTCCGGCGTCGGGGCCGCCGCATGGCTGGCGGCGGCGCGCGAGATCGATCGCGCGGCCGCGCAGATCGGGCCGTCGTGACGCCGAAGTGACGCCACCGATGACGCGCCGCGCGGCGCCGGGAGCGTGCGGATCGCTGTGGTAGACTCCCCCGGATTGGAGGTCCCGTTCGTGCCATCCGTCGAGCCTGCCGTCCTCGCGGCCCTGCAGAATATCGCCACCCGCCTGCGCATCGAATCGGTGCGGTCCACGACCGAAGCCGGCAGCGGTCATCCCACCACGTGCTGCTCGGCGGCGGATCTGGTCGCGGCGCTGTTCTTCGTCGAGATGCGGTACGACCCTGCCGAGCCGCAGGGCGTACACAACGATCGCTTCGTGCTCTCGAAGGGCCACGCCGCTCCGCTGCTCTATGCGGCGTGGGCGGAGGCGGGCTACGTGGCGCGCACGGAGCTGATGGACCTCCGCAAGATCACCTCCGACCTCGAAGGGCATCCCACGCCGCGCCTCCGTTTCGTCGACGTCGCCACGGGCTCGCTCGGCCAGGGGCTGGCGGCCGGCGTGGGCATTGCGCTCAATGCCCGCCGCATCGGCTCGGCGCACCGGACCTACGTGCTCCTCGGCGACGGCGAGGTCGCCGAGGGCTCCGTGTGGGAGGCGGCGTCGGCCGCCTCCGCCTACGGGCTCGACTCGCTCTGCGCGATTGTCGACATGAACCGGCTCGGACAGAGCAGCCCGACACAGCTCGGACACGACCTCGAGCAGATGGCCGCGCGGTGGAGGGCCTTCGGGTGGCACGCGCTCACCGTCGACGGCCACGACATGCCGGCCATCATCGACGCGCTGGCGGCCGCGCGTGCGACGACGGGCCGGCCGGCGGTGGTGATCGCCCGCACCGTGAAGGGCAAGGGCATCTCGTTCACCGAGGACAAGAACGGCTGGCACGGCAAGCCGCTCAAGAAGGGCGAGGAGCTCGAGACGGCGCTCCGCGAGCTCGAGGCCCAGCTCGTCGACGATGGGGGGACGGTGCTGCGGCCTGAACGGCCCGACGCCGCGCCGAACGGGCCGCCGCCGCCCCACGAGCGGCGCGCTGTCGCGTTCACCGACTACGCGTCCGGTGCCATGGTGGCCACACGCGAGGCCTACGGCACGGCGCTCGCCCTGCTCGGCGACGCCGACGACACCGTCGTCGCGCTCGATGCCGACGTGAAGAACTCGACCTTCAGCGAGCGGTTCGAGAAGGGGCATCCCGAGCGCTTCTACCAGTTCTACATCGCCGAGCAGGCGATGGTGGGTGCCGCCATGGGGTTGGCCAGCCGGGGCGCCATCCCGTTCCCCTCGACCTTCGCGTGCTTCCTCACGCGCGCCGCCGACTTCATCCGGATGGCGGGAATCAGCGCCCTCGACGTGAAACTCGCCGGCTCGCACGCCGGCGTGTCGATCGGCGAAGATGGTCCGTCGCAGATGGCGCTCGAGGACCTCGCGATGATGCGCGCCGTGCCGGGGTGCGCGGTGGTGTACCCCTGCGACGCGGTGAGTGCCGAACGGCTCGTCGTCGAAATGGCCTACCGGCCGGGACCGGCGTACATGCGGACGTCGAGGCCGAAGACGCCCGTCATCTACGGGGCCGGCGAGACGTTTCCGATCGGCGGCTCGAAGGTGTTGCGGCAGAGCGCCGCGGACGTCGCGACGGTGGTCGCGGCCGGCGTGACCGTCTTCGAGGCGCTCCGCGCCTACGACGAGCTCAAGGCCGGCGGCATCGACGTCCGCGTCATCGATCTCTACTCCCTCCAGCCCGTCGACGAGGCGACGCTCGCCGCGGCCGCGCGCGACACCGCGCGGTTTGTGACCGTCGAAGATCACTACGCGGCCGGCGGCCTCGGCGATGCGGTCGATTCGGTCGTCTCGCCGCTCGGGGCGCGCGTCGAGCGGCTGGCGGTGCGCGAGATTCCCCGCAGCGGCGGCCCTGACGAGTTGATCGATCGATTCGGCATCTCGGCGCGGCGCATCGTCGACGCCGTCCGTCGAGGGCTCTGACCACGGCCCGCCCCGCGAGCGAGGACGTCCCGGTGTCCGAAGCGCCCGCCACCCGGTCTCGCGGCGCGCCGGCGCCGGCCGACGGGGTGTCGCGAGCGCGCGCCTGGCGCGCGCTGGCGGTCACGGCCGGGACCCTCGCCCTCGCGGTCGGTCTGCCGGCGGGCTCGTCCACCGACGCCGTCGTGGTCGTGGCCGTCGTCGCGGCGGC
>JAHDVQ010000001.1:55142-58428 GCA_023384595.1 Vicinamibacteraceae bacterium | reverse complement strand
CAGCTCGAGCGCAGTCTCGTCTCGGTGCTCTTCACCGCGAACGGAGTAGTCGTGGCGGCGGCCATGACGTGGCTCGGGGCGGCCGGAGGCGCCTGGCGCCGGCGCTGGGCCATCGCGCTCGCCACATCGCTGGGCGTGGCCGTCGTCGCCGGTCTGGCCGACTTCTACGGCTGGTTCGACCTGCGCGCGTGGCGCCCGCTCGACAGGCTGGTCAACGTCGGGCAGTACCTGCGGCTGCAGTCCACCTTCGGACATCCCGGCTGGTTCGGCGAGTTCCTGACGCTGGCCGCGCCATGGCTCGTCGTGCTGCTCCTGCTGCCGGTCGGAACGGCGGCCCGCACCGGCGCGCTCCTCGCGGGCCTGGCGGTCGTGCAGTGGACCCTCGTCCTCTCCTATCAGCGCGGCGCGTGGGTGGCGCATCTCGTGACGCTGACCGGCCTGGCGGTGGCGCTCGCGCGGACGTGGCGCGACGACGGCCGTTCGCGTTCGCTGTGGCGGGCCGCGGCCCTCATGGGGGCCGGCCTCGTGCTCGCGGCGGCGCTCGTGGCGATGGCGGACCTGGTGCGCGGCACGAACTTCACCGCGCGCGTGGCGGCCATCGGCGATCGCGCGCTGCGCGTCACGCAGGCCGACGACCGGCTGCCCTATGTCGAGGTCGGATGGCGGCTCGGACGGCTGTGGCCGGTCCTCGGGGGCGGGAGCGAGTCGTTCGGCTTCCGCTACCGCGACGAGTTCCTGCGTCCCGGAGGGGCCTATGCGCGCGAGGGCACGCCGCCGCTGCGGGGCGGCTACGGCTCCGCGCACAACGTCTATGCGCAGATCTTCGCCGGCAAGGGTCTCGTCGGCCTGGGGCTGCTGCTGGCGATCTGCGTGGTCGTGGGGCGGGTGAGCCGGCGCGTCGCGCGCGATCCTGCCCGCCCGCTGGCCGACGCGCTCGCCGCCGTGGCGGCCGCCACGGGCATCGCAGGCTTCCTGGTGCACGGGCTGGTGCAGGAGTTCTTCTACGTGCCCTCGCTGGAGTACCTGTTCTGGGCGATCGTGGGCATGGCCGCCGCGCTCGAGGCGCCGCGCCCTGTGGCTTCGGCGCGCCGCCGGCTGGCCTGGAGCCTGCTCGCTGCGGCCATCGCCCTGCACGCCGTGCACGCCTTCGTCGTGCCGGGACGCACGGGGGCCCGGATTGCGGAAGCCCGGATCACCGCGCGGGGGGAGCGCCTCTCGGCGCAGCAGGAGGACGAGGCCGACGGTGTCCCGTTCCGGTGGACCGCCGCCCGGGCGGTGGTGCCGGTGAGGCCTTCCGCCTCGCTGGTGTCGCTGACGCTCAAGGGGGCGTCGCGGATGCCGCAGCGCGTCACCCTCGCCGTCGACGGGCAGACGTTCGCGACGCTCGATGTCGATGGCACCGCGTGGCGGCGCACCCGCGTGCAGCTTCCCCGCAGGCGGCACAACAGCGAGCCCTACCGGCTGGAAATCCGCGTCGATCCCATATGGACCGATCCGGTCTCCGGCGCGCTCCGCGGCGTCAAGGTCGCGGAGTACGTCGTTCGGTGAAGGGGGTCAGGTCGCAGACCTGACCCCGCGGCTACACCGACCCCGCCACCTGCTGGGTGCGCGCGCGCAACAGCGTCTGAAGGATGGTGTTCAGGATCGTCGGATGCTCCTCGAGCACGTCGAAGAGGTCGTCTCCCGAGAGCGTGAGCGCGACGCCGGCCGAGCGGGCCTTCACGGCGCGGCCGAGCGGCGCGGCCGCCAGCGTCTCGACCATGCCGACGATGTCGCCAGTATCGGCCTCCATCGTCGTTCCGTCGTGGCCCTCGAGCACGAGCGAGCCCGCCGCGATGATGACGAGCGCCGCCGCGTCGGCGAGCCCGGCGAGCGTCTCGCCCTCCGAGAACGTGAGCCGCCGCACGCGATCGGCGATGGCCAGGGCCTCGTCGGCCGAGACGCCCGAGAATGCCGGCACCTGCTGGAGCACGAACACCTTCTCGATGGGGGTGACCCCTTCTTCGACAATGCGATCGAGCTGACCGGCAGCCGCGGGCAGGCGCCCGCAGAGATTGGTGAACTGGGAATTCTCGAGGATCGTCGTGAAGATGCCCTGCACCAGCCGCGAACTGTCGGCCATGAGGTTGCGCCACTGGTCGATGGGGAGCTGGAACGTGATGGCGGAGGACGTGGCCTTCCAGCCACGTTCGACGGCGCGTCCGTCGAAGGCCTCCTCGAACACGAGGAATCGCGGGCCTTCGACCGGGCCGCCCGCACCGTCGGCGCGCCCATCGACGAGCACGACGAGCTCGGTGGCCTGCGCCGAGGGGGCGACGATGGGCTGCCCGGGCTCGTAGCGGTGCTGGCGGCCGACGTTGGCGATGCGAAACAGCTCGTCGACCGACGTCGCGCGGAAGACCGGCAGCCGGGCGAGCCGGGCCACGACCTCGACCGAGGGCAGCGGCTCGCGCCACAGGGCGCGGCGCCGGTCTTCCGACAGGCGGCGCTCGGCGAGCGCCCACGAGGCGGCCTCGAAGACGTACCAGTCGCGGGCGTCGCGATGTGCGAGCACGTGCTCGATGTCGCCGGCGAGTCCCCACAGGTTCCGCCGTCCAGCCGTGTAGATGGCCGCCGCCGCCACGACCTCGTCGTCGTCGTTCATCAGCTCGAGGAGCGTTTCCTCGATGTCGCGCGTGCGCGTCCTCGCGAAGACGTTGGCCTTCCGCACCTGATCCTCTTCCGACGCGTCGTCGAAGATGGGCATTACGCGCTTGCGCAGCGTGCCGGTGAGAAGGTTGTCGAGGTACTCGAGCGCGCTCGACCGGGCGCGTGCGTCGCCGCGCTCGATCGCGTAGCGCGTCGCGTCGACGTCGCGGGCCGGGAAGTTCACCGCGAGCAGCGTGAACAGCCTGTCGACCGCACGCTCGCGCTTCTCGCGCAGGATGCGGACGAGGAGATCGTCCTGCGACAGACCCGCGCGGCGCGTGAGGTTGTGACCGAGCGAGAGGAACGCGTAGTACGTCTTGGTCTCACGGAGCGCCTGCCGCTCGATCAGCGCCTTGTCGAAGGCGAGCGCCGGCTGCGCGCGGTGAAGACGTTCGATCGACGAGAGCAGCTTGTACCGCAGGAAGCCGTCGGTGACCGTCCCGAGCGCGCCAATCATCGCGTCCATCGACCGCTGACACGGGATGCGGGCGAGCGTGGCCGGAATGTGCCGGCGCACCCAGGGCTCTTCGTTCTCGTCGTTCAGGAAGTGCGCCAGCGCCTCGACGACCGGCTCTCCGTAGCCGACGAGGACCTCGCG
>JAHDVQ010000001.1:46463-55042 GCA_023384595.1 Vicinamibacteraceae bacterium | reverse complement strand
TCGCTGGAGCGGCCGAGCACCGTCGCGGCCGTGACGACGGTGCGCGGGTCCTTGTCGTCGAGGAAGGGGCGGGCCAGGGCGCGGACCGAGGCGTGCTGCATGTTCGCCAGCGCGCCGAGAGCGGCCGCCCTGACCTCGGAATCGGCGTCGGCGAGCATCCGCTCGACGTGCGGCAGCCAGCGATCGGCGGCATCGGGCCGTGCCGAGAGCGCCGCGAGGGCGCGCGTGCGCACCCGCGAAGACGCGTGGTGGAGCAGTAGCGGCGTGATGAGCCGCCGCTTCTCGAGCGCCTCGAGCAGGTCGATGGCGTACAGCACGCGCCGCTCGTCCGGCTCGGCGAGCTCTTCGACGAGCGTCTCGATGGTCTGCAGGTCGCCCTGGTCGAGGCGCATGTCGGCCGCCTGGATGTCGCGCCGCTCGATGCTCTGCCGGAACGCGTGCAGGTAGCCCTTCTTCGCGCGCAGCGACGTGAAGATCCAGAGCGCCGTGATCCCGAGGCTCGCCCAGCTGATGCGCTGCCAGTCCCAGCCGAGGCCCCAGTCGGCGATCAGCACGAGCGAGAGCAGCGCGCTCACGGCCTTGCCCATGCGGTCGACCGTGACGTCGACGAACGGCTTCGCGCGGAACTTCAGGTCGGCCGGCAGCGGCAGGAACAGGATCTCGCGCGTGGTCTTGTCGACCGTGTAGCGGAGCGACGTGTCGAGCACCCGGGCGAGCGAGGGAGCCCAGAGCGCCGCGTTCACGAGCATGATGGCGGCCGTCGTGCCGAGGCTGACCGGGAGCATCAGCAGGGCGAAGCCCACGCCGAGATACCGCTGGATCTTGCTCACCAGCCAGATCTGGATGATGAAGCCCGCCACCGACGTATAGAGCTGCACCTGCCCGAGGAACGCGGTCAGGCCGTCGGCCTCGCGCCCGCGAAACGCCTCGGCCGCCATGTTCAGCTGCTGTTCGATGAGGCCCGCGCCGATGGCGGCGAACCCGATGACGAGCGCGATGATCTGCAGGTGCCGTGAGCTGCGGAGCAGCCGGATGGCCTCGCCCGCGCCCACGCCCTTCTCCTCGCCGGCCGCCGCGATCTCGGTGAGCGTCGCGTGGCGGTTGCGGTTGAGGACGAGGATCACGATGAAGACGCAGAACGCCATCATCGCGGCCGAGATGAGCAGGAGCGTGTAGGTGCCGATGCGCTCGGCCTGCGCCGAGATGAGTGACCCGAGAATGCCGCCGAGGCTCGCTCCGGCGCCGATGAAGCCGAAGACGCGCTTGGCCTGCCGCGGGTCGAAGATGTTGTTGGCCAGCGTCCAGAACTGGCTGATGAGGAGGATGCCGAGCAGCAGGCCGAACAGGTAGAAGGCCACCGACACCCATTCGGCCCCGGTCTGGAACAGCGCGTAGAACAGCAGCATCAGGCCGATGAGCACGACCTGGACCGACGGGATGACCCACCGGCGCGGCAGCAGCGACACCGCCGTCGTGTAGCCCTGCATGATGAAGGCGATGACGAAGCCCGCCACCAGCAGCAGGTACGGGATGTTGTCGGCGCCCAGACTCTGGATGAAGGTCGACCGCGTCGCCGGCTTGAGCATCGTGTAGGAGCTCATGGCCAGGAAGCTGTAGGCGAACATCAGGAAGACGGTCGGCGCTTCTTCGTCCCTGATTTCCAGGATCGGGCGCAGCAGTCGGGCGGTCAGCGACATTTGTGTAGTCCGTGCCAGAGGAACCCGCCCATGCTACGCGTGCAGGGCAGACTCTGCAAGGCGAGACGCGGTACACTGGGGCGCCCATGTTCCCGCGCGTGCGCCGTCTCCTCGACATCCGCCCGGGCGAGGGGTGGCCACTGGTGGCGTCGGCGCTCTACGTGGCCGTGGCGGTGGCCTCGTTCCTTCTTGCCAAGCCCATTCGCAACGGGCTCTTCCTCCAGGAGTTCGGCCCCTATCGCCTGGTCTACGTCTACGTGGGCGTGCCGGCGGTGCTGGCGTTGTTCGTGCCGGCCTATCAGGCCATCGCACGGCGCGTCGGGCAGCGGATGGTGGCGACCGGCTCCCTGCTGTTCCTCGCCGCGAACGTCCTGCTGTTCTGGGCAGGCTTCCGCCGCGGCGGCCCCGCGTGGCTCTCGGCCGCCTTCTACATCTGGGTGAACTGCTACGGCGTCATCGCGCCGGTGCAGGCGTGGAGCTTCGCCAACACGGTCTTCGACACGCGACAGGCCCGCCGGCTGTTCGGCCTCGTCGGGGCGGGCGCCTCGCTCGGGGCCATCGCGGGCGGCATCATGGCGCAGACGCTCGTCGGGCCTCTGGGCACCGTGAACCTGCTGCTGGTGCTCGCAGCGCTGATCGCCTCGGCCGCGCTCCTCGTGAACCTGGCGTGGGGGGTCCGGCGGCGCGACCTCGTGCCGCGCCGCGACGACATCACCGTCCCCCTCAGGGAGAGCCTCGCCGAGGTGTGGCGCTCGCCCTACCTCCGGCTGCTCGCCGCCATGGTGCTGCTGGTCGCCGTGGCCACCCAGTGGGTGGGCTTCATGTTCTCGGTGGCCGCCACCGAGCGCTTCGCGGGCGACGCCGACAGCCTCACGCGGTTCTTCGGTCAGTTCAACTTCGCGATGGGGGCCGCGGCGCTCCTGGTGCAGCTCACGCTGACGGGCCCCCTGCTCCGGCGTTTCGGTCTGACGGCGACGCTGCTCGTGCTGCCCATCGCCCTCGCGTCGGGGAGCCTGCTCGTCGGCCTCGTGCCCGCCCTCTGGAGCGTCGTCGTCCTCAGCGCCTTCGACCAGGGACTGCGGTTCTCGATCGACAAGGCGAGCTTCGAGCTGCTGTATCTCCCCCTGTCGCCCGCCGTGAAGGGACGCGTGAAGGGCGCCATCGACCTCATCGTCAACCGGCTGGCGGACGCGGCCGGCGGGTTGCTGCTCGGCCTCGCGACGCAGGGCTTTGTGATGCTCCCCGGCCTCGGGCTCGGCCTGCGCGGCGTCGCGTGGCTCACACTCGGCGCGAGCCTCGTGTGGGTGGGCGTGGCCGTCGCGTTGCGCCGCGAATACGTGCGCGCCGTGCACCGGAGCCTGCGCAGCTTCACGCTCGACGCCTCGGATGCCGGCCCCCGGGGGCTCGACCGCTCGACGTTCGAGGCGCTCGCGGTGCGGCTGCGTGACGGCGCACCCGACGAGATCGTCGCCGCCCTGGAGGTGTTCGCGGCCGAGCACCCCCGCGTGCTCCATCCGGCGGTTCGCGCCCTGGTCGGGCACGAGCAGGCGCGCGTACGGCGGCGCGCCATCGCGCTGCTCAACGAGGCCGCCGACCTCGGCGCGACCGAGGTGGTCCAACGGCGCCTCTACGATCCCGATCTCGGCGTGCGCACCGAAGCGCTCCGGTTCCTGGCGCGCCACGCGCACGTCGATCCCCTCGAGCGCATCTCGGAGCTGGGCGACTTTCCCGACCACTCCATCCAGGCAGGTCTCGTCGCCTATCTCGCCCACGACGGCGCGGGCCAGAACCTCGACGCCGCGCGGGTGATCCTCGCGCAGATGATCGGCGCCTCCGGCGAGGCCGGTGAACCCACGCGTCTCGAAGCGGCCCGCCTGCTCGGTGCGCTGCCGCCCGTGTTCGCCGCCGAACTCGAGCAACTCATCGCCGATCCCTCGCTCGACGTGGCGAGGGCCGCCATCGAGTCCTGCGGCGCGGTGCGCGCGGGCGGGCTCGCGGGACGCCTCGTGGGCGCGCTCACCCGGGCCGACCTCGCACCGAGCGCGTCATCGGCGCTCGTCAGCCTCGGCGACGCGGCCGTCGTCCCGCTCTCCGCGGCGCTGGGCGATGCGGCCGTGCCCATCGACATCCGGCGACGCATCCCGGCCCTGCTCGCCGCCATCGGGTCGTCGTCGGCCCAGGTCGTGCTGTCGCACAACCTGCTGCAGGGAGACGCCGAACTGCGGCTGCGCGTGGTGGAGGGCCTGAACGAGATCGCCGAGCGCGAGCGGCATCTGCCCCTCGATCGCCTCGCGGTCGAAACGGTCCTGGCGGCCGAGATCATCGGACATTACCGGTCGTACCAGATCCTCGAACGCCTGGGCGAGGTCTTCGAGCCGCGCGACCCCGTGGCGCACGGCATCGTCCACTCGATCGAGGCCGAACGCCAGCGCATCTTCCGGCTGATGGAACTGCGCTGGCCCCAGCTCGATCTCGGCGCGGCGCGAGTCGGCCTCGAGTCGTCGAACCGGGCGGTGAGGGCCAACGCGCTGGAGTTCCTCGACAACGTCCTCGAACCCGGCATGCGCCGCCTGCTCGTGCCCCTCATCGACCCGCAGGTGAGCGTCGCCGAACGCGCCGAAACGGGCTGCAAGGTGGCCGGCGTCGGCATCGAGACCACCGAAGCCGCCGTGGCCGCGCTCCTCGCGAGCGACGATGGGTGGCTGCGTTCGTGTGGGGCCTATGCCGCGGGCGCGTTGGACCTGAAGGAGCTGGCCGGAGCCGTCGAGGGCTTGGCGTCGAGCGACGACCTGCTCGTGCGCGAAACGGCGCGCGCGGCCTCGGCGCGGTTGCGAGGGGAGGCTCCGTCGGCCGAATTCGCGCCGCCGCCACGTCCGCGCCAGCGTGTCTGGGATCTCGATCGCGAAGCCGCAGGACTGTGAATGGGCCCTGCGCCCTAGGCTCCCGGCTCCCGGCTCCAGGCTACGGGCTCCAGGCTACGGGCGTAGCATTCCCCGGACCGCCTCGATCTCGTCGGCGTTGATGGTGTGTCCGAGGCCCGGATAGAGGCGCCGCGTGACGACGGCCCCGAGCCGGCCGAGCACGCTGACGGCTTCCTCGATCGAGGCGACGGGGATGTGCGGGTCGCGATCGCTGCAGCCGAGGAAGACGGGCGTCCCGGCGAGCGAGCCGCGCTCGACGCGTGGCGTGCCGGGCGGGCCGATCAGGCCGCCGCTCAAGCCGGCCACACCCGCGTAGCGGCGCGGATGCCGCGCCACGTACTCGAGGGCGAGACACGCGCCCTGCGAGAAGCCGCCCACGAACACGCGCTCGTGCGACCCCAGCACGTCGACGGCGCCCGACACGGCCCGATCCACCGTGAGCAACGCCGACGAGAGCCACGGCTCGTTGGCCTCGAGCGGGGCGAGGAACCGCTGCGGATACCAGGTGGAGCGCTCCGCCTGCGGGACGAGGAACGCCACGTCGCCGACGTCGAGTGCCGCGGCGAAGCCGAGCATGTCCGAGGCCCCGGCGCCGCGCCCGTGAAGGAGCACGACCGCGAGCCGTGCATCGTTCAGAGGGGCGCCCGCCGCGTACACCGGCTGCGCGGCATGGGGATCCGGGCGCGACGAAGAATCGCGGGTCATCGGGTGCCCGCGGTCATCGCAGCGCGTCGCCCCCATTCGACGCGAGGCTCTGCAGCCGCGGCGGCACCGTGCGGTCGGCCTCCTCCATCGGGATCGCGCCCTCTTCTTCGAGCAGACTCACGAAGGCATCCACCACGGCCGGGTCGAACTGGCGCCCGCGCTGCCGCTGGATCTCGGCGACCGCGTCGGCCACGCTCCAGGCGTGCTTGTAGGGGCGCGCGTGCGTCAACGCATCGAACACGTCCGCGACGGCGACGATGCGCCCGGCCAGCGGGATGTCGTCGCCGGCGACCTCTGGCCGGTAGCCGCCGCCGCACCAGTGATCGTGATGCGCGAGCGCAATCTGCTCGGCCAGCTGGAGCAGCGGGTGCTGGCTGCCGGACAGGATCTTCGCCCCGACGGTCGTGTGGGTCTTCATGACCTCGAACTCGTCGGTGGTCAGCCGATCGAGCTTCAGGAGCACCCAGTCGGGGACGGCAATCTTCCCGAGATCGTGCAGGGGCGCGGCCAGCCGCAGCAGCTCGACCTCGTCCGGCGGGAGGCCGAGCCGCGCGGCGAGCGCCGCGGAGATCGCACCCACCCGCCGCGTGTGTTCGAGCGTCGCATCGTCGCGGAATTCTGCGGCCAGCGCCAGCCGCTCGAGAATCTCGACCTGCGCCTCCTCGAGCGCCTTCGTCCGTTCGCGCACCTTCTGCTCGAGCCGTTCGTTGTGTTCGCGCAGCTGCAGGTACAGGAATCGCGTCTCGAGCAGGTTCTGAATGCGAAGCACGACCTCGATGGCGTCGAGCGGCTTGCCGAGGAAGTCCTTGGCGCCCATCGACAACGCGCGCAACCGCGCCTCGGTACTGATGTCCGCCGTGAGCACGACGATGGGCACGAACGCGGGCGGAGGGATGTGCGGCCGCAGCTGCTCGAGGAGCGCGAAGCCGTCGGGATGCGGCATGTGGAGGTCGAGCAGCACGAGATCGGGCTCATGCTCCACGAAGAGCGCCTCGACCTGGCGCGAATCGGTGGTCGTGACGAACCGTTCGTATCCGGCCCGGCGCAGCATCCGTTCGAGCAGCCGGAGGTTGGCGTCCTGGTCGTCGATGATGAGGATGGTCGGCTGGCGCTTCAGGGGGTCACCCATGTCGTGCAGAGAAACGGCCGGAACGCCCGCCCACTGGGACGGGCCGCCGTGGAAATGCGTGACACGTTCAGGAACGGGGCGTTGTGGCGCCATCGATCGGGCCGCCAGCGGATCCCCCCGAACCCGCCGGCAGCCCGTCGATCCGCGCGTCGCCGGGCGCCGGTGATGGCACCTCGCGATTGGCGGCCGCCGAATCGGCCGTCCCCTCGTCGAGCAGGCGCTGGTAGAGATACGACGCCAGGACGAGAAGCACGCCCAGTCCCATCACGCTCAGGATGCGATAGATCCGGTCGAGCCGTGACAGGTCGAGCAACAGGACCTTCGCCGAGGCGATCGCGAAGATCGCGATCCCGAGATAACGGACGGGAGCATACCGCCATCGGATGCCCGCGGCAACCAGCAGAAACGCGTATACGGCCCAGGTCACCGACACGGTGGCCTCGCGTGCGAGCGGGCTCGCCAGCGCTGCCGCGGGGGCCGTGTAGGCCAGCATCCACGCGCGCTGGCCGTACGCGGCGTGGATCTCGGCGGTGAGCCAGACCACGCCGATCACTGCGGCGCCCGTGATGAGGACGGCTACCGGCCAGGAGTGCCGCCACGTGCGCGGGGCGCGCACGATGCCCTCGCGCGCGAGCCACGCGAGCAGCCCGACGACCAGGGCCGTGCTCGCCGCGCGCAGGTTGAAGACGAGGGCCGCGTCGGCGGCCAGCGGCTGGCCGAGCTCGCCCAGCAGTCTGACCGCGGCCACGACGGTCAGCGCCGCGCCGGCGCGGCGGAACCACGGACGGTCGCCGCCAAGGCCCCATCGCACGAGCCCGGCGCCCTCGACGGCCCAGGCCACGGTGAGCCAGGGTCCGTCGAGTGTGACCGCGAGCGCGATGGCCGCGAGCGTGGCCGTGAGGAAGATCAGGTGGGGGAACGCCGCCGAGGCCGCGCGCCATCCCCAGACCGCGAGCGCGGCATACGCGAGCGTCAGGCCCCACGCGGAGCGCTCCACGAGCCAGGCGGCGTGGGGTTGCACCGCCTCCGACAGGGCGAGGACGAGCCAGAGGGCGTTGGCGTGCAGCAGGCCGATGTCGAGGCCTTGCCATCCCGGCCGCGCCGAGCGCAGCACCGCCATCAGGTGCAGCACGTGGACGGCGAGCATCGTCACCACCGTCGGGAGGACGAGCGCCCGCGCCGGGTGGGCGTCGGGGAACGCGACGAGCGGCCAGGCGACGGCCACCCACACCGCGGCTCGCAGCCACGGCTGCGCCTGCTGCTCGGCGATGACCACACCGGCCAGCGTGACGGCTGTGAGGTAGACCAGCAGGGCGGCCGGGAAGGCGTCGAGGTTGATCACCGACGCGAGGTGGTAGACGACCGGGGCCGACCACAGCACCGCGGACGGCATCCGATTAATCCAGGCGCCGGCGCGCGGGAGCCCTCGAAGCGAGGCAGCGAACAACGCCGCGTGCACGGTCAGGAACACCTGGGTGACGAGCCAGTCGGCCGTGGTCCAGTACGCATCGGCCCAGACGAGCCACGTGAAGCCCGTCGCGAGGTAGCTCACGACGTGCAGCCACTGCCAGCCGTGACGGCGCGACAGCACCAGCGTGGCGGCGATGAGCAGGGCCAGGTAGGTGAAGAGCGTGACGGGCGCGTTCTGGCCGCTGCTCGCCAGGAACGGTGTCGCGAATCCGCCCACGACGGCGACGAGGGCGAGCAGTCCCGAGCGCTCTCGATCGGCCATGAACGCGGCCAGCGCGGACGCACCCGCCATCAGGCCGAAGGCGGCCGGCGCGGGCACCAGGCCATACAGCCGATAGGCCGCATAGAGGCTGAGGAACACGAGGCCGAAGCCTCCGCCCGCGAGCGCGTGCCCGAAGAAACCCAGGCCGCGGCGTGCCTGCCGCTGGCCGGTCACCGCCACCGCCAGTCCGGCGACGACGCCGAGCGCCGTGCGCGCCGCGGGTCCGAGCCACTCGTTGTCGATGGCGTACTTGATGAAGTAGCTGGCCCCGAGGAGCACGGCGCCGAGGCCAAGATAGAGGAGCCAGCGAGAGCCGATGCGGCGCTCCAGGTTCAGGGAACGCGAGGCCGTCGCGCTGACCGTGGCGGCGGCCGCGGGTGCGGGAGCGGCTGGCA
>JAHDVQ010000001.1:42941-46363 GCA_023384595.1 Vicinamibacteraceae bacterium | reverse complement strand
CCCTCGGCCTCGGCCAGCCGCTTCTCGATCGCCTCCACCCGCGCCGAGAGCCGCTGCAGGCGAACGACCGCCACGATGGGCGCGACCAGCGTGAACGCCAGCCAGAGCACCACGAACGCGAGCGCGACGAGGATCTCCATCCGGCCCCGTCGTCAGTAGATGCGCGAGGGCGGGTCGAGCGCCTCGGCCGCCGGCGACTCGGGCCACTCGAGGGCCGGCGCCGCCGCATACTCGGCGTGCGCGAGCCGCGACTGGAACAGTGACGTCTGCGACGCGTAGAAGGCGAGCTTCACCTCGAGCCGCGCCACGAGATACGCCTGCCCGACGAAGAGCGCCGCCCACAAGGGCCAGTGGGCGCGGGGGGCCACGAGCGCGTAGATGACCACCAGAAGGAGGAAGACGGCTGCGTTCATCGCGTAGAGCGCCGCCACGGCGGCGGCGTGCCGCCGGATGAAGCGCGCGCCCGCCACGATGGCGCCGAGCGCGCTGCGCCGGTCCTCGACGACCAGGCGAATGCGGGCGTAGTCGATGACCACGTTGACCGCGAAGAGCGGCAGCAGGAAGACGGCCATGGCGAGGGCGTAGACGAGGAAGGCGGTCCGCTCGCTGGCGAGGTCGCGCGTGACCCAGGGCGAGAGCCGGTCGAAGAGCGCGGGATGCACGAGCGCGAAGAGCACGGCATAGAGACAGAAGGCGAGGAACCCGAGTCGCAGCATCCGTCCGAAGTGGAGCCCGCAGGCGCCGAAGAACCCGGCGGCGTAGACGGGGCGCTGCCGGGCGAGGCGATCGAGGAAGCCCCCCGACAGGAACGCCCAGACCACGAGCCAGAGGGCGAGCCACCCGGCGAGCACCGCGGGCAGCGCCGCGTTGTCGGCGACATCCGACAAATTCGTGAGCACCGCCGCGAACCCCAGGATGTTCGGCGTGAAGGTGGTGCCGAGCCCCTGCGCCTGCTCACTGAACTCCGACCACCAGTGCCAGTTCACGCCGTCGGCCGCGCGCGCGGCCTCGAGGCTCGCGCCGAAGCTGCTCTCGAGTTGGGTTTGCAGCACCAGGCCGAGAGGCAGCGACACGAGCCACAGGGCCGCCCACGCCCCGACGACCAGCCATGGCGCGCCTGCCGCCCGGCGCCACCCGTCGATGAAGGCGGCGCCGGCACCGAGCGGGCCGGTGCGGCGAGTCTCAGACGAAGAAGCCATAGGTGAGCATCAGGTCCTGGAGCCAGGTGAGCCAGGCGAGGCTCCACTTGACGGCGGCGTCCTCGGCGCGAGGCGCCAGCGTCCGGCTGTTGTTGGTGTAGTTGACGTCGAGCACGAGCACCCGCTCGGGATCGACGACCGCCGAGACGGCGCGCGTCGCCGAGGTGAGCGTGTAGGCCTTCCATCGCTCGCGCCCGTTCCAGCGCTGACGCACGGCCTGGCCGTCCTCGAACGTCACGACGACGTCCACGGGGAAGCGGGCGTCGCCGAGTCTCTGCACCACCACGGTGGTTTCGTACCCGCCGCCTGCCGCCGGTTCGTCGGCGAACACCCGGGCGCCTCCCTCACGCTCGACGAAGCCCTTGACGGAGCGGCGCTCCGACCGCAGGTCGCGCACGGCGTAATCGAACACGCGCGCGCTCCGGTGGACCTCGTCGAAGAACCACGTCAGGTTCTGTCCGGAGACTTCGTTGGCGACGGCGAAGAAATCGTCGGGCGTCGGATGCCGGAAGGCGTGGCGCGCGAAGAACGTCGAGAGGATGCGCTGGAGCACCTCCCACCCGAGCATGTTCTCGAGCGTCTGCAGCCACAGCGCGGTCTTGTCGTAGGAGATGCGGGCGCCCGTGGCGGGAAAGTACTGGAAGGTCGGCGTCGACTGGGCGTCGGACCGCGCCGCCGGGCGGTAGCCAGCCAGGCGATTCCCCTCGATCTCGCGGTCGAGCAGCACGTCGTCCAGACGCCAGGGGATGAAGCCGCCGAAGAAGCGCAGCGCCGGATGCCGGCGCGAGTAGGCGGCGGCCAGCGTGCGCGCGGTCGAGAAGGTGTTCAACCCCTCGTCGAGCCAGGCGTGTTCGACCTCGTTGTTGGCCACCAGGCCGTACCAGAACTGGTGGCCCGCTTCGTGCACGGTGACGCTCTCGGGCTGCATCACGTGCCGCGGCGCCAGCCAGCGCGTGCCTGCCGTGAAGAGCGTCGGGTACTCCATGCCGCCCGCGCCGCTCTGCCACGCGGGGTCGACAATCGTGATGTGTCCGTACGGGTAAGGGCCGAACCACTCGCCGTAGTAGCGCAGCGCCGCCCGCGTCGCCTCGAAGTGGCGGTCGGCCTGGCCCGCGTGCTCCGGCTGCAGCAGCAGCCGCATCTCGACTTGGGGGAGGCCTGCATGTTCGAAGCGCGCGCGGCGCTCGACGAAATCGGGGCTCGCCGTCCACACGAAGTCGTGCACGTCGGCCTGCACGAAGCGGTGCGTCACGCTGCGATCCGCGTTCTCCTGGCGTCCCTGCTCGAGGCCGGTGGCGCCGACGACGAAGCGGGCGGGCAGCGTGAGCCTGACATCGTAGACGCCGAAGTCGGCAAAGAACTCCGTGCCCGCGTGGAACTGGTGTGCGCGCCACCCGCCTTCCGACAGCACGGCCACCTTCGGGAACCACTGGGCGATGAAGAAGAAGTCGCCGATGGCGCCGGTGCGCGCGAACGTGCGCGGGATGCGGGCCGTCCACGCGACGTCGATATTGATCGTCTCGCCCGGCCCGACGGGCGACGGCAGCGGCACGGCCAGCAGCGTCCGGTCGTCGGCATTGCCGTCGTCGGGCGCCACGAAGCGCGAGGCCGGCAGCAGGTCGATCGGCGTGGCGCTGCCGACCCCGAGCACCCGCAAGGACGACAGGTCGATGGCGGCCCAGTCGCGCTCGGGGCGATTGAAGAGCGCGGCGTCGGCTCCGGCCAGACGCCGCTCCCGCAGCCACGTGGACTGGGCGTTGCGCCACGCGTTCCAGTAGAGGTGCAGGCGCACGTCCGGCGCCGGCTTCGAGGTGATGTTGCGCCACGTGATGACGGCGCGGCCGGTGATGGTGCGCGAGGCGGGGTCGAGCGTCGCGTCGATGGTGTAGTTCGCGTTTCGCGGCGAGAGCGCGGCGCCGGTGGCGAGGGGGGGATGCGACGGAACGGCCCCGGGCCGGGCGGCCTGCGATCCGGCGGCGGGGGGCGCGGGCGACGGTGCGGCCGCGCGCTGCGCGTGAACTCCCCACGCCACGCCCCCTATGGCCATCGCCATCGTCAGCACGAGCAGCGGGCGGCGATCGGTCATGGTTGTCGTGCGTCATGCTACTTCAGGAGGGGTCAGGTCTGCGAATACACACAAGCGGGGGGAGGGGAGGGGTGGCCCAATTTGGGGGAACAGCCCGAACCCACCCCCCGGGGGGTATGGGCAACCGGCACCCCCCA